>JARLIT010000243.1 GCA_031291575.1 Ancalomicrobiaceae bacterium
CATTGCTTCAATCACCAGACGCATCATCGCGGCCAAGCGCATATGATCCTGACCCGACTGACGGGCAAAGCGCCGGCGATCGATCTCGCTATCTACCAGCGCCAGCGCGGGACGGACCGCGGCTGAGGAGACCCAGGCGATGTTGAGACTGCCGCGCGACACGGTGTTGATGATCATCGACCTGCAACAGGCGATCGACCACCCGAAATGGGGGCCGCGCAATAACCCGAGGGCCGAGGCGAATGCGGCAGCGCTCATCGCGGCCTGGCGCGGGCGCGGACTGAAGCTGATTCACGTTCGGCACGATTCGGTCGAGCCGAATTCGCCCTATCGCCCGGGCCAGCCGGGGCACGACTTCAAGGCGGACGTGGCGCCGCTGGCGGGCGAGGCGGTCGTCGGAAAGACGACGGCCGACGCCTTCGTCGGCACCGGATTGGAGGCCCTGCTGGAGGCCGGCGGGCATACGACGCTGGTGATCGCCGGCGTTCTCACCCAGAATTCGATCGATGCGACGGTTCGTCACGCCGCCTGTCTCGGCTTTCGCGTCATCCTGGCTGAAGATGCGACCTGGTCCGTCGATATCGTCGATCGGCGGGGAAGACGCTGGCCGGCCGACGACGTGCAGGCACTATTCATGGCGGCGCTGGACGGGGAGTACGCAACGGTCTGCGGCTCAGAAACGGTGCTGTCCGCCATGTCGCGGATGCGGCGCTGATACGCGAAAGAAAGATCCATTCCGGCCTGCCTAAGCCCTTTGGCCTTTTGACGCAGAGCGTCAATCTGGATAAAAACCTATTCGCCGCCGGGGCCGTGCCGCTCCGCCTGCGTCTGTCGAACGGATCGATCGGCAAATTTCCCGGGCTTCGGCTTTGGCCGGCCCTGCCGACGGATCGTCCGACGCGAGCTGCAATGTGCGGGGTCTGCCGCCACGGACATCGGACGTCCGTTGCCGCGCCGGACGCCGAAGGGAACGCGAGGGCGCATGTCGACGATCGAGAGCAAGTCCACGACAGGGCAACGGCCGCTGTCGCCGCATCTTCAGGTCTACAGGTGGTCGTGGACCATGACGATGTCGATCCTGCACCGTGTCACCGGGACCGGTCTCTATTTCGGCACGCTGCTCATCGCCTATTGGCTGATATCGGCGGCCTCGAGCAAGGGCGGATACGATCGGGCGCAATGGATCTTCGGCTCGTTCGTCGGACGGCTGATCCTGTTCGGTTATACCTGGGCGCTGATTCATCATCTGATCGGAGGGCTCAAGCACTTCGTCTGGGACTTCGGCCTGGGCTTCGGGCCGAAATCTCGCGAGGGCATGGCGATCGCCTCCATCGCCCTTTCGGTTGGTCTGACGCTTGTCGTCTGGGTTGTCGGCTACGCCGTCCGCTGAGCCAAGAAGGAGAGACATCAATGCGCACTCCCCTCGCCAAAGTCCGCGGTCTCGGCTCCGCCAAGGAGGGTACCGGCCATTTCTGGATGCAGCGGTTGACGGCCGTGGCGCTCGTTCCGCTCGTCGTCTACTTCATCGCCTTCATCGTCCTCAACACCAGCGCTCCCTATGAGACGGCGGTGTCGCACATCGCCAAGCCGATCACAGCGACGGTGCTGATCGCCATGGTCATTGCTGGCCTCATCCACATGAAGCTCGGCGTGCAGGTGATCATCGAAGACTACATCCACGGCGCCGCGATGAAGACGGTGCTGCTTCTCGGCAACACGCTGTTCTCCTATTTCGTCGGTATCGGTACGATCCTCGCGGTCGCCAAGATCGCCATCGGCCATTGAGGCAGGACCTGGCGGCTGAGCCGCCGGTGCCGACCAATGGCAGTCGCTTCATGAACTTCAACACCGCACGGCGCGGGCCCGCTTCGCACAATTGGCGATGGGCCGGCAGGGCGAAACCACGACGGACAGACCATGGCTGAAAACGGCACCATTGGCGCGGCACCTTCGGCAGGCGGCGTGGCCTACAAGTTCATCGACCACACCTTCGACGTGGTGGTGGTCGGGGCCGGCGGCGCGGGGCTGAGGGCGGTTACCGGCGCCTCCGAAGCGGGGCTGAAGACGGCCTGCATCACCAAGGTGTTCCCGACCCGCAGCCACACGGTGGCGGCGCAGGGCGGCGTCGCCGCTTCGCTCGGCAACATGGGGCGCGACGACTGGCGCTTCCACATGTACGACACGGTGAAAGGGTCCGACTGGCTCGGCGACCAGGACGCCATCGAGTATCTGGTCCGTCACGCCCCGACCGCCGTCTATGAACTAGAGCACTGGGGCGTGCCGTTCTCCCGCACCGAGGACGGCAAGATCTACCAGCGCCCGTTCGGCGGCATGACCACCGACTACGGTAAGGGCATCGCCCAGCGCACCTGCGCGGCCGCCGACCGCACCGGTCACGCCATGCTGCACACGCTCTACGGCCAGTCGCTCCGGTACGGCGCCGAGTTCTTCGTCGAATATTTCGCCATCGACCTGATCATGGACGAGGAGGGCGCCTGCCGCGGCGTCGTGGCGCTTTGCTTGGAAGACGGCACGCTGCACCGCTTCCGGGCGCAGAAGACCGTGCTCGCCACCGGCGGCTACGGACGGGCTTATTTCTCCTGTACCTCGGCTCACACCTGCACAGGCGACGGCAACGCCATGGTGTTGCGGGCCGGGCTACCGTTGCAGGACATGGAGTTCGTGCAGTTCCATCCGACCGGCATCTACGGTGCCGGCGTCTTGATCACCGAAGGCGCGCGCGGCGAGGGCGGGTACCTGACCAACTCGGCGGGCGAACGCTTCATGGAGCGCTATGCGCCCTCTGCCAAGGACCTCGCTTCACGCGATGTCGTGTCGCGCTCGATTACCGTCGAGATCCGCGAGGGCCGTGGCGTCGGCAAGAACAAGGACCATATCCACCTGCACCTTAGCCATCTGGATCCGGCGGTGCTGGCCGAGCGGCTGCCCGGCATTACCGAATCGGCCAAGATCTTCGCCGGCGTCGACCTGACCAAGGAGCCGATCCCGATCCTGCCGACGGTGCACTACAACATGGGCGGCATCCCGACCAACTATCATGGCGAGGTCGTCACCCTCAGGGACGGCAACCCGGATACGGTCGTTCCCGGCCTGATGGCGATCGGCGAGGCGGCCTGCGTCTCGGTACACGGCGCCAACCGGCTCGGCTCGAATTCGCTGATCGACCTCGTCGTGTTCGGCCGTGCCGCAGCGTTGAAGTGCGCCGAGGACATCACGACCGGAGCACGGCAAGCCGAATTGCCGGCGGGCGCCGGCGAGTTGGCGCTGACCCGGCTGGACAAATACCGCACCGCCAAGGGCGGCACGCCGACGGCCGAACTGCGCCTCGCCATGCAGAAGACCATGCAGTCGAACTGCGCGGTGTTCCGCACCGGCGAGGTGCTGAGCGAGGGCCGGAAGCACATCCACGAGGTCTGGGCCGGCATCGCCGACGTCGGCGTCACCGACCGGTCGCTGATCTGGAACTCGGACCTCGTCGAGACGCTCGAATTCGACAACCTCATCTCACAAGCCGTCGTCACCATGGATTCGGCCGCCAATCGGCAGGAAAGCCGCGGCGCGCATGCGCGCGAAGACTTCCCCAACCGCGATGACGCCAACTGGATGAAGCATACTCTGGCCTGGGCGGACGATGCGTCGAAGTCGGTGAAGATCGACTACCGGCCGGTGCACAGCTACACGATGTCGAACGACATCGCCTACATCGAACCGAAGGCGCGGGTGTATTGAGGCGCCGGCTTCGGCGTACCCGCCCCGCGACTGGCAATGACGTCGGCAAGAGGCTCGAACTCGCGCTTGCAACGAAGGCTTGGTGATCATGGTCGAATTCACACTTCCCAAGAACTCCGTCGTCAAAAAGGGCAAGGTCTGGCCGAAGCCGACCGCAGCCAAACACGTGCGCGAGTATCAGGTCTATCGCTGGAGCCCGGACGACGCCGAAAACCCGCGGCTCGACACGTTCTTCATCGACCTCGATGATTGCGGACCGATGGTCCTCGACGGGCTCCTCTACATCAAGAACAAGGTCGACCCGACGCTGACCTTCCGCCGCTCCTGCCGCGAAGGCATTTGCGGCTCCTGCGCCATGAACATCGACGGGCTCAACACGCTCGCCTGCACCAAGGGCATGGACGAGATCAAGGGCACGGTCAAAATCTATCCCTTGCCGCACCTGCCGGTGATCAAGGATCTGGTGCCGGATCTGACAACGTTCTACGCGCAGCACCGCTCGATCGAACCGTGGCTGAAGACGGTGTCGCCGACGCCGCAGACCGAATGGCTGCAGAGCCATGACGACCGGCAGAAGCTCGACGGCCTGTACGAGTGCATCCTGTGCGCCTCGTGCTCGACGTCCTGTCCGAGCTACTGGTGGAACGGCGACCGCTACCTCGGGCCGGCGGTCTTGTTACAGGCCTATCGCTGGCTCGCCGACAGCCGCGACGAGGCGACCGGCGAGCGGCTCGACGATCTGGAGGATCCGTTCCGGCTGTACCGCTGCCACACCATCATGAACTGCGCCAACACCTGCCCGAAGGGTCTCAATCCGGCGAAGGCCATCGCCGAAATCAAGAAGATGCTGGTCGAACGGCGGGTGTGATCCGGCCGGTACTTCCGCCCGACGCATCCGTTCGGTTGGGGTGTCATCCCGGCGCAAGCCGGGATCCAATGTCGGTGCAACGGGCAGGCCGGCGCAGCAAGATCGGGCCCTTTTCGGCTGTCCTTTCTGGCGGAGGGGACGGTGGATGCCGGCTTTTGCCGGGATGACACGGTGCCTTCGGCTCGCGATGTGGGCAAAGCGACGGATCCGGGCATCCGGCCATTTCGGTCGCATCCGGCCCGAGGCGGCCATGTGTTCGCCGCATGCGCGCGACATGGCTTGACGGATGCTCCTCGCTGGCCCATGTGGCGGGGAAGCGAATTCGGAGCCGTCCATGACCTTTCTCGCCGCGCCGCTTGCCCGCCATAGAACCGTTGCCGTCGATGTCGCCGGCGTGAAGGTCGGTGGCGACAATCCGATCGTCGTCCAGTCGATGACCAATACCGACACGGCGGACATCGAAGCGACGGCCGCCCAGGTCGCGGCGCTCGCCCGTGCCGGTTCGGAATTGGTGCGCATCACCGTCGATCGCGATGAGGCGGCCAGCGCCGTACCGCATATCCGCGAGCGGCTGTTGAAATGGAACGTCGAGGTGCCGCTCGTCGGCGACTTCCATTACATCGGTCACAAGCTCCTCGCCGATCATCCCGCCTGCGCCGAGACGCTCGACAAATATCGCATCAATCCCGGCAACGTCGGCTTCAAGGTGAAGCGCGACACGCAGTTTGCCGAGATCGTCGAGATGGCCATCCGCTACGGCAAGCCGGTCCGCATCGGCGTCAACTGGGGTTCGCTCGACCAGGAGCTCCTCACCCATCTGATGGACGAGAACTCTCGTGCGGCCGCGCCCCGTTCGGCGCGCGAGGTGATGCATGAGGCGATCGTGCAGTCGGCGCTGCTCTCCGCCGCTCGCGCCGAGACGATCGGCCTCGCGCGCGACCGCATCATCCTGTCGGCCAAGGTCAGTCAGGTGCAGGATCTGGTCGCGGTCTACGTCGAACTCGCCAAGCGCTCGGATTACGCGCTGCACCTGGGCTTGACCGAAGCCGGCATGGGGTCGAAGGGGCTGGTCGCTTCTTCCGCCGCCATGGGTCTCTTGTTGCAGCAGGGGATCGGCGACACCATCCGCTATTCGCTGACCCCTGAGCCGGGCGGCGATCGGACCAAAGAGGTGATCGCCTCGCAGGAACTGTTGCAGACCATGGGCTTCCGCTCGTTCGTGCCGATCGTCGCGGCATGCCCCGGCTGCGGGCGCACCACGTCGACAGTGTTCCAGGAACTCGCCCACGACGTGCAGGACTATATCCGCACCTCGATGCCGGTCTGGCGGGAGAAGTATCCGGGCGTCGAAGCGCTGAACCTTGCTGTAATGGGCTGCATCGTCAACGGACCCGGCGAATCCAAGCACGCCGACATCGGCATCTCCCTCCCCGGCACCGGCGAACATCCCGCCGCACCCGTCTACATCGACGGCGAGCATGTAACGACGTTGCGCGGCGACGGGATCGTGGCGGAGTTCAGGACCATCGTCGAAGCCTATATCGAGCGCCGCTTCGGGCGTCGCGACGTCGCCGCCGAATAGGGGCGGGGGCCGAGTCGTGTGGCGAAGTACGGGAGATCTCAGCCCGGACCATGTCCGCGCAGCCATAAGACCAGCATCACCACGATGATGGCGAAGAATTGCAGGATGACGCGCCAGCGCATCAGCTTCTGCGAGCGGTTGGCACTGCCGCCCCTGAGCATGTTCCCGAGGCCCAGAAACAGCACGATGGCGACCGCCGCCAACGCTGCCATGATGACGTAATCCATCGTCTTTGCTCGTCTTGGCGCACGATACGGTCGACGCTGTCCGGCGCCGGTCAGAAGCGCTCACCGGCACGGTCGGGCTGACCGGCATGATAAGACCACGAAGCGGGTAAGGGTTCCAGAGCGACCGGCGCTTCGCCCACGACATTTGCAGGCGCGTTCGGCACATCCGCGCTTGGCAAGGCACACGGGCCGGGCTCGGCCGGACGACCGGCAGTTATCTGAACCGGGCCGCGCTTTGAATTCGGCAATGACACCGATATGATTGTCCAGGCACGTCCGGCTCGGACCGCGGCATGCGCCGGAACGGGCATGCCCTGAAGTCGTTCACCTGCACGGGCGGTGACGGTAACGGTCGCTTCGATCCGGCTGGGCTCGGCTCTTGCCGATCCTTTCCGTTGCCTCCAGATGAAGCTCGATCATGTCCTCTGACAGTCTATTTGGAAGCCTGGCGCTCTTTGCGACCCTATTTCTATCGATGTCGCTCTATCAGTTTCGCCGGTATCTATACAGAAACTTCGGCAAGCCTGATCGGATTATGGTTTTCTTCAATATCACGGTCGGTTTGGCACCGGCACTCAAGGCAAACCGCATCTTCTATGCGGATTTCATGAAGAATTGTGTCCGAAAACCGCTGCTGAGCGCTGGGGTGCTCGCGGGCCTGTATTTCATCCTTCTCAACGACGCGATTTGTCGATTGTTGCAGGATTGGGTGACGGCATTTCACCGTGCCGGCTTGGATGGCGCCGTCTTCGCGCTGTTCTGTGCCGTCCTGCTCGTCTCGATCGGCATGTACTTCGCCCGCTCGCCCCTCCTGCAACGGCCGAACGCCGACGTTTCGCGCCATTATGTCGCGCCGCGGACGGTCGCCGTGACGGAAGTCGGGCGCAGGAACCTGATCGTCATCCAGGCCGAATCGTACGAGGCGAGCTTTCGCGATGCCGACCGGTTCGGCCGCAACCTGTTGAAGCCGCTCGATGAGCTGCCTGGATGCTCGTTCGCCGGGATCGACCCGTGTGCCGGCGTGACATGGACGGCGAGCGCCGAACTGGCCTATCTGTTCGGCGCCCCGTTCTACCCGTCGAAGGAAATGGTCCGCAATTTCCGCCGCCTGAACGAGGCAGGGCAATTTATGCCGAATGTCGTGGGACTGGGCGACATCCTGAAGCAGCGCGGCTACACCTGCGTCGCCATGCAGGGCCACCCGGCGCGCTTTCACAACTTCAACGCGATTTTCGGCGGCCACGGCTTCGACCGGATCTACGGTCTTGACGAATTGATCGGGCGACGGCGGGTGCCGCTCGGCGAATGGGGTCTGTTCGACGAAGACCTGTTCGGGCACGCGCTCGACGAGCTGAAGGCGCTGAATGCGGCCGGCCAGAACCATCTCGTCTATATCGTGACCTGCGACACGCACGGGCCGCGCGGTTGCCCGCCGCCGAGCCTTCTCGTGCAGAAGCCCCATCCGAGCTATGCCGATGTCGTCGAGCACTCGGCCGAGGCGATCGGCTCGTTCATCGCTGCGCTCGGCGACCGCGGCTATCTGGATACGACCGATATCGCCATCATCGGCGATCATCCGGGGCCGAGCGGCATCGCCGCAAGCACCGATGCACCCTGGGAGACGCGCAAGCTCTACAACCGGTTCGTCTCGACGAGAGACGTGCTGCCGTGCCGCAAGACGCTGAACCAGTTCGACATCTTTCCGACGCTCGTCGAATTCGCCGGCTTCCGGGTGGCCGGCGGCCGGCTCGGGCTCGGACAATCGGGCTTTTCGCCGGATGAGGGCATGAGTGAGGCGACGCGCGCATTCTTGCGCGCACACGCCTACTCGAGCGCCACCATCTACGACGATTTCTGGAGGATGCCGTCCCCGCGCTGAGCAGGCGATGGCGCACCCATGCCGCCGGTTAGGGCGGCACGGGTGCGAAATCGGCGCTGACGGCTGGTTCAGCCGAGCTGAGCGGTCAAGACGCGACCGAGGCGGCGGGCGAAGTCGGCCGGATCGTCGGGGGCCTCGCCATCGAGGATCTTCGCCTGGCCGAGGAGGATGATGGCGGCGTCTTCCAAAGCGGCCGTGTCGCCAGCCTCCAAGCGCTTGGCCATCGCCGCGATCTGGGCGTGGGCGGGGTTGATCTCGAGGATCGGCTTGGAGGCGGCGCCGAGCCCTTCGTGCCGTGCCATGATTTTCTCGAACTGCTTGTCGGGCCCGAAATCGGGGGCGACCAGACAGACCGGGCTTTCGGCGAGCCGGGACGAGGCGCGAACGTCGGCGACGCGGTCCTTCAGCTGTTCCTTCAGGTAGGCGACGACGCCGGCGGCCCTTTCGGCATCGGCGGGCTTCTCGGTTTTCTCCGTTTCCGGGATCTGGTCGAGGTCGGAGGCACCTTGCGTCACCGACTGGAACGGTTTGCCGTCGAAGCCGAGCGCGGTGCGGACCCAGAAGGCGTCGACCGGATCGGTCAACTGCAGCACCTCGACGTCGCGGGCCTTGAACCCTTCCAGGTGCGGGCTGGCCGCGGCTCGCTCCGGGCTGTCAGCCAGCACGTAGTAGATGCGGGTCTGGTTCTCCTTCAGATCCTTGACGTAGTCGCCGAGCGAGCGCCAGCCGTCGCCCGACTTGGTGGTCTTGAAGCGGGTGACCTTGAACAGGTCGTCGCGGCGCTCAGGCTCCTCGTAGAGGCCTTCCTTGATCACCGCGCCGAAGGCATCCCAGACCTTGGCATATGCCTCGGCATCGGTTTCGGCGAGCTTGCCGAGCTCCGACAGGATGCGGGTGGTCACCGCCTTGCGGATGGCATCGAGCACCGGATTGTGCTGCAGCATCTCGCGCGACAGGTTGAGCGGCAGGTCCTCGGAATCGATGACGCCGCGCACGAAACGGGCCCAAGCGGGCAGGAGTTCGACCTCGTCGGAAATGAAGACGCGACGCACGTAGAGCTTGACCTTGCCCTTGCGCGCCGGATCGAACAGATCGAACGGCTTCATCGACGGCACGAACAGCAGCACGGAATAGTCGTGCCGGCCCTCTGCGTGATAGTGGATGGTCAAGGCCGGCTCGTCCCACTGGCCGCCAACCGTGCCGTAGAAGTCCTTGTACTCGTCCTTGGAGATCTCGGACTTCGGCTTTGCCCACAGCGCGGAGCCGTCGGTCAGCTCCTTCTCGTCCGCTTCCCCGGCCTTCAGCTCGATCGGCACGGGGACATGGGCGGAATACTCCTTGACGATGCGCTCGATCGTAAAGCCGTCGGCATAGGTCTTGGCGTCGTCCTTCAGCGTCAGGGTGACGCGCGTGCCATGCTCGGGGGCATCGGCCAGATCCGCCTGCTCGATCTCGAACGAGCCGAGCCCGTTGGAGCGCCAGATCCAGGCTTCGGCTGAGCCGGCGGCGCGGCTGACGACCGTGACGAGGTCGGCGACCATGAAGGCGGAATAGAAGCCGACACCGAACTGGCCGATCAGGCGGGAATTTTCGCCCTTGTCGGCGATCTGCTCGAGGAAGGCCTTGGTGCCGGACTTGGCGATGGTGCCCAAATTAGCGATCAATTCGCCGCGGTCCATGCCAATGCCGTTGTCGGCAATGGTCAGCGTGCCGTCGCCGGCGGTGATCGAGATGGCGAGGCGCGCCCCTTCGGCGATCAGTCCCGGTTCCGAGAGCGCGCGCCAGCGCAGCTTCTCGCAGGCATCAGCGGCGTTCGAGATCAGCTCGCGCAGGAAGATGTCTTTGTTGGAATAGACCGAATGCACCATCAGGTGCAGCAGGCGGGAGACCTCGGCCTGGAATTCGTGACTTTCGGATGGCGTGTGGGATGCTTCTGCGGTCATGGGAATGATGTTCTTGCGATCGCTGTTGAGGGGAAAAGCCCGCCGGGGCCGAGCGGCCGGACACGACGGAAGCTGCCGCTGATATCGGCGTTTCGGCCACGATTTTCAAGCGGCGAATGGGATACGGCTGATCGAGAAGCGCGTTGCCGCCCATGCGCATTTGTGGCGGCAATAGAACTCCGTCATTGCGAGCCGAAGGCGAAGCAATCCAGACTTTTCAGTGTGACTTCTGGATTGCTTCGCCACGCTCGCAATGACGGAAGTGAGATCCTGTCGAGCGGCAAAAGGCCACTCACACCCACGAATAGGCGAACTCGCCGTTGTCGATGCTGACGCGCGCCTCGGTGATCTCGGTCTTGTCGAGCGAGCGCACCAGGAACTCGCGGGAGAGTGCCGGCAACAGCGTGTTGGTGATGATGTTGTCGACCATGCGGCCGCCGGAATCCGGATCGTTGCAGCGGGAAACGATGTAGTCGACCACCGCGTCGTCGTAAGAGAAGGCGACGTCGTGATTGTCGCGGATGCGCTTGGCGATGCGGCCCAGTTGCAGGCGGACGATGCCGCCGAGCATTTCGCCCGACAGCGGGAAGTAGGGGATCACCACCAGGCGGCCGATCAGGGCCGGCGGGAACACCTTCAACAGTTCCGGCCTCAGCGC
>JARLIT010000244.1 GCA_031291575.1 Ancalomicrobiaceae bacterium
ATTACGACGCGCAGAAGAACACATTCGCGACGACCTTCGCGGAGATCAGCGTCGGCTGCGAGGCCTGCCATGGCAAGGGCTCGGCGCATGTCGCCTGGGCGCGCGACCGCAACGCTGGCCTCGCCGCTAATCCCGACGATCCCTCGAAGGGCCTGGCGGTGCTCTTTGACGAACGCCGGCAGGCAGCTGACTGGACGCCCGATCCGGCGACCGGCAGTCCCGTCGAGGGACGGCCGCTGCCGTCCTTGCGCAAGGAGGTGGAGACCTGCGGTCTCTGTCATGAGCGGCGCTCAACCATCGCCGAGGACTGGACGCCGGGACACTGGCTGTCGGACACGCAAATCGTGTCCGGACTGCGCGAAGGCCTGTATTTCCTGGACGGGCAGATGCGCGACGAGGTCTACACCTACGGCACGTTCAAACAGAGCAAGATGTTCGCCAAGGGGGTCACCTGCAGCGACTGCCACGATCCGCATAGCGGCAAGCTCGCCGCCCCTGCCGACGGCCTCTGTCTGGCCTGCCACGCCGGGGCAACCTACGCGACGCCGGCGCACAGCCATCATGCCGACGTTGCGCCGGCGCCAGGCTGCCCCGCCTGCCACATGCCGACACGCGTCTACATGGTCGATGATCCGCGCCACGATCACGGTTTCCGCATCCCGAGACCGGACCTGTCGGTGCGCTTCGGCACGCCGAATGCCTGCAATGCCTGTCACACCGACAAGTCGCCGCAATGGGCGGCTGAGGCGATCAAGGCCTGGGGCGGGTCCGATCGCCCAGGATTCCAGGACTACGCTCTGGCATTCCATGATGCCTGGGAGAAGGCGCCGCACGCCGAGGCGCTGTTGGCAAAGATCGCCGCCGATCCGCAAGTGCCCGCCTTTGCCAGAAGTTCAGCCCTCGGCGCGCTCGCACCCTATCTCTCCCCCAACCTGCTAGGTCTGGTCCGAAGCGGGCTCGCCGACCCCGACCCGATGGTGCGGATCGGCGCGTTGGACATGCTGGAGGGGGCGCCCACAGCAGCGATCTGGCCGTTGGCGGCTCCGCTCCTCGTCGATCCCGTGCGGGGCGTCCGCCTTCGCGCGGTGGACCTTCTCGCCGCTGTCGCCAGCGCGCGCCAGCCCGCAGCCGACCGCGCAGCGTTCGAGCGGGCAGCGCGTGAGTTCGTCGAGGCGCAAAACCTCAACGCCGATCGACCCGATGCGCGGGTGGCGCTCGGCGCCTTCTATGCCCGGCGCGGCAACGCCGCCGAAGCGGAACGAGAATTCCGCACTGCCTTGCAGCTCGTGCCGCAGTTCGCCCCTGCCGCCATCCATCTTGCCGATCTCTATCGGCAGATGGGGCGCGATGCCGACGGGGTCGCGGTCCTCAGCGCCACGATCGCCGTCGAACCCGCCGCGGCAAACCTGCGCCACGCGCTCGGCCTCGCGCTGATCCGGGTCAGGCAGAGCCCGGAGGCGCTGGTCCAATTGGGCGAGGCTGTGGCGCTCGATCGGACCAACGAGACCTACGTCTACGCCTATGCCATTGCCTTGAATGCGGCGGGGCAGTCCGGCGAGGCTCGCGCGGTGCTGGACGGTGCGCTGGCGCGCTGGCCCGGGAGCAGGCGCATCCTGTCGGCGCTGGTGGCGATCAGCCGCGACGCCAATGATCTCCCAGCGGCACTGGCCTATGCCGAGCGGTTGGCAAAGCTCTATCCGGACGACCGCGAAATCGCCCGCTTCATCGAGGGGGTGAGGGGTACGGTGCACTAGCTACACGCCGCGCGCGGCCTTGACTTCCCGCACGGCCAAGCAGTTAATTTCGCAGCACAAATGAGGCCGGGCGTCGATGGACCGCTGGTCGTTGTTTTACGGCACGCTCGGAACCGCTGCGGCGGCGCTGCTCGGCTTGTTGTTCGTCGTGGTCTCGATCAACGCCGGCTCGGCGCTCGGGCCGAGCGCCGGCGCGTCGCGGCGACTAGCCGATCAGGCCTTCCAGAACTACATCGCCGTGATGATGGTGTCGTATCTGGCGCTATTTCCCGAGATCCACACGACCACGTTTGGCGGCGTGACGCTCGCCTCGACCGGAATGTGGGGCGCCTGGGTCCTCATCCACTTCGTCGCTCAGGCAATGCGCGACGATGCCTGGCAGATGAAGGAACTGTGGGTGCTGCGCCGGCACCTGTCCTCGGTGATCGGCTTCACCATACTGCTCACCTCGGCGCTGTGTTTCGCGCTCGATCTGGCGCTGCCCTACAGTTGGCTGGCCGCCGCGATGCTGATCCTGATGTTCTCGGCGACCTCGGTCTCCTGGGACCTGTTGCGGCAGATCGCCAATCGCGGCGGCGACGCCGGGAGCTAGTGGTGCGACTCCGACATTTGCATCCCACTCGCCGCACGCTCTTGCGCAAATGTCGGAGTCCCAGGACCACTAGCAATTCATTGAGTCTAGTGGAGCTTTGAATTTGACATTTGAGTGGTTCCTGGCAACTCGCTGGGACCTAAATGTCAAATTCGCTCCACTAGGCCGAGCCGGTGCCCTATGGCGGGGGCGGCGGCCCGGTCGCGCCTGCCCCCGAATAGTCCGCTACGTCGTTCTCAGCCGCCGCCGCGGAACCGCGTCACATTGGGCGCCGGCGGATTCGGATGGTCCTTCACCGACTTCTCGTATTCGCTGACCGCCATCAGGGCCGGATTGAGCACCCAGGGAAACAGGAAGGCGACGTTGAGCTGCTCGCCAGGATCCATCTCGATGTTGAAGATCTTGGGATAGCCGTTCATCTCGCTGCTGGACGATTCCAGTCCACCGAGGCGCTGCGCGCCGTCTCCGGTCGGATGGATGTCGCGGTAGTAGATGCGCCAATGCATCCAACGCACTGCCACCAGATCCGGCCCGATGAACGTCAGAAGCGACTGGCGATGGCCTTGCGCCGTCTTGCCGAGTAGCACGTCGCTCTGGTCGAGGCCGTCGATCGGCCGATCGGTCGGCAGCTTGCCGCCGATGATCCGGGCCAGCGTCGGCAGGAAGTCCATTTCCGAGAACATGGCGTAGGACGTCGAGTCCGGGTTCACATGTCCCGGCCAGCGGATGAAGGCGAAGGTGCGGATCGCGCCTTCGCTGATGTCGCCGAGCTCGCCGCGGAACGGCCCGCTCGAGCCGGTGTCCGGTGTGCCGTTGTTGCCGAGTTCGCGCACCGTCATGCCCTGCGGCCCGTTGTCGGAGACGAAGATGACGATCGTATTGTCGTCGAGCCCGAGCTGTTTCACTGCATCGAGCACCTGACCGACGTGGAAGTCACCCTCCATCATCTTGTCGCCGTAGTTGCCAATGCGCGATTTGCCGGCGAAGGCCTTCGACGGAAGATTGGGGTAGTGCCCCATCGAGAACGGCAGATAGACGAAGAACGGCTTCTCGGCGGCGTGCTGCCGCTTCATGAAGTCGATCGCCTTGTCGACCAACTCGTTGTCGATCTCGGCGCGCACTTCCGGCGTATAGGGCTTGACGCTCTGCAGCGGTCCGCCGGCCGCCGCCTCGACGATCGTGGTCTCGGCGGCGATATGGGGCAGATACGCTTCGGGGAAGGCATGCGTCAGCCGGATGGTGTCGAGGAATGTCGCCGAATCCCACGACCAGTCCGGCGGAATGCCGTAGAATTCGTCGAAGCCATGCGCCGTCGGCAGGCTCTGCGGGTCGCGCCCGAGATGCCACTTGCCGTAGATGGCGGTGGCGTAGCCCGCCGCGTGGAACATGTCGCCCATCGTGAAGGCGTCGCCCGACAGCGTGTTCTTGGTGCCGGGGACCAACACCAACGACAACCCGTTGCGGATCGAGTATTGGCCGGTCATCAGCGCTGCGCGTGATGGCGTGCAGGCCGGCTCGACCAGATACTGCGTCAAGCGCAGGCCCTCGTGGGCGAGTTGGTCGATGCGCGGCGTCGGAAAGCCGCGCAGTTCGCCGCCGCCGTAGGGGCCGAGGTCGCCGTAGCCGACATTGTCGGCCAGGATCAGTACCACATTGGGCTTGGTATCCGCCGCCAGAGCCGGCGAAGCGGCCAGGGTGGCGAAGGCCGCGACACCGAGGAGACTGCCGAGAATTCCGTGGCAAGTCGGAAGAGACCGCCGCACTCTGGAGACGCCCATGGACTCCTCCCGAAAAGAGCCTGTTCACCGGTTTGCGATTGGGTTGCGCTTGGAAGTTGACCCTACGGCAAGCGAGCTGATTTCGCGTCGGACATTTGACGTAGAACAGATTCGGTTGCAGGCGAAATACCCAGGCAGCCGGCCGGCTTACCCTCCGCGCGGGAGCCTCGGATCGACCGGGTGGGGCGGCTGCGGCGCAGGGCGCGCCGCAGCCTGATGGGCGATCAGAAGGGCGAGCCGAATTCGGCACACTTGCCGAGATCGTCTTCGATTTCCAGAAGACGATTGTACTTGGCGATCCGCTCCGACCGACAGGCGGATCCGGTCTTGATCTGGCCGCTGCCCATGGCGACGGCGAAGTCGGCCATGAAGCTGTCTTCGGTCTCGCCCGAACGGTGCGAGATGACGTAGCGCCAGCCGGCCTTGCGGCAGAGATTGATGGTGCGGACCGTCTCGCTGACGGTGCCGATCTGGTTCAACTTGATCAGCACGGCATTGGCCGACTTCTCGGCGATGCCGCGGGCGACGAACTTCGCGTTGGTCACGAACAGGTCGTCGCCGACGATTTGGACCCGGTCGCCCATGCTGGCCGTCTGCGCCGCAAACCCGGCCCAATCATTCTCGTCGAGACCATCCTCGATCGAGGCAATCGGGTATCGATCGACCCATTGCTGATAGATGGCGATCATCTCGGCGCTGGTCTTGCGGCCGAGGCCGGACTTGGTCAAGGCGTATCCGCCTTCGTCATGGAACGAACTGGCGGCCGGATCGAGGGCGATCACGGCGTCCTTTCCGGGCTTGTAGCCTGCCGCGCGGATTGCTTCGACGATCAGTTCGCAGGCCTCCTCGTTGCTCTTCAGGTTCGGGGCAAAGCCGCCCTCGTCGCCGACGGCGGTGGAGTAGCCCCTCTTCGCCAGGAGCTTCGCCAACGCATGGAACGTTTCGGCGCCGCAGCGCAGCGCTTCGGCAAACGAGCGTGCGCCGACCGGCATCACCATGAACTCCTGGAAGTCGACGCTGTTGTCAGCGTGCTTGCCGCCGTTCAGGATATTCATCATCGGCACCGGCAGCCGGGTCGCCCCGACGCCGCCGAGATAGGCGTAGAGCGGCAGCTTCGACACCGCGGCTCCCGCCCGCGCCACCGCCATCGACACGCCGAGAATGGCGTTGGCGCCGAGCTTGGCCTTGTTCGCCGTGCCATCGAGCTCGATCATGGCGGCGTCGATCGCCGCCTGCGCCGTGGGCTCGTAGCCCTTGAGGGCAGGGCCGATGACGTTGACGACGTTGCCGACCGCCTTCAGCACGCCCTTGCCAACATAGCGCTTCTTGTCGCCGTCGCGCAGCTCGACGGCTTCGTTCTCGCCGGTCGAGGCGCCCGACGGCACGGAAGCCGAGACGCGCGTCCCGTCGTCGAGGTCGACATAGACGCGAACGGTGGGATTGCCGCGTGAATCGAGAATTTCGCGGGCGGACACTGTCGTGATTTTGCTCATGGATGATCTCCCGAAGCCGGCCGCCGATGCGTTTGACTGTCGGCCGGATGTCCGAGGCCCCGCGCCATCGGCGAAAGCCTCTCTGTGCTTGCCGTTCGCCGGTGCGGCATGCCTTTCGCTGCCCGGCGAGCCGACGTCCGTCAGTGCATCATGAAGACGGGAATATCTGCGTGGGTCAGGACGTCCCTGGTCACTCCGCCGAGAATGAATTCCAGTAGCTGGCCGTGCTGGAAGGCGCTGATCAACAGGCAATCGGCTCCGAGGCGCTTGGTTTCGGCGACCAGGCGATCACCGACGCTGCGGCTGTCCTTTTCCAGGGAGACGATTTCCGCGTCGATCCCCAGGCCGGTGAAGAACGCGCGCGCACTTGGCTCGTAGGGTTCCCGCTTCGGCGTGCGGACGCAGACGACCGAGACCTTGTCGGCCCGTTGCAACCACGGAAGCAGTTCCATCACGGCACGATGGGCCGATTTCGTCGGCTTCCAGCCGACCACCATGTGGCGGCCGATCGTCAGCGGGCCGGGCCGCAGCTTGCGCGGCGCCACTAGGGTCGGCCGCCGGCCGTGGAAGATCACGCTGTGAAGGGCGTCGCTGGCGTCGAGATGCACCGGCTGGCCGATGACGATCAGATCGGCGTTCAGGGCCTCGGCCCGGATGTTTCGGTCGATATCGCCCGCATTGTTCTTCCAGGTGATCGGCAGGCCGAGCGGAGCCGTCGCCACGAACCGGTCGAAGGCGGCTTTGACCGCCACCGAGCGCTGGTCCGCGGTCCCCTCGGCGATTTCCCGGAGCGCCTGGATGCCAACTTCCTCTGCCGACGCCGGGACATAGCGGGGATCGAAACCGATGTGGACGGCGCTCAACTGCGCCGGGCGCCCGCCCGCCGCCGCCACGGCACAGCCGAGGCAGCTTTCGGCCGTTTCGGGTTCGGGCAGGAAGACCAGGACCCGCAGTTCGGCGGCGGCCGCAGCCATAACTTCCGCGTGCAGCGAGCCCGGACGCGGCATGGACTGGTCGGAGATCATCATGGTGCAACCTCCCACGGATGGATGCGACAGGCGCGGGAGCGTCATACAACGCCGACCTGGTTACCGCGGATCTGTCTTTGCTTCGCCTGCTTGCGGCGTCGATCCTGCCTGTGTCGTCTCCTTTTTGGGTTGTGCCGGAGGTGCGCGATCAGCGTCGGGACGACGGCCCTCGAACGACTTCAAGATCGAATTCGGTTGCGGTCGGACATGTGAGGAGGATGGCGCCGAACCCGGCGAGAGCGCTGACCCGTCCGGTCAGGTACGGCCCGATCGCATTGCCTGCCAGTGCGTCTGTGACGATTTCGACCAGCGCGGCCGACAGGGCGATCCAGATCGGGATGATCGACGCAGCCAGAGCACGCCCGAGCCAAACCGCGGATTGCAGCCATACGTTACCCATGGCCGATCCTTGTCGTTGTTCTTTGAGGAGGACTATAGCACCGACAAGGTCGTGGCGACACTCACGACTATATCTGAGGGAGAAACGACACGCTCTCTCGTCAGAGGTATGACAATCGAAGATTGTGTCTATCGCTCGGCGCCGTGAAGCGGCGCCCCCCCGGTGACTGCGGACTTCAGGGCGGACTTCTGAGGAGCCGTGGCCCCGCCTGATGCGGCATTCGATCGGCACAGATCGCGTGCCGATCATCCAGCCGGTCGCCGTCATCGGGCACCGCCGATGGGTCTGAGGTCGTCGACCAGCGCGCGATATCTTGGATGAGAACACGCCTTGGTCACATCAGGTAGTGCGCCGGTACCGTCAAACCATTTCCTATCCTTATGGGAATGCTGCAACCGAAACGAGCGCCAATAGGTCGGGTCGCGAAAGCTTTTCTCCGACTATTCCGCGATTTCTGCGTCTGTTTTGCGCCAATTGGTCCATTCGCCTGCTCGGAGCGAATGTGTCGTGGGCAGCTATTTCTGTTGGTCGATTCAGCAGCGGCGGAGCTATTGCCATACCGCCCTTGGCGTTGCTTGGAACATCAAGGCGATTGGAAATAAAAATCATGATGGTTTCGACTGATGCTTGCGACTCAACGTCGTATCTGTGCATAAGAATCGTATCGCCGTAGAAATCTCCGCTGGAATTCAAATAGAGACACGGAGAAATCCTGATAAAGCTCAATAACTTCAAGAAATAGAGTAGGCAGAAATGCTTATGGGAGGGGGTCGCAGTGAGTGTCGACGATGCGACGGCTGATTCGCGATGGGAGCAAGGGACGAATAGTCTAGGCGATCTTGCGTTTCTGCCCCTGATCGAAGTCGTATCGGAAATCGCCCGCCGCCACCCGGAACATCTGGCGATCATCGATCGTGATGGCGCGCGGCGGACAATCTATCGGGATCTACTGTCCCTGGTCTCGCGCTGGGCCGCACGTCTGTCCGCCGGAGGCGTGAGCGCGGGGACGCCGGTCGGCTTGTCGGCGGAAGCGGACCTGAGCACCCCGCTCGGCTTCCTGGCTATTCTGGCCGCGGGTGGCGCCGTGGTCCCGCTCGATGCCGCGATGCCGGCCGAACGCCGAAACGACATGGCGGCCGCGGTCGGCTGCCGTCTGGTGCTGTCGCGCACCGGTTCGCTGCCTTTTGCCGCCGATATCGACCCTGGCCACGGCACACCGCCGAAAATCGACCACGATCCCGGTCGCGTCGCGGTGATCTACCACACCTCCGGTTCCACCGGTCGGCCGAAGCCGGTGGCCTTGGCCCATGCGGCGCTGTCGGCGCGAATGCTGTCGATGGCGGAGTGGTTCGGCATCGACGAGACCGACGTGGTTTGCGCCGGGTCGAGCGCCGTGTTCGATCCGTTTCTGCAACAATTGTTCTTTCCGCTGACGGGGGGCGGCACCCTGTGGATGCCTGATCGCGCCGCTCTGCTCGATTCCGCCCGGTTCCGGCGCGAAGCAATTGCGGTGGGATTGACCCACCTGAACCTCGTGCCCTCGCAGATGGCGGCCTTGCTGCGTGGCGGCGCGGGCGATCCGGTGCCGACTTTGCGCCGCGTCGTCCTCGGCGGCGAACGGATGCCGGTCGATCTGCCGGGCCGCATCGTCGAGGCGTTCGGGCCTTGCGCTGTCTTCAACATGTACGGTCCGACGGAGGCGCTGGTCGATGCGACGGGAGCCCGGGTGGGACTGCCGGTCATCGGCGACGAGATCCCGATCGGCCGTCCATTGCCGGGGTGCCGCGTGCGGGTTCTGGATGAAAACCTGGATCGCGTGCCGCCCGGCGAACCGGGCGAACTCTTCATTGGCGGCTCCGGACTGGCGCTCGGCTATGTCGGCATGGCCGAGGCGACGGCCGAACGCTTCATCCGCGATCCCTTCGGCGGACCCGACGATCGGCTGTACCGCAGCGGCGACATCGTCCGCTGGCTCGCCGATGGTCAGATCGGCTTCATCGGCCGGCGCGATGAGCAGGTGAAGATCCGCGGCCGTCGGATCGAATTGGGGGAGGTCGAGGCGGCAATCGGTGCCTTTCCCGGCGTTGCCGCCGTCGCCGTCAAGGTCTGGCCGGATGCTCCCGGCGGTCCCACGCTCGCTGCCCATGTGGTCGGGCTCGATCGGTCGGCGGAAAGCGCACTGCGCCGGCATCTCTCGGAGCGCCTGACGGAGGCCGCGATCCCGGCGCGTTTCCTGTTTCCGGCTTCGCTGCCGCTGGCGCCGTCCGGCAAGGTCGACAAGCGCGCGCTGCCGGACCCCGATCCGGATCTGGGTGTGGTCGTCGCTCCCCTCGTCGATGCCTCCGTGCTTGAGCGGCAGATCGCCGGCGTGTGGGCGCGGCTGTTGCGCTGCTCGGGCGTCGATGTGAACGCCAACCTATTCGAGATGGGCGCCCACTCGCTGTTGATCCCGGAAGCGCTCGAGGCGATCGCTGCCGCGACCGGTTTGCGTCCCGGCGCTGTCGATCTGTTCCGTTACCCGAGCGTTGCTTCACTCGCCAGGGCGCTCTCCGACACCACGGCAAAAACGGACCCAAAACGTTTCCAATCTTTTCTCCATCGAGCTCCCGCCTCTGGTCCGATTGCCATCGTCGGTGTCGCCGCCCGTATTCCCGGTGCCGACGGTTTGGCCGAGATCGAACGGCTGGTGTTCTCCGGCAAGGTCGCGACACGCCGCCTCGATCGCCAGACGCTGTCGGCGATGGGAGCCCCGGCGGAATTGATCGATCATCCCGACTTCGTCCCTGTTCATGGTGGCATCGAGGGAACAGACCGGTTCGATCCGATCCCCTTTGGCATCAGCGCCGGCGAGGCGGCCGAGATCGATCCGCAGCAACGGCTCCTTCTGGAATTGTCGGCCGCCGCGCTGGACGATGCCTCATGCGATGGGGCGGAGGATGGTCCGGTCGGCGTCTTCGCCGGCGTCGGCTTCAACGCCTATCTGGTCGACAATCTGCGCGAACGGCTCGGCTTTGCCGGCGGGTTCG
>JARLIT010000245.1 GCA_031291575.1 Ancalomicrobiaceae bacterium
AGCTCGCGATCGGTCTGACGCTCGTTGCAGATCAGCCCGCCGAGGCGCACGCCGCCGGAATTGGCGTACTTCAAAATGCCCTTGGCGATGTTGTTGGCGGCATAGAGCGCCATCATCTCACCGGACATGACGATGTAGATTTCCTGCGCCTTGTTCTCGCGGATCGGCATGGCGAAGCCGCCACAGACGACGTCGCCAAGGACGTCGTAGGAGACGTAGTCGACGTCGTCATAGGCGCCGTTTTCTTCCAGGAAGTTGATCGAGGTGATGACGCCGCGGCCGGCGCAGCCGACGCCCGGCTCCGGACCGCCGGATTCGACGCACTTGATGCCCTTGTAGCCGATCTTGAGGACGTCCTCGAGTTCGAGATCCTCGACCGAACCGCGTTCGGACGCCAGATGCAGCACCGTGTCCTGCGCCTTGGCATTGAGGATCAAGCGGGTCGAATCCGCCTTCGGGTCGCAGCCGACGATCAGGATTTTCTGACCGAGGTCGACGAGGGCGGCGAGCGTATTCTGGGAGGTGGTGGACTTGCCGATGCCGCCCTTCCCGTAAAAGGCGATCTGCCTGAGCTTGGCCATATGTGGTTCCCTTTCCCGTCAAAGGACATCGACGGATCGATGCCGAAATTGTCCCGGCAGCGACCTCGCCGCCTCGCGGTCAAGGAGGACTTCAAAGACCGTGCCAACTCGGACGCGGCCATCTTCTGTTTCAAATATGCGTTCTATATCAATATATTATGAGAATTGCCGCAGCCCGATCGATGCAGACAGGACTTTGTCGGGGCCCCGACAAAGCCCGACAGGACGTGTCGGAGGCTGTCACAACGGGATAGGTCAGGCGAGCGCCGCTATAGCCGATCGTGGGTAACGGGCCCGCCGCCACGACGGCGCGGCCGACAAAACAGAACAGGCGGCCCTGGGGCCGCCTGTTCTGGAGCGAAATCGGTGGGGGATCGCTGTCAGCGTTCTGCGCCGCGCGCCAGATCCTCGATGCGAGACCGGGACACCCCGATATCGGCGAGCTGGCGATCATCGAGGCTTTCCAATTGGCGGACGGCCTTGCGATAGGTGTTGTAACGCTTCAACGAGCTTTGGACCGAAGCAGCAAAACCCAAGATAGACATGTGATGGACTTTCCTGATCGACAATTGCCGGTGCGAAGCGCAGGCCGATTGCCTTTTGCTTCAGCAGATGATGTCCAAATAAGCGGCAATGATGGCGGTTACCAGACCCATCCGCCTGACTCAGATATGCGATTAGTGCATGACTCTGAAATCCGAAATTAACAAGTTCTTCATATTTGCCGTGGACACGCCGAAATATGGCTAATTTCTGGTAGGGGATAGCACTAGGCGATCTCATTTGCTGATTTTGGTATGCCATTTTGTCATGTCTGCGGCATTTTCACGGCACCACCGCAATTTGCCTGCATATTGGTCATGCAAGCCGTCATTTTGACTAACAATTAGGCAGTAGCTTCGGGTTAACCCATTCCGCACAAACCCGGCCGGGGCTCGTCCGCGTCGGCAGCCCGCAGCAGCGGCCGCCACAACACGATGATCAACACCCGCGAATGAATTTTCTCCAGATCGACGATCGGGACGGCCGGTAACGAATACTGTTCTATGCCATAGCGAAAATCTGATACCATATTCTAATCAACGGGAATCTGCGCAATTGACGCCCCGGCTCGTTCCGTGGGACCTTCCCGGCAGGTTCAATCCGGACAATCCCCATGGCAGACACGTCTTTTCACTCCCACCATCTTCCCGCTCGCCGGCGCCTCAGTCCCGCGGCACCTCGTCCTGCCGGCCTTGCTGCCACAATCTCGGCAGTCGCGATCGCCCTCGCCCTCCTCGTCGCGCCCAATCCTGCCAGCGCCGACGTGAGCCTCCTCAACGTCAGCTACGATCCGACACGCGAGTTCTACAAGGACGTCAACGCCGCCTTCGCCAAGGAGTGGAAGGCGAAGACCGGCGAAATCGTGACGGTGAAGGCTTCGCACGGCGGATCGGGGGCACAGGCACGCGCTGTCATCGACGGACTGCAGGCGGATGTCGTCACCCTGGCGCTCGCCGGCGACATCGACGCCATCGCGGCGAAGTCCGGCAAGATCGCCAAGGACTGGCAGTCGCGACTGCCGAACCATGCCTCGCCCTATACGTCGACCATCGTGCTTCTCGTGCGCAAGGGCAACCCGAAGGGCATCAAGGACTGGGACGATCTCGTCAAGCCGGGCGTCTCGGTGATCACGCCGAACCCGAAGACTTCGGGCGGGGCGCGCTGGAACTATCTCGCGGCCTGGGCCTATGCTTCTGCCGTATCCGGCGGCGATGAGGCGAAGATCCGCGAGTTTCTGGTGAAGCTGTTCAAGAATGTGCCGGTGCTCGATACGGGCGCGCGCGGCGCCACGACGACGTTCGCCCAGCGCGGGCTCGGCGACGTGCTGATCGCATGGGAAAACGAGGCCTATCTGGTCAAGGACGAATTCGGAGCCGACCAGTTCGACATCGTCGCCCCGTCGTTGTCGATCCTCGCCGAACCGCCGGTCGCCGTCGTCGACGGCAATGTCGACGCGCACGGCACCCGCAAGCAGGCCGAGGCCTATCTGCAGTTCCTCTATTCCGACGAAGGCCAGAAGCTGGCGGCCAAGCACCACTATCGGCCGACCAACCCGCAAGTGGTCGACAAGGCGCTGATCGACGCCTTCCCGAAGCTGAAGCTCGTCACCATTGATGCCGATTTCGGCGGCTGGGCCAAGGCGCAGCCGACGCATTTCGGCGACGGCGGCACATTCGATCAGATTTACAAGCCGGGGCAGTGACTTGGGCGCAACGATCGGACTTTCCACGCTGCGCCGTCGGCTGAACCCTGGCATCCTGCCGGGGTTCGGTCTGTCGTTGGGCTTCACGCTTCTCTATCTCGGCCTCATCGTGCTGCTGCCGCTCGCCGCGCTGGCGATCAAGGCGTCTGGACTGGGCCTGTCCGGTCTGTGGGCGATCGCGACGGATCCGCGCGTCGTCGCTTCGCTGAAACTCTCCTTCGGCATCGCGCTCATCGCCGCCGGCATCAACGCCGTATTCGGCGTCATCGTCGCCTGGGTACTGGTGCGCTATGACTTCCCGTTGAAGCGCGTCGTCGACGCGGCCGTCGACCTGCCGTTCGCGCTGCCGACGGCGGTGGCCGGCATCTCGCTGGCGACGCTCTATGCCCCGAAGGGCTGGCTCGGCCAGATCACCGGGCTGGCCGGCATCAAGATCGCCTACACGCCCATCGGCATCGGCATCGCGCTCGTCTTCATCGGCCTGCCGTTCGTCGTCAGAACCGTGCAGCCGGTGCTGGCCGATCTAGAGCAGGAAATCGAGGAAGCGGCGGCGACCCTGGGGGCGAGCCGCTTCACCACCATCACCCGCGTCGTGCTGCCGCCGCTCATCCCGGCGATCCTCACCGGCTTTGCCCTCGCCTTCGCCCGCGCCGTCGGCGAATACGGCTCCGTCATCTTCATCGCCGGCAACACGCCGTTCGTCTCCGAGATCGCGCCGCTGCTCATCGTCATCAAGCTGGAAGGCTACGACTATGCCGGGGCGACCGGCATTGCCCTCGTCATGCTGGCGATCTCGTTCCTGATGCTGCTCGTCATCAATCTCTTGCAGGCACTCGGACGGCGGAGATTCGATCGTGGCTGATGACGCGCTCATTCCGGACCTGCATCTGCCCGAGCCGCGCCGTCTGCCGCCGCCGCGCTCACCCGCCGCGCCGACCGTCGTCAGCGAGGGGCCGCTGGCGCGTGCCGCCATCATGACGGTCGCGTTTCTGTTCCTGGCGCTGTTCCTGGTGCTGCCGCTCATCACGATTTTTGCCGAGGCGTTTTCCAAAGGTGTCGGGGCGTTTTTCAACACGTTCTCCGACTCGGACGCGCTTGCGGCAGTCAAGACGACGTTCCTGGTGACGGCCATCGCCGTGCCCGCCAATATCGTCTTCGGCATCGCCGCGGCCTGGGCCGTGACGAAATTCCAGTTTCCGTTGAAGAGCGTCCTTCTGACGCTGATCGATCTGCCGTTCTCGGTATCGCCCGTCGTCGCCGGCCTCGTCTACATCATCCTGTTCGGCGCGCAGAGCAGCCTCGGACCGTGGCTTGCGGCACACGGCATCCAGATCATCTTCGCGCTGCCGGGCATGGTGCTGGTCACCATCTTCGTCAGCGTGCCGTTCGTGGCGCGCGAACTGATCCCCTTGATGCAGGAACAGGGGACGGCCGAGGAAGAGGCAGCGCTAACGCTCGGCGCCTCCGGCTTCACCATCTTCCGCCGGGTGACGCTGCCCAACATCAAGTGGGGGCTCCTCTACGGTGTCCTCCTCTGCAACGCCCGCGCCATGGGCGAATTCGGCGCGGTGTCGGTCGTCTCCGGAAAGATCCGCGGCGAGACCGCCACGATGCCGCTGCAGATCGACATCTACTACAACGAGTACGCCTCGGTTGCCGCCTTCTCCATTGCCGTGCTGCTCGCCCTCTCCGCCCTTCTCACCCTGGCGATCAAAGCCGTGCTCGAATGGCGCTTCGCCAACGAATTGGCCGCCGGCCGTCGGCACTGAGCCGCAAGGACCCTTCCATGGACATCCGCGTTCGCCATCTCGCCAAGGAGTTCAAGACGTTCCGCGCGCTGCACGGGGTCGACGTCGACATTGCTTCGGGCGAACTCCTGGCGCTCCTCGGCCCGTCCGGCTCGGGCAAGACGACGCTTCTGCGCGTCATTGCCGGGCTCGAAGAACCGACTGGCGGCCAGGTGTTCTTCGGCGACGTCGATGCCACCTCGATCCCCGTGCGCGAGCGCGGTGTCGGCTTCGTGTTCCAGAATTACGCGCTGTTCAAGCACATGACGGTCGCCCGCAACATCGCCTTCGGGCTGGAGGCGCGACCGCGCGACCGCCGGCCGAGTTCGACGGCGATCGCCGCGCGCGTCGAGGAGCTCCTCGACTTCGTGCAATTGTCCGGCCTCGGCGGTCGCTATCCGGCGCAATTGTCCGGCGGCCAGCGTCAGCGCGTGGCGCTCGCCCGCGCCCTCGCCGTCGAGCCGAAGGTGCTCCTCCTCGACGAACCGTTCGGGGCGCTCGACGCCAAGGTGCGCAAGGAACTGCGGAAGTGGCTGCGCATCATCCATGACAAGACCGGCCTGACCACCATCTTCGTCACCCACGATCAGGACGAGGCCTTGGAACTCGCCGACCGGATCGTCGTGTTGAACAAGGGCCTCGTCGAACAGATCGGCTCGGCCGACGACATCTACGACCGCCCGGCCAGCCCCTTCGTCTATGATTTCATCGGCGATGCCGTCGGGCTCGACGTTGCGGTCCAGGATGGCCGCGCCTATGTCGGCAATCAAAGCGTTCCGCTCGGCATCCTTCTGCACGGTTACGGCACCGGCCGGCTCTACGTCAGGCCGCATCATTGGCAATTCTCCGATGCGGAAGGCGCCCGCCTCGTCGGCACCGTCGTCAGCCAGCGCCGTTCGGGCTCGGAACGGCGTGCCGAAGTGGAACTCGCTCCCGGCGTCAGCTTCGAGATCTCGGTCATGCCGGGCCAGGAATTCACGACCGGCGACCGCCTGGGCATGCGCCCCCAGCGCTGGCGCCTGTTTACCGGCGATGGCCGCGTGTTCGACCCGACCGTTACGGGCGAGCCGCTGGATTATGAGATCTGAGCAAGGTCTTGCGCCGGGCGCAGACGTCGGGCATGTGGGGCGCATGTCGTTTCTCACCCGACTCGTCCAGTCGCGCTTCGTGCGCCGCCTCGGCACGGTTGCCGGCTACACCCTGCTCAGCCGGGTGACCGGCGCCGTCCGCGACCTCGCCTTCGCCGCGGTGATCGGCGCCGGACCAATGGCCGACGCCTTCTTCATCGCGCTCAGGCTGCCCAACCATTTCCGCGCGATTTTTGCCGAAGGCGCGTTCAACGCCGCCTTCGTGCCGACCTACAACGAGACCTTGACGCGCGAGGGGCCGAAGGAGGCTTCGGCGTTTGCCGGTCGCGCCCTGTCGGCGATGATCGTCCTCCAGGTCGTGCTCCTCGTCCTCGCCGAGATCTACACCGACGAATTCCTCCGCCTCACCGTGCCCGGCTTCTCGCGCGATGCCCATGTCGCGGCGCTCGCCGTGGGGCTTACCCGCGTCACCTTCCCGTTCCTCGCCTCTGTCACCGTCATCACCGTGCTCGGCGCGGTCTTGAACGCGCATGGCCGCTTTGCCGCCGCCGCCGGCGCGCCGATCCTTTTCAACGTCGCGGTGATCCTCGCCCTGCCGTTCGCCAATCTCCTCTCAGCTCCGCCCTATGCGCCAGCGATCGGCGTCCTCGTCTCCGGCGTCGCCCAGATCATCTTGGTGCAGGTGGCGCTGAGGCGGGCCGGCCTCGCCTTTCCGCTGCTCATGCCGCGGCTCGACCGCGAGGTTTCGACGTTCCTGAAGCGGGTCGGGCCGGCGATCATCGGCTCGGGCGCGGCACAGATCGCCGCCTTCGCCGATACGTTCCTCGTCGGCGGGCTGCCCTACGGTGCCGCCTCGGCCTTGAACTACGCCGACCGGCTGTATCAGCTCCCGATCGGCGTGATCGGCGTTGCCATGGGTACCGTGCTGCTGCCGGAATTGAGCAAGCTGTTCGCTTCCGGCAATATCGAAGGCGCGCGGGCGGCACAGCGGCGCGCGATCCGCTGGAGCCTCATCCTCACTCTGCCGTTCGCAGCGCTGTTCCTCGTCTTCCCCAGCGAGATCGTATCGATCGTCTATCAGCGCGGCGCCTTCCATGCCGCCGACGTTCCACGCGCGGCGGCGACGCTGCAGGCCTACTCGATCGGGCTCATCGCCGTCGTCCTCATCCGCTCCGTTGTCGCCGGCTTCAACGCGCGCGGCGACACGCGCACGCCGATGCTGGTGGCGATCGTCGTGCTCGTCTTCAACGTGACGCTGAAAGTGATGCTGACCGGTTCCATCGACGTCGCCGGTCTGGCGGCAGCCACCTCGGCGGGAGCATGGGCAAACTTCATCGCACTCGTCGTCATCGACCACCGCCGCCGCCGGCTGGAGCGGACGACGCAGCCGACGCCGGACAGGTGAGGCGCAGCGCGCGAGCGACGACCGGCCGGCGATCACGCCGAACGGTCGACCAGATCGCCGTTCAGATCACCTTGACGAATTCGTCGGTGTCGAGGCGCGGATTGCGCGGATGCAGCTTGGAGCGGTCGCCGTAGCCGACATTGATGACGATGAACGAGTGCCAGCTGGTGCCGGCAAAGAAGGCTTCGTCGACGCCCTTGGCATCGAAGCCGCCCATCGGGCCGCAATCGAGCCCGAGCGACCTGAGCGCCAGGATGAGATAGCCGATCTGCAGCGCGGCGGAACGCTCCGCCACCCACTTCTTGCCCGGTTCGTCGCGCCCGACATACCACGAGCGGGCGTCGACCTGCGGGAAGGTCTTCGGCAGGTGCTCGTAGAATTCGGCATCGTAGGCGGCGACGATGACTGCCGGAGCGGCAAGCGTCTTGGCCTGGTTGTTGCCCGACATCAGCGGACCGATCTTCGCCTTGGCTTCAGACGATGTCAGGATCAGGAAGCGGCCGGGAAGCGTGTTGGCTTCCGTCGGACCGAACTCGGCCAGACGGGTGGCCTCGAGGAGGGTCTCGGTGGCAACCGGTTTATCGAGGAAGTAGTTGAAGGTGCGGGCGCCCGAGAAAAGCTGGGCGAGCGCAGTGTCGTCGAAGCGAACAGGCGTATGCGTCATGGTTGGATCTCGCTGAAAATGGGGAGTGTTGCGGGAGAGGTGGCCATCGACAGCAGTCCCGATCAATCTGGACTATGGAAACACACTGTCAACGGCGGGTGTCCAGTCCGCCCGTCTCATGCGCCCTTGAAGCGCGAGACGGCGGCGCCGGCAACGCCGACGTCGATGGCAAGCAGGCGGCCGTTGTAGGGGTGACCGGCGAGGCGCTCCGGGCTCGCGTTCGACAGGCTGGTGAGGAACAGGGTGTTCAGCCCGGCCCCGCCGAAACACGGCATGGTCGGTCCGGCGACGGGCACTTTGATGTGCCCGATCAACACGCCGTCGCGGGTAAAGCAGTTGAGAGTGCCGGCCGACACACCGGCGCTCCAATAGCGCCCCAACATGTCGCAAGCGCCGCCGTCCGGCCGGCCGATGACATCGTCGAGCGTGGCGATGCGGCTGCGGTTGGCGAGCGTTCCGGTCGCGGCATCGAAGTCGAAGCGGTCGATCCACGGCCCACGCGTGTTGGTCCAGAACATCGTGCCTCCGTCGGGCGTCCAGGCGAGCCCGTTCGACACGTGCACCTCGTTCTCGTAGACCGTCTGCACGTGGCCGCCAGCGGTGATACGATAGAGCGAAGCAACCCTCTCCCGGTTCGGCCGCTCATCCATGCTGCCGACCCAGAAGGCGCCGTCGGGGCCGACCTTGCCGTCGTTGAGGCGGTTCTGCGCCGGCATGAAGTCGAAAGAGGCGATCGTCTCGAATGCGCCAGAAGCGGCATCGTAGAGCGCCACGGAGCGGGCGAGCGCCAGGATCAGCCGGCCGCTGTCACACAGCCCCAAGGCTGTGACGCGGTCTGGCATCGGCCATGAGGCGAAGCCCGAACCGTCCGGGCGGATGGTCCTCAGCGCCCGGGCCTCGATGTCGGTCCAGATCAGCCGGTCGTTGGCTTCGTCCCAGGTCGGGCCTTCGCCGAGCGTATCGACATGTTCGGTCAGGGGGATGATGTCCATGTCCGTCCTTGCTGCTGGCTGCACGATGCGGCGCCCCCAGCCGAACCTATAGGATGAAACGCCGGTCCGGTCATCCCTCGCCGTCCCAAACCCGGCCCGCCGGCAAAATCGGACCAAAGATCAAGCCGAAACCGGCCTCTGCGTAGTTTGCCGAATGGCCGGCACGTCCTATGATCCCCGAAAACGACATGTCCGGGGCGATGCAATCTCGGGCGGCACGGACGACCGTCGGCCGGCACATCCGGCGGCGACAGCCGAAGGGAGGCGCGCATGGGAAATGCCAGCGACTTGACC
>JARLIT010000246.1 GCA_031291575.1 Ancalomicrobiaceae bacterium
CCGCAGGCTCCAACCGCAGCGACAGAAACGTCGCGATATAGTCGCGCGCCTCCGCCGCGGTCTTGTTCATCTTCCATCCGGTGCCGATCCAGAAGGTCCGCATTCCAGCCTCCGTTCGATCCGGGTCGCGTCGGGTTTGCCGGCGCCGGGGCCGCCTGACCCGCTCGAAGCCATCACGTCGCGACGAAATCGCGCATCGCCGTCAGAATGAGACTGAACGACACGGCTCCGGGATCGGGATGCCCGAGCGAACGCTCGCCCAAGGTGCGCGCCTTGCCGGTCGTCGCAATCATGCCCTTGGTCGCCTCGACGCCCGCCACGGCAGCGGCACAGGCACGCGCCAACGTCTCGGAGAGACCGCCGCCCGCCGCGTCGGCCGCCGCCGCCGCGGCAGGAGCGAGGGCGTCGATCATGGTCTTCTGGCCCGGTCGCGAACCGCCCCGTTTTTCGACCGCCTCCAGGCCGATGCGGAGGAAGGCGGCGACGCCGTCGGCATCGAAGTTGCGACCAGCGAAGGCGGAGCTGCCGGATCGGAAGAAGGTGCCGAATATGGCTCCGGCGGCACCGCCGGTCTTGGCCATGATCGCCGTTCCGGCCGCTTTGACGACCGCCTCGACGGAGGCTGGCTCAGATCCCTGCAATTGTTCGCTCACCGCGAGAAAGCCGCGCCGCATACCGATGCCGTGGTCGCCGTCGCCGATCGCCTGATCGATCTGGGTGAGCATGTCGGTCCGTTCGACGATGTACTCGGCCACGGCCAACAGCATGTCCCTGGTCTCGGACGGGGAAAGCGTCTCGTGCATGGGGTTCAAGCCTTCGAATAGCCGACGGAGCGCGCCGGAGCGTCGAGGAACCGCTTCAGCTCGTCATCGAGGCGCATCAGGCTGATCGACATGCCCGCCATCTCCTGACAGGTGAGGAAACTGCCTATGTCCGTGCGGTGAACGGTGATGCCGGCCTCAGCGAGGATGTTGCGGACCCGGCGATTGACGATCAGCATTTCCATCAGCGTCGTTGAACCGAGATTGTTCAAGAGGAGCGCGACCTCGTCGCCGGCCTTGAACGGCAGATCCGCCAGGATCAGCTGCATCAACTGATCGGCGATGTCGTCGGCCGTCGTCAGCTTCTGGCGCGAGACGCCGGGTTCGCCATGCGCCCCCATGCCGATCTCGATCTCGTCGTCGGGCAATTCGAACGTGCGTTCGCCGGTTTCCGGGATCGATCCGGCCGCCAGCGCCACGCCCATCGAGCGGGTGTTGTCGCGCGCCTTGCAGGCCACTCGATAGACCTCGTCGAGATCGGACCATGTCGCTGCGGCGGCCCCGGCGACCTTGATGACGAAGAAATCGCCGGCGATGCCACGCCGATCGGTGATCCGGTCGAGGGGGGCGGCCGCGACGTCGTCCCAGACGCGGACCGTCCGGACCGTGTGCCCCTCTTCCTCCGCCAGCTCCGCGGCGATATCGAAGTTCATGTTGTCGCCGGCGTAATTGCCGTAGACGAACAGAACGCCGGCGCCGCTGTCGACTGCAGCGATCGCATCGAGGATCTGGTCGGGTGACGGCGCTGCGAAAACCTCGCCGCACACCGCCGCATCCGCCAAGTTGTCGCCGACGAAGCCTGAGAACAGCGGTTCGTGTCCGCTGCCGCCGCCGATGATCAGCCCGACCTTGCCCTTCGGAATATTCGGTCGCACCAGCACCGAACGATTGTCCAGGCGAACGAGCCCCCCGTCCGCCGCCAGCACTAGGCCGTCGAGTAATTCGGTGACGACGTTGGCCGGATTGTTCAGAATTTTCTTGGGCCTACCCATGTTCATTTCCTCCGATGGGATCGCTGGCGCCGGCGGTCGTTGCCGCCACGCTCAGACGTCCACGATGCGTAGTTTGACGCCGCCCTGTCGCAACATCTCGGCCTCCGCGGGAGCGATCCCGCTGTCGGTCAGCACAAGATCGAATTCATTGAGATTGGCGAGTTTGATCAGCGCGGTGATGCCGAACTTCGAACTGTCGGCCAACAGGATGCGCCGGTCGACGGCAGCCATCAGAGCCCGTTTCGTCTTCACCACTTCTTCCTGCTGGTGATAGGCGGCAGCGCCGAAGACCGTGGACGTCGACATGAACAGGACATTTGCGCGCAGCGATGCCACGGCCTGTTCGCAGACATAGCCGAAGAACGCATTGAACCGGGGGCTGTAGTGCCCGCCGAGACAGATCGTCTCGATTCCGTGCGCGTCCTTCAGCTGCTCGATGACTGTCAGACTGTTGGTAATGACCGTCAGCGGCTTGCGTGTCGCCACCAGCGAGGCCAGGCGCCCGGCGGTGGTCGAATCGTCGACGATGATCGCCTGTCCAGGCTCAATCAGCTCCGCCGCAGCGGCCGCGAGCGCATCCTTTTCGCGATCGGCCAGTCGCGACCGATACACGAATGTGCTCTCGACCAGATTCGATGAGCGCACGGTCACACCGCCATGCACACGGCGGACGGCGCCCTGTTCCTCCAGCACGCTCAGGTCGCGATGCACCGTCATCCGGCTGACGCCGAAATGACTGGCGAGTTCGTCGATCTGCGCGGAGCCGGACCGCAGGATGTATTCGAACAACAGCCGCCGCCGATCCTTCGGTCCGGATGTTCTCTCAGTCTCTTGATTTTGCACGGTGCCCGATACCCCGTCCGTGCGCCGACCGGCACACTCACGCCCCCCAGGGTAGTCCGACTGTGGCAATCCGCGAATAGGCTCTGTGAATTCGACCAATCGACGAAACGACACGTCGTCTCTCCCGCCTCGACGCGCCGCGCCGCATCCCGGCATGACCTGACGCGGAATGTCCCACGCATATGATATTTTGTCAACATTAGAACGGTGCTTCGCGCCGCGGATCGTCACATATACGCGCGAATACGGCTGAGACCGATAATTCGAGTGGCTCAGACGACGACCAACCTGCCAGATCGAACCAGGCGCCAACGGCTGCATCGTCAAACGATACCGTTTATTGTCAATGAATTAATCGATAAAACGCGACCGGCATCCGTCGTCCGACCGGCAAGATGTGCTACTTGCACCGACGATTGCCCCGGCCTTGAATAGTGCACAAGATTACGTTATGAATGTCACACAATGATGTTACGTCGGAGCCGTGTTCTGGTCGGTTGGTTCGAGCCTACGGCAGCACGGATCGGAAAATGGCCGACGGCACGGACCGCAGGAGTGGGTTGATGAAGATCGCAATCGGGTGTGACGAGGCAGCATACGAGATGAAGCAGCAGCTGCGTCACTTCGCGGCGGACTTGGGTCACGACGTGACGGACTTCGGCACCTTCGATGCCGCCCCGGTCCTCTATCCCGACATCGCACACGCCGTTGCCACCGCCGTGTCCGACGGCACGTTCGACCGCGGGGTGCTGCTGTGCGGGACCGGGATCGGCATGGCGATCACCGCCAACAAGACCAAAGGCATTCGCGCCGCCCAATGCCATGACACCTATTCGGCCGAGCGGGCCCGCATGAGCAACGACGCGCAGATCATCACCATGGGTGCGCGCGTCATCGGCACCGAGCTCGCCAAGACGATTCTGAAGACTTTCCTGGAATCCGAATTCCAGGGCGGCAGGTCGACGGCCAAAGTCGATCGCATCAAGGCCTACGAAAATGGCGCCGACTGACGCCCGGTAGCGGGATGGCGAAAGGCATGAGCAGCCTTCGCCGCAAGTCCCGCTCAAACTGTTTGATGTCGTTCGCGTTTATGAGTTTCGCCCCGAATGGGTCAAACCTCGCCGCGACCCAAGGAGATGAGCATCACCATGACCGACAAATTGACCGGACTTGCCCGCCACAGCGTGATCGTCGCCGACTCCGGCGAGATCGACTCGATTCGCAGGGTTCGGGCACAAGACTGCACGACCAATCCCAGTCTCATCCTGCGCGCTGCCAGCCAGCCCGAATACGCCGGGTTGATGCGCGACGCGATCGCCTGGGCCAATGCCCACGAGAGCAACCCGGAGCGACGCAGCGACGCGACCCTCGATCGTCTCGCGGTGAACTTCGGCACCGAACTGTCGCGGATTGTCCCCGGTTACGTCTCGACCGAAGTCGATGCCCGGCTGTCGTTCGACACCGCCGCCACCATCACGCGGGCCGAACGCATCATCGCGCTCTATCGCGAGGCCGGAGTCGACCCATCCCGCATCCTGATCAAGGTTGCCGCGACTTGGGAAGGCGTGCGCGCCGCGGCCGAACTCACCCGCAGGGGCTACAAGTGCAATCTGACGCTGATCTTCAGCATCGCCCAGGCGGCCATCTGCGGCGAGGCCGGCGTGTTCCTGATCTCACCCTTCGTCGGTCGTATCACCGACTGGCACAAGGCCCACGGCACCGTGGTGGACCGTCCGGAGGACGATCCCGGCGTGCGGTCGGTTCGCCAGATCTATCGCTACTACAAGAGCATCGGCTGCCAGACCGTGGTGATGGGCGCATCCTTCCGCACTATCGACCAGGCGCTGGCGCTGGCCGGCTGCGACCGGCTGACCATCAGTCCGGCGCTGCTCGACAAGTTGCGTGCCGAGGACGGCGACGTGCCGGCCGCGCTCGACCCGAACGACCGCGATCCCAGCCTGAAGCCGATGAACCTCGACGAGCGCCAGTTCCGCTGGGCTCTCAACGACGACGCCATGGCGACGGAGAAACTGGCCGAAGGCATCCGGTCCTTCGCCCGCGACACCGAAAAGCTGTGCACCCTCATCGATCAGGCCCACTGACGCGGGTTCACGCTCTGGACGATCAACCGCGCACCGAACCTCGAACGGTGCGCGGCCGGTCACGGATGGCAGGCGTCGGCGTAGGTAGACAGAACGCCATCGACAGCAGCCAGGACAAGCTCGCTCGCTACAAGGTTCCTGGCGAACGGCAGTGTCTGCGGCAGGAACTGGCTGACGAGGGTCGCAGGCAAAGGCGTGTCACCGAGCACCGCCATCAGCCTGGCGACCGCCGATATGGCCTCTGGCCGCTGCCAGTAATAGCGGATGCGATCGGAATAGCTGTAGTGCCGCAGGATCTTGAGCGCCTTGTCGTCGCCTTGGTAATGCCCCATCCAATTACCGGGCTCGGACAGCATCAACTGCTCCATCTCCGCCTTGAGCGCGCCGGCCGGATAGTCGGAGGAGATCTCGCCAGCCACAAACGACAGCCCGTAAAGGGCTTCCCTCAGCGCGAACGTCACCGCCGGCCCGACCTTCAGGATCTGAAAGCCGTCACGCACCAGCGCCTTCAAGGCAGCCGGCGGCTGGTAGTCGGTCGAATGCGCCTCGAACACGAAGGACGGCTCGCCGTCGAGCACATGGGAGAGGTCGCGCGCCACCTCGGGGCGGTAGGGGACGACATTGGCATTGCCGAATTCGACTCCCGGCTGCACGACGAGCGCGATGACCCGGTCGAACGCCGCCTCCAGCCCATCCCGGCAGAAGATGTCGCGGTGCACTGCAATCGTTTCGCGCGCCGCCGCTGCGGTCGTCGGGGCGACCTCGGCGAGCACGTGATCGGCCCCACCCGGCACCGGTACTTCGGTGCCGATGACATAGACCGGGGCAGCGAGACCCGCCTCGCGCGCCGCCTTTTCCGCAACGGCAGCGAGCCGTGCTGCCCGGCCGGCAGTGGTGGCATCGTCGAGCGCGGCGGGTTCGCCGGCACAACCCATGGATGCGTCGAGGTGGATCTTGGAAAAGCCGGCCCGGACATAGGCATCGACCATCGCGCTGGCGCGGTCCATCGCCTCGCCGGCGGCGAGCTTCTTCCAGGGATTGGGTCCGAGATGATCGCCGCCGAGGATGACCCGCGTCGCGTCCAGCCCCTCGGCCGCCGCCAGCCGGCGAATGAGCGCGACGAAATCGGCCGGCTGCAGGCCGGTATAGCCGCCGAACTGGTTGACCTGATTGCAGGTCGCCTCGATCAGCGCGGAAATGCCGGTGCGTTTGGCACGGGCCAGCGTCGCGGCGATCGCCCGCTCATGCGCGGTGCAGATCGACGGGATACCCAGGGGAGCCCCGAGCCGGCGCGTGGCGGCAAGGGCCTGCAACATTTCAAGCTTCCTCCCCAGAAGACATCAATTCGTGGAGCTCGGCCAACGTCGAAGTGCCCTCCATCGGTCCGCGCAGCGTCACGTTGCGGGCGCCTGCGGCAGCGGCCAGCCGCAAGGCTGCCTCAGGTCCGTGTCCGAGCCTGCGTGCCGTCACGTAACTGGCGCCGAAACAGTCGCCGGCCCCGGTCGGATCGATCTCGGTGACACCGAATGCCGGACACTCGAGCGTGCTGCCGGAGGCATAGCGGGTCGCACCGCGCGCGCCGCGTTTGACCACCACCTCGGCGACGCCACGTGCAATGAGCGCGGCAGCGGCAGTATCGACATCGGCCGCCTCGCCGGCGAGGAAGATCTCCGCTTCCGACGGCAGGAACAGGTCCGTTGCCGCCAGCACCGTCGCGAAGCGCTCGGTGATTTCCGCCGACATCAGCTCCTTGCGCAAGTTGGGATCGAACGACACCGAGCCGCCGCGGCGCTTCACCGTATCGAGAGCCGCCGTCAGGATCGGCCAGGCGCGTGGGATCGACAGTGCCGTTCCCATGACGTGCAGATGCCCTGCCCGCTCGATCAGCGCCCGCACCGGATCGGTCATGGCGAGATCGCCGGCGGCGCTATGGGCGATGTTGAAGACGAAATCGCGGCCGCCGTCGGGGCGATAGCGCACGAAGGCGGTCCCGGTCGGCAGGCTGGCCGAACGTGAGATCGCCGAGGTGTCGACGCCGTCGCGCGCCAGCCGGCGAACATTCACTTCGCCGAAGTCGTCGCGGCCGACGGCTGCGATGATCCCGGCTGCGCCGCCCATCTTGGCGACCTGATCGATGAAGATCGCCGGAGCGCCGCTGGGATAGGGACCAATCAGCGCTAGCGGTTGGAGGAAGCCGTCGCCCGGCTCCTCCGCCATGATCTCCACCAGGATCTCGCCGATGGTGATCGTCGGTCCGAGGGCTTCCGGCGCCGGACAGGTCGGTTTTGCGGTCATTGCTGCTCCGGATGCGCATTGCCGATCGGGAAATCGCCTGACGGCACCGATCCCGGCAAGAGCGATCGATCGAGGCCGGCGCGGCGCGATCCATCTTTCGTCGCGCAAATGTTTTCTTTATCGCGCCGAAAGTTTTACCGCCTCAGGCAGACGCGCGCAACATCAATTCGGCATTGAGCAGAACGCGGTTGTTGTCGGCATCGGCCGGCACGCCGTTGTCGAGGGCTGCGATCTTGCGGAACAGCAGGTCGATTGCCACACGGCCGATCTCGCGGATGTTTTGCGCCACCGTCGTCAAAGGCGGACAGGCATAGCGCGACAACGGCGCATCGTCATGGCCGGCGACGCGGAAATCGCAGGCTTCGCCGCGCCCGACGCGCAAGCCCGCCTCATTGAGCGCGGCGATGACGCCGAACGCCAGCCGGTCGTTGGCGCACAGGATGGTCCTGGTCGGAAAGCCGTCGCGCTGCAGAACCCTTTGCGTTTCCTCGTATCCGAACAGCTCGAATTCCCAGCTGTCGACGTCGGCGGTCGTCACCACCTGCGGCGTACGGCCAAGCCGCCGCATGGTGGCGATATAGGCGTCGCGGCGCTGAAGCGCGTTGTAGTTGACCGTCGGCATGTCGAAGAAACAGGGATCGCCGCCCGACCGGCAGAGATAGTCGACGATCAGGTCAAAGCTCTGGGCGTTGTTGGTGCCAACGAAGGACGACACGCTGTCGAGCGGCGAATCGGCGTAGACGAGCGGGATCGAGCGCCCGAGCGTGGCGAGTGTCGAATGGTGCGAGCGCATGCCCAATGGCGCGATCACCGCACCGGCGACGTTCAGCGACCTGAGCGTCTCCACGGCACGGTCCTCGAGTTCCGGCTTGCCGTCCGACGACAGGCTGAAGCACAGATATCCGGCCGCCTCGGCAATCGTCTCGATCCGTCTCGTCAGTTCCGCATAGAATGGATCGATCGCATTCGGCATGACGATACCAAGAATATTGGCACGTCGGCGGTTCAGATTGACGGCGAAAATATTCGGCTGAAATCCGGATTCCTTCAGCGCGACCTCGATGACGTTGCGCGTTTTCGGACGGACGGAGCTCGGATCGTTGAAATACTTCGATACCGTCGGCCGCGATAGCCCGACATAGGCAGCGAACTGTTCCATCGTCCGGATTGATTTGTCCATCGGCATGCCCGCCCCTGGCTACCGCCTCCGACGCTTGACCATCGCGCGGCGGGAGGCGGCGGCAGCTTGCGCACGATCTTCCGGCAATGGACCATGTGTCGGATCAGACTATGCGTAAAAACAAACAACTAGTGCATATCTCCGGGTCCGGGCAACGTGAAAATGCACCTGGACCGGCATCGCCGGGCGGTCGGTTGCCGGCAGGACCGGCCGAGCCGCAAGAGTTGCCCTCCCCGCGCCCATCCGGGCAGATTTGCCGCCGGGGCGCCGGCACGAAAGTTTACGTACGGAAACTCTTGCGCTCCGTGGACATGCGCCGAAGCGCGCCCGAGACCCGCCGCCTGCTCGGCGACATCGCCGGGCCCAGACGGTGCTTCAGAGCGCCGCTGTCGGCGGTGCGCCGAGGTGGGTTGCCACGAAGCGCATGAGTGCATCGACATCGAGCGGCCGGGTGGAATCGACCCGGATGAGCGGGAAAATGCCGAGCGGATGCGCGGTCAGCGCCTTTGTCATCAATTCGGTCGCGTATTCGACGCCGGGATGGCCGGCATGGCGCTGCCCCGCCCGCCCGACGTAGCGCTCGGCCAAAACCTCCGGCGGCGCCTCGCACCACGCTTCCGCGACATGGGTCACGCCGGCGAGCGCCAACGAGCGGCGCAACACCTCGAGCGGCTCCAGCCAGAACCACGCATCGATGACGACGTGCAAGCAGTCCGGCCCATCGGCGATGATCGACCAGATGGCGTGATAGGCACCGCGGCCGAGCGCACGGTTGAAGTCGCGGTCGCCGATGCCGAGTTGATCGAAGAACGGTTCCTTGATGCTGTCGAGCGTCAACAGCGGCCAGCCGGTACGCGTCGTCACCGCCCGCGCCACCGACGTCTTGCCGCTGGCCGGCAGGCCGTTGACCAGAAGTGCCGCCTTCACGGCTTGACCTCCCGTGGCTTGGCAAAGCCATGCGACCGCAGACGCAGCGCCGAATTGGCTTCGATGAACTCGATCAGCGCCGACAGTCCGCCGCCGATGACGCCGGCATCGTCGCCGAGTTCGGCCTTCTCGACCTCGCAGCGGTACCAGTCGGCAAGCGCCGGCGCCCGCGCCAAAGCCCGATGCGCCGCGTGCCCGAGACCACCGCCGAGCAGCACCAGTTCGGGCGCAAACGCGGCGACCGTCGTATCGATCGCTGCCCTGAGAGGCCTGATCCACTGTGTCAGCACGCCTGAAGCAACCGCGTCGCCTTCACCCTCACGGGCGAACAGGTCTTCCACCGTCAAATTGGGCGGCAGGCCGGCCTCGGCGATCAAACGAGCCAGCGCCAGGCCGGAACTCGTCGTCTCGACGCAACCACGGCGTCCACAGGCGCAGGGCAAGCCATCGACCTCGACGGTCAGATGGCCGAACTGCCCGGCCGTCATGCGGCCGCGCACGATCTTGCCGTCCAGCACGACGGCGCCGCCGATGCCGGTGCCGATAGTGAACATCACCACGTGCTCGCGCCGCATCGCCGCGCCGACCGCAATTTCGGCGACCAGCGCCATGTTGCAGTCGTTGTCGATGGAGACCGGCTTGCCGATTGCCGCCTCGACGTCCTCGGCGAAGTGCACGCCGGAGAGATTGAGATAGCCGCCGGACAGCACCTGCCTGCGGTGGGCGTCGACCCGGCCGGGAATGCCGACGCCGATCGCCACCACCGATGGTTTGTCGAGAGCGCGGACCAGTTCGATGACCCGCTCGGTCACCACGCGCGGCTCACGGGTGACGCGTTCGCTGATCCGCTCCTCGATCGACCCATCCGAGGCGATGCGGGCGGCGCGCAGATTGGTGCCGCCAATATCGATGCCGATGGTTGAAGCGCGCAGGGTCACGACGCCGCCTCCCGATTGCGGGCCAGCGGGCGGGCGTGACGGTCGAGGATTCTCTTCAGGTCGTTCAGCCGCGGGATGGCGCGCTCGGTGAGCCGCCGCCGCGTCTCGTCGCGATCGAGCGTCACACAGTCCTTCCACAGCGAGCGCCCGGCGATGACACCGGCCGCGCCCGCCGCCATGCAGATCTCGACCTGACCGACGAATGTGGCGTGATCGACGCCAGCCGACAGCACGGCCCAGGGGACGGAGCCGCACATCTCGGTGATCCTGCGGGCACTCTCGGCCGAGCCGGGGAACGGGATCTTCAACAGCTTGGCGCCGAGGTCGAGGCAGAGGCGGCTGCCGCCTTCGATGAGGGTGCCGGTCTTGGCCTTGTAGTCGGCCTCCGTCTCGCCGGGCAGTGCATAGGTGAGGAATTCGACGACGAGCAGCAGGTTCTCTGCGGCAAAATCGGCGATGCAGGCTTTGAGGATGTCGATGTTGTGGACGTTGGCGGCGGGAACGTCGGAGCGGAGATAGACCATAATCTTGCCGGCCGTGCCGCCGAGATCGCGCACCCGCCGAGCCGAGATCCCCGGCACCAGCTTCGACAGCCGGTAGCCTTCGGGCGTCGAGCCGTAGCCGGAATCGTCGAGCCCGATGATCAAGCCGATATCGCGCGGCAGGACGCCCAGATCGACGATGCCGGGAACCGCGGCAATCGGATCGAGCAGGATCGCCGAGGCGGCACTGGCCAGATGGGTGGTGACGTCCGCCTTGGTCTCGCCGAGCCGCTCCATGCTGATCGTCGCCAGCACCGCAGGGTCGGACGACATCAGCGTGCGCATGCTACCGCGCTGATCACAGGCGATCACCAGCATCAGGCCGTTGGCGGCCGAGATCTGGTGAAGCCCGCGCAATTCGGCCGAGGTCATCCGGGTCATGGGGATACTTTCTCTTCGTGGGATCGTGGAGCGAAGCGCGTGACGCGGTCAGGGGCCAGGATCAGGGCGGCGGCGCCGATCACACCGGTTGCCAGGCCGAGTTCCGCCGCAACGATGTCGACGCCATGGAAGACCGCCATGGTGCGGCGGGCGACCTCGGCCTCGATAGTCGGCTGCATCAGGTCGAGCAGCGCCGACAGGCCGCCGCCTATGACGATGCGCTGCGGCGACAGAAGATGGATGAGGCTGGTCAGCCCTGCGGCGATATGGCGGGCCTCGGCCTCGAGCAGCGCGAGCGCCACGGCGTCGCCGGCCCGGGCCGCCTCGCCGACCAGCCGCCCGTCGGCCGGACGATCCGTCGCCAGCCGGGCGAGAAGACTGTGCGGCGCCTGCGTGACCGCCTGACGCGCCGCGCGGGCCAGCGCCGTTCCCGATGCCAAGGCCTCCCAGCAGCCGAGATTGCCACAGACGCAACGCACCGGCGCATCGGTCGTGACCATGTGGCCGACATGGCCGGCGCGACCGCCCTCACCGCGCAGCATGCGTCCGTCGACGACGATGCCGCCGCCGATGCCGGTCGAGATCGTCACATAGGCAAACGTCGTGGCCCCGCGCGCCGCGCCGTAGCGCCACTCCCCCAGCGCCGCCACATGGCCGTCGTTATCGAGCGCCGTCGGCAGCTTCAACCGGTCGGCGATCGCCTCGGCGAGGGGCACGTCGTGCCAGCCGGCGAGCGTCGGCGGCGACTGCACCAGCCCTCGGTCCGCATCGAGCGGGCCGGGCGAGCCGATGCCGATGCCGTCGGGATTGGGCGATCCGAGCGGGTGAACGAGCGTTTCGGCGAGCGCGACGATCTGCGTGATCACGGCATCCGGCCCGGCGCTGGCAGCGGTCGCGGTGCGAGCATGCGACAGCACCTTGCCGCCATCACCGATCAGCGCAACGCGCAGATCCGTGCCGCCGATATCGATGCCGAGCGCCGTCGCCATCATCAGGCCGCCGTCTCTAGACCGTGGATCCAGGCGATGCGCTGGCTAAGATCCGGAGCCCCGAACGCGAGCGAGCCCATCACCACGGTTTCCGCGCCGGCCGCGCTAAGTAGCGGCACGGTCGTCTCGCGGATGCCGCCATCGGCAGCAAGGCGGGTGGTGCCGGTGCGTCCCGCCACGCCGATCATCCCCGCCGCTTGCGTCAGACGGGCGGTAGCGGACGGGTCGAGCCCCTGGCCTTTGACACCGATCGCCGTGCCGAGAAGCGTCAGGAACGACAGGCGCGGCAGATAGGGCGCAACACCGGCGACCGGTGTATCGACCTTCAGCACCATGCCGGCCTTGAGCCCGAGGCTGTCGATGCGGTCGAGGCCTGCATCGCGGGCCGCAGCATTCTCCAGATGGATGCTGATGAGATCGGCACCGACCTCGGCGAATTGCTCAATCTGGGAGAGGAGGATCGAATCCTCGACCATCAGATGGACGTGGATCGGCCTCTCGGTCGCGGCGCGCACTCGGGCGATCTGGTCGGGGAAGAACAGGAACGACGGCGAGAAATGGCCGTCGGAGACGTCGACGTGGTAGATGTCGACGTAACGATCGACCCGCGCGATGTCGTCGGCGAGCCGGATGAGGTCGGCCGACCACAGCGAGAATTCGGCGAGGAGCCGATCCTTCGGCAAGTGCGCAAGGCGGTCCAGACGGGTCATGGCGTGACGTCCCTGGTAAGGTCTGAAAGGAAGCGGTCGATCGCCGCGGCGAGATCGGCCAGATAGGCCGGCTTCGAACTCGCCTTCGGCGTGATCTCGGCGAACCGGGCGTTCGGCAGCGAGGAAGCCAGCGTTTCGGCCAGCCCAAGCGGATGGATCGCATCGCGCTTCGTCCCGACGATGAGCGCCGGAACAACGACGCCCCGCAGCTGTTCGGCCGAAATGCCCGGCCCATCGGCGGAAATGCGGGTGGTGAGCGCAGCCGTGACGTCGGCCGGCACGCGGCCGAACATCGACTTCAGGCTCGCCAGATTGTCGGGCGCCACCTCGGCGAGGCGCGCCGCCGTTGCCGAGCGCTCGAAGGCGGCAAGTCCAGCCCCGGCGCCGAAGCGGGTGATGAGCTCGCCGACCTCGGCATTCGGCGCCATGTTCTCCGGCGCCGCATCGACAACCCAGGCCGGGCGGATCAACACCAGCGCTTCGACCAGGTCCGGGCGGATGACGGCGAGACGGCAGGCAATCGCGGCGCCCATCGATACGCCGCCGACGACCGCACGGCTCACACCGGCAGCAGCCATCGCTGCGGCGACATCGTCGGCAAAGGCGGCGATCGAAAACGCTGCCGGATCGCCGGTTTCAGAACTGCCGTGGCCACGGCATTCGAGCGTCAGCACCCGCCAATCGGGCGAGCCGGGGAAAAATTCGGCGATCTGTCCGGCGTCGGCTGTGAGCCCGTGCTGCAGCACGATCGGCCGGCCGGCACCGCCGGAATCGGATAATGCCAGCTTCAGGCCATCGATCTCGATCATCCGGCGGGTCATGCGATGCCCTCCAGAATGCCGGCGAGATACCGGGCAACCGACGTCGCCTGGCCGGCGTCCAGGCCATGGGTGACGAGAGGAGCCTCGACGCCGCCTGCCTTGAGAGCGGCGACGAAATGGCGGAAATCGATCACCCCGGTCCCCGCCGCAGCAAACGAGCCGTCGGCGTGCCGGTCCTTGGCATGCGCCAGGGCAACCGACGGGGCGAGCAGCCCGATGGCGTCTTCGACCAGACGCCGGCGCTCGGCCGGGGGCGCGATCTCGAACAGATTGGCCGGATCGAGCACGATCTTCAGTCTCGGCGAACCGATCTCGTCGAGGAGCCGGCGCGCCAGCGGGGCCGAGGAAATGACGTTGGCCAGTTCCGGCTCGATACCGAGATCGACGTCATGGGCTGCAGCGATCGCTGCAGCCTTGGTCATCTCGGCGATCAGATCGGCCCAGGCCTGCGGCGTCGCATTGTCCGGATGGTGACGCCATTGGTCGTCCGGATCGCGCGAGCCGGTGCACAGCGTGATCAGCCGCGTGCCCATCGCATGCGCCGAACGAGCCAGCACGTCGAGCCGGGCAAGGCCGACGCGGCGGACCTCAGGGTCCGGATGGATCATATTGTAGGTGCCGGAGACCGCGGCGATCGACACGCCGGTCGACGCGGCGGCTGCGGCAATCGACGCCGTCTCGGCCGGCGAGATCGCATCCGGCATCGATTTCAGCCCAAGGCAGGCCATGTTGAACTGCACGGTCGCATAGCCGGCGTCGCGCGCCGCCGACAGCACCGTCTGGGCATCGCTGCCCGGAAACGTCTTGGCGAAGATCCCGAGCTGCATCACAGGCCTCCGCTGACATCGGCCGGCCGCACCGGCTTTCCGGTCCGGGCCGACTGGGCGATCGCCACCATGTTGCGCACGCTGGCGACCCCGTCGGCGGCGTTGGCGCCGGTCATCGCCGCTCCGTCGAGGATGACCGAGGCAAACCCTTCGAGCTGGCGGCGATAGAAATGGCCGTCGGCGCCAAGCACTCGCCGGGTCGAGCCGTCGGCCTCGTCGAAGATATCGACGTCGCTCGATTTGTAATACCAGGGGTTGTAGATCTTGCCGAGGATGCTGCCGTTCTCGCCGTAGATCTGCATCCCCTCGTGCCAGTCCATGCGCACCGCCACGGTCAGGTCGAGATGGCCGAGCGCACCATTGGCAAAGGCCACATCGACGAACCAGCAGTAGGCGCCGAAGCGCTGGTTCAGCCGGGCATCGACCTCGACGATGTCGCCGGCGAAATAGCGAGCGAGATCAATCAGATGGCAGCCGTGCGCCAGCATGTAGTATTTCTTCAGGTCGGCCTTGGGGTTTTCGGCCGGCTTCCTGGCATTGGCGCTTGAGACGATCAGCGGCTGCACGGCGTCTGTCATCGGATAGCGATGGGTGGAATCGCAGTACCAGGCTTTCAGCGCCAGCATCTCGCCCATGCGGGTGTCGATGAACTGCTTCGCCGCCTGCAACCCCGCATCGAAGCGCTTCATGTGCCCGACCTGCAGGATCTTGCCGGACCGGGCGACGGCGCGCTCGAGCTCTTCGACTTCCTCAACCGTCAGACCCAGCGGCTTCTCGCACAGGACGTGCTTGCCGGCTTCGAGTGCCTTCAGGCTGGCCGGCACATGGAATGCATCCGAGGTGGCGATGATGATCGCCTCGACGTCCGGATCGGCCAGCATGGCGTCATAGTCGCGGTAGCTTTTCGCCGGGGCGTGGGTCGCCGCCATCCGCTCCCTCAGATCATCCGCGACATCACAAATCGCATGAAGATCCGCGTTCACTGCCTTGGTACAGCTCTCAAAATGGGCGGCCTGGGCAATTTGGCCGCAGCCGAGCACTCCGACTCGCAACCGTCGGTCCAGTTTCTTCGGCATGGATATGCTCCTGTTCAGCGCCGGCGGCGCATCCGCATGCAGGGGACATGCGCGCCGCCGGCGAAAGCGTATCCCGGTCGGACCGAGGCGATCCGAACGGAAGGACACGCTCAATTCATATATCCGGGGCATTTCCCGGTCGATCGGAGGATCCCGTCCGACCAGAACCTGCCCCTCGCCGGCTACCCGCCGACCATCAACCGCACCACCTCGTCGGGGTTGGTGTCCTCGATGCGGCGCTCACCCGCCAGCTGGCCGCGACGCAGCACGAAAATCCTGTCGGCAACGGCGAATATGTCGTGCAGGTTGTGTGAGATGAAGATGACGCCCTGCCCTTGCGTCTTCAGCGTCTGGACGAGCGACAGCACCTTGCGCTGCTCGGGCACGCCGAGCGCGGCGGTCGGTTCGTCCATGATCAGCACGCGTGCATTCCAGTAGATCGCCCGGCCAATGGCCACCGCCTGGCGCTGGCCGCCGGAGAAGCGTCCGACGGGAGCTTCGAGACGCGAGACGTGGAAGTCGAGCCGCGCCATCGTCTCCTTGGCGGCCGCCGCCATCTTGCGGCGGTCGAGCACCGGCAGGAACCCGAACATGTTGCGCATCGGCTCGCGGCCGAGGAAGATGTTGGCGCCGATCGACAGATTGTCGGCAAGCGCCAGGTCCTGGTAGATCGTTTCGATGCCGGCACCGCGCGCCGCTTCCGGCGAGGCGAAATGCACCGGTTCGCCGGCCAGAACGATCTCACCTTCGTCGGCGCGGTAGACGCCGGAGATGGCTTTGATCAGCGTCGACTTGCCGGCACCGTTGTCGCCGGCGAGCGCCACGACCTCCCCCGGATAGAGATTCATCGAGACGTCGTCGAGCGCCTGCACGCCGCCGAACCGCTTGTAGATATTGCGTACGTCAAGGATGGGTCCGGTTTCCGTAGCCATGTCAGCGCTCCGTGAACCTGCGCTGCGTCTGGTCGACCAGCACGGAAATGATGATGACGCAACCGACTGCGACGAACTGCCAGAAGGGTTCGACGTTGATGAAGACAAGCCCGTATTGGATGACGGCGATGACCAGCGAGCCCGCCACGGTGCCGAATACGGTGCCGGATCCGCCGAACAGGCTGGCGCCGCCGATGACGACGGCCGCGATCGAGTCGAGAAGCAGCGGTTCGCCCGCCTGGGCCGCACCGGCGGTAAACCGGGCCGCATAGAGGACGCCGCCGATACCGGCGCAGAAGGCCGAGAGCATGTAGAGCCGCTGCTTCAGCCGATCGACGTCGATGCCGGCGCGGATCGTCGCCTGCTCATTGGCGCCGAGCGCATAGGTATGCTGGCCGAAGCGGGTCTGCGACAGGAGATAGTGCATGCCGATGAGAAACAGCACTGTGACCAGCACAACGTAGGGCAAGCCGAAGATGCGATCGTTGCCGAGGCTGGCGAACCAGTGATTGCTGACCGGCACGGTCGTGCCGCCGGCAATCAGGAACGCGACGCCGCGGGCGACGCCGAACATGCCGAGCGTGCCGATGAAGGGCGGGATATTCAGCTTGGCGATCAGCAGGCCGTTGATCTTGCCCGGCACCAGCGTCACCAGCAGCCCGGCGACGATGCCGACCAGCATGGCCGGAAAGGGGGAAAGCCAATGGCCGGCGATGTTGACGCCATGGGCGGCGACGACGGCCGACAGCCCCATGACGAAGCCGATCGACAGGTCGATACCGCCGGAAATGATCACGAAGGTCGAACCGAGCGCCAGCAGCAGCGGTGCCACGGCGAAGACCGCGATCGATTGCAGGTTGTAGCTGGAACCGAAGAAGGTCACGCCATAGGCAACCTGCGCCCAGGTCTCGAAGAACACGACCAGGATGAGCAGGAACAGCCAGGCCCGCAGTTCTGCGATACGCGCCAGCCAGGCAAGGCCTGCGTTTGGCTTGGCACCAGTACCCGGGGCAGCGGCCGAAGATGCGGACATTTGCCACTCCAATTGAAACGGTGAGCTGGAGCGTGTCGGCTCGCATAGCCGCGACGTCGCCCCACTTTTTGCGTTTGCGCGCTTAGCCTTGCGCCCATGCTTGCCCGGACGGTGTGCGCCTCCGGGACGGTGCCAGGCCGGCTGTGGCGGGCCTCGATGGCCGGACCGGCGCTCTTCGGCTGCGGTCCTCGGCGGAGCCCCCCGGCGATTCCGGGCGGATGGCGCGGGCATGTCCTGACGGCGCAGGCCCGAAAAGCGGTCCGACGGGACGCAGTCCCGCCGGACCTGGGGATTTTGATTATTCCTTGTAGATGAAGCGGGCGACGTTCGGATCGTCGATGTTCGTCTTGTCCATCACGGTGAATCCGGTGCCGATCGAGGTCGGGACCGAATTGCCGGTCAGATGGGCGTAGGCGGTCATCACGCCGTAGTAGCCGATTTCGGCCGGATGCTGAGCGATGGCGATATCGACCAGACCGGACTTCAGATTGTCGACGATCGAGTTGGGGGCGTCGAAGGCAACGACCTTGACGACGCCGATCTTGTTCGCCTGCTTCACGCCGTTGGCAGCACCGAGGGCGGAGAACAGGTTGGCGCCGAACACGCCGACGAGATCGCCATTGCGGGCGAGCACGGACTGCAACTGCGAGGCGGCCTTGTTGGCGTCGTCGTCGTTGAACTGGGTGTCGAGCACGGTGATGCCCGGATGGTTCTTCATCTCGCGCTTGAAGCCTTCTTCACGCTGATCGGTCGTGGAGATGCCGGGCTTCACGTTCGAAACGAACACTTTGCCCTTGTCGCCGACCGCCTTGGCGAGGGCGCGGGCAGCGATCTCGCCGCCGAGGATATTGTCGGAGGCGATGTAGGAGATCGGGAAGTCGGCATCGCCGGCGCCCGTCTGATACTTGCCGGTGCCGATGAAGGTGTCGACCGTGACGACCGTGACGCCAGCATCAACAGCCTTCTTCAACGGCTGCACCAACTGGTTCTTGTCGGTCGGGGCGATCAGGATCGCATCGGGATGCCGGGCGATCACTGCGTCGAGGACCGGAACCTGCAGGACCGGATTGAAGTCCGGAGCGCCCTGGAACACCAGTTCGACGCCGACGGCCTTGGCCGCGGCCTCCGCGCCCTTGCGCATCGAGATGTAGAAGGCGTCGGTGGTCAGACCGGGAATGAGCGCGATCGTCAATTTCTTGTCGGCGGCATATCCCGCCGATGCGAACATGGTTGCGCCGACCGCAACGGCCGCCATGGCGGCGATCAATTTCCTCATAGTGTTTCCTCCAGCCTCGTCGTGCTTTTGACTTGCCGTTTGGTCAGGGCGCTTTCTGCGGCCTGAACTGCCTCCGGGGTGGGGTTGGTGCACATCTCTTGGACCGACGGTCGTGTGTGCTCATGCCCCTTACAGCATGATCGAACGCTAGTCCGGATGCGCTCGGCGCGTCAACAAGAAAGTACCGCGCGTTAAATTTTCCCATGCCGCTGCGCAACATAAGCCAGCCGCCGCCTTCGGCCACGCGCCCAATCCCGCGGCACTGTCATATAACTCCTTATCAAATAATCACTTTAATATGAAACATCCTGCGAGATCCGACGCTTAACAGTGAAACTCCGGCAGGCAGGCACGGCGCGCCTATCGCAGACGCGCGGCGTTCAGAAATGCGTGATGCCAACTGGATGAGCACATTTCAGAAAACTGAATTTTACGAGTGATAATTTTATTGCCGTCAGTTTGACATCATGGCAAATTTGCCCTAGCCGAGGGCGGTCCAATTGGCGCGGTCGCAGTTGACTGGCGCGGTCGCGGCCGACCCCGCGGCACGATGCCATCGCAAGGGCAACATGCGGCGGCCGACCAAGCACTCTACATGTTCGAAAACAGCGATGCAGCGCTTCGGCGAACCGCCTTGGGCGGTCCAGTGGCGCGCATCCTGTCCATGCGCCGTCGAGCCAGGCGGCATTCCCGGACGATCTGGCATAAGGGCAAGGAATTAGGCCACCGATGAGCGCCCACAAGATCAAGAATATGGCGGAATTCGCAGAGATTAGCGGGCTATCCAGACCGACTGTATCCAAGTATTTCATCGATCCGGACAGCGTTCGTAAGTCGACCCGCGACAAGATCGAACAGGCACTGCGCAAGTACGACTACCGCCCCAATCTGTTCGCGGTCAACCTGAACAAGAAGAAGTCGAACATCATCGGTATCATCGTGCCGGATATCGTCGATCCGTTCTATGCGAGCCTGGTCAGCCGGATCGAAGGCCAACTCGCCGCCAACGGCCATCTCGTCGTCGTTCTCGGCTCGCGCGGCGACCCGCGCATGGAGGCCCATTCGATCGACGTGCTCCTGTCGCTCAGGGCCTCGGCCGCGATCATCGCCCCACTCGGGCTGACGTCCGACATCGGACTGATCGAAAGCCTCGGCGCGCGCATCCCGATCGTCTATCTCGACAGCCGGCTCGACACCGACGTTCCCTTCATCGGCACCGACAATTTCCAGAGCATGGGGCTGATCACCGACTATCTCTGCCGCACCGGCGCGCGGCCCACCTATGTCGAACTGCCGGAAACCAACCACAATGCGGTCGAGCGCCGGATGGCCTATGTCAGAACGATGGGGCGCAACGGCCTTGCCCCCGACATCGTCACCCTTGGGCGGACGGCCAGCTGGCGTTTCGAGGAAAAGAGCTACACCGAAGCGATGCGCCTATTTGCCGGAACGGGATTTCCGACGCGCACGCTCCTCTGCGTCAATGATCGGGTGGCTGCCGGCGTGATGGCGGCGGCCTTCCAGTCCGGGCTCAGGATCGGTCGCGAGTCCGGCTGCGATCTGCGCATCGCCGGCCATGACGACCATCCGCTCAGCCGGTTCGCCTGCCCGCCGCTGACAACGGTGGCGCAAGATATCGAGCGCATGAGCGCGCTGTGCGTCGAGACCCTGCTGGCCCGCATCGACGGGGGCGTGGCGGCATTGCCGGCGAATATGCCGCGTCTGACGGCGACGTTGATGATGCGCACATCCGCCTAAGCGCCGGGGCCGCCTTCGCGTTTGCCGGGCGAGCGCCTCGACGCCGCCGCAGCCGAGCCTACGATGCGGCACCTACGATTCTTGGTCCTCGGCCTTCGATGTGACTGCGGAGCGCTTGTTGCGCAGATGCTGGAACAGGATCTCGCCCAGTTCCGGACCGGCGCGACGCCTCAGCGCATCGAGAATCTCCTCGTGCTCACGCATCGCCTCGCTCCAGCGATCGCGGCTGCGCGAGGTATTGGCGGTGAAACGGGCGCGCCGCAGCCGGCTCGTCATGGCGCTGTAGGTCGAGGCAAGCGCACCGTTGCGTGCCGCCGCCACGATTTTCTGGTGGATCAGCTGGTTGAAGCGGAAATAGCCGTGCATGTCACGCCGCACGTAGCAGCTGTACATGTCGTAATGCAGTTTCTCGATTTCGGCGATTTCATCGTCGGTGATCGCTTCGCAGGCGAGCCGCCCGGCCAGCGCTTCGAGGCCGCCCATCACATCGAACAGCTCGATGAGATCCTGCGCGCTCAAGCCGCGCACCCGCGCGCCGCGGTTGGGCAGAAGCTCCAGCAGCCCCTCGGCGGCCAGCACTTTCAGCGCCTCGCGCAACGGCGTGCGGGAAATGCCGAGCATTTCGCACAGTTCCCGCTCGGGCACGCGGTCGCCCGCCTCGAGGTTGCCCTCGACGATATAGTCGCGCAGGCGGCCGAGGATCTCGTCGTGCAATGACGCGGGACCGCGCGCCGAATCGCCGCGGGCGGGTTCGTCGCCCGAATTCTCAGCAGTGGGTGGCGTCGATTTAAGCATCATTGCTCAATAATATCGCATTCACTTTGAGTCGTCTAGCGGAACTAACAAAATTCAAAAATATTCTTGCTTCAAGAAATAATGAATGCATTATTGCCGACGAGGCGGCCGGGTTGTACGGCAAAACACGATGGGCAGCCCTGTCAGGGACCCGATCTCGCTGCAGACGGCGCCATCCCGGCGAATGCAGCGATCCATACCCCTTAAGGCATGGCCGGACCGCTGGAAGCAGCTCGGTCTTGCCGGGCCGACCGGCCGGTGGCGACGGCATCGGATCCCGGGCTTTGCCGGAATGACGCTGCGACTGGGCGGATGGATCGAAGGAAAGGGCGGTTGGCATATGCGTGGAGACTCGGCGGAATGACTCGCTCTGGACAGCATTTTCTGCAGATCCCCGGGCCGAGCCCGGTCCCCGGTCGCGTGCTTTCCGCAATCGGTGGTCCGGTGATCGACCATCGCGGCCCGGAGTTCCGCAAACTCGGCCAAGATGTGCTGGAAGGCTGCAAAGCGGTGTTCAAGACCACCGGGCCGGTGGTGATCTACCCGTCGTCAGGCACCGGCGCCTGGGAAGCGGCCATCGTCAATACGCTGTCGCCGGGCGACAAAGTGCTGATGGTCGAGACCGGCCACTTCGCCACGCTATGGAAGCGCATGGCCGAACGGCTCGGTCTCGAAATTGAATTCATTTCCGGCGACTGGCGTCACGGCGTAGATGCGGACATCATCGAGCGCCGTCTGGCCGAGGATCGTGCCGGCACGATCAAGGCGGTCATGGTCGTCCACAACGAGACGTCGACCGGGGTGACCAGCGACTTGGCCGCCGTCCGTCGGGCGATCGACAAGGCCGGTCATGCGGCGCTGTTCCTCGTTGACGCGATTTCCTCGCTCGGCTCGGTCGACCTGCGCCACGACGAGTGGGGCATCGACGTCACGGTGAGCTGCTCGCAGAAGGGGCTGATGCTGCCGCCGGGGCTCGGCTTCAACGCCATCTCCAAGAAGGCGCTAGCCGCTTCGCGCACCAATTCCATGCGCCGATCCTATTGGGATTGGAACGACATGCTGGGGCCGAACGGCAACGGCTTCTTCCCCTACACGCCGGCGACCAACCTCCTTTACGGCCTGCGCGAGGCCATCGCTCTGCTGATGGAAGAGGGACTAGACGCCGTGTTCGCCCGGCATCGCCGGCTGGCCGCAGCGACACGGGCGGCCGTCCGCGCCTGGGATCTGGATATTCTCTGCCTCGATCCGGCCGAATATTCGCCGGTGCTGACCGCTGTGGTCATGCCGGACGGACACGACGCCGACCATTTTCGCCAGATAGTGCTTAAGGCGACCGACATGTCGCTTGGCGCGGGTCTTGCGAAGCTGGCCGGCAAGGTCTTCCGCATCGGCCATCTGGGCGCCTGCAACGAACTGACCCTGATGGGAGCGCTGTCCGGCGTTGAGCTCGGCCTGGCGGCGGCCGGAGTGCCGCATCGTCCGGGCGGGATCACGGCGGCCCTGGAGGAATTGAAGTCGCCGACATCAACCCCTGCAATGCTTGCCACACCCGATGCCGCGCCTGCCATAGCGGCCCGGGCATGAGAGTGCGTCTTGCCGGTCAGGCGCCCAGCCGGGTGCGTCCGACAGTTACGATGAAAGAGGAATCGGTATGCGTGTCGCCGCCCACAAGCTGCTGATGAACAATCCGAGCGACGTCGCAGCGCTCGACAAGCTGATCGCTGCCGGCGAGGTGAAACCCGAGGAGATCGTCGCCGTCATCGGCAAGACCGAGGGCAACGGCGGGGCGAATGATTTCACCCGCGGCTTCGCCACGCTGTCGTTCGCGCTGCTCCTCTCCAGACACCTCGGCATCTCCGCCGACGAGGTGACGAAGAAGATCGCCTTCGTCTGGTCGGGAGGAACCGAAGGCGTTCTGTCGCCGCACGCCACAGTGTTCACCAAAAGCGCCTCCGAGCCTGCGGGCGGCAAGCGCCTGGCGCTCGGCATCGGCATCACCCGCGAGTTTCTTGCCGAAGAAGTCGGCACCATGGTCGAAGTGCGCGAGGTGGCCGCCGCCGTCCGTCGTGCGCAGGCCGAGGCCGGGATCACCTCGGCCAAGGACGTTCACTACGTGCAGGTGAAAGGTCCGCTGCTCACCCCGGCCCTGATCGCCGATGCGGACAAGCGCGGCGTTGCCGTCGTCACCCGTGACCCCAATGGCTCCAAGGCGTTTGCCCGTGGCGCCACTGCGCTCGGCGTCGCCCTGGGCCTCGGCGAAGTCGACGAGTCCGCTTTGTCGGACGCGGTCATCGCCCGCGACATGGGGCTCTACACCGAAGTCGCCAATACGTCCGCCGGTGGCGAATTGCGCAATTGCGAGATCCTGCTCTTCGGCAATTCGGCGACGGCGGGCGGCGATCTCGCCATCGGCCATGCGGTGTTGAAGGACGTCGTCGACGCCGATGCGGTCAGGCGAGCCGCTGAGAATGCCGGGGCTCAGGCCGCCGACATCGTGTCGATCTTCGCCAAGGCCGAAGCGCCCGCCGGCGGGATGCTGCGCGGCCGGCGCACCACCATGCTGTCGGATGCCGACATCAACTACGAGCGCCATGCCCGTGCGGCGCTCGGCGCGGTGATCGCCTCGGTCACCGGCGACAGCGCCATCTTCGTTTCCGGCGGCACCGAACATCAGTGCGCCCCCGGCGAGGCACCGATCGCGGCCATCGTCCGCGTCCCATCCACTTCATGAGGGCTGCCGGCGCGACTGCCGGCACCCCTCGCGTCGTCCCAGACCCCCACGAATAGGCCCGAAATAGGCCATGACAGGAGAGTCCAATGACAATCAAGGGATCCCCATCCTATCTGCGTACGCTGATTTCCGCCTCCCTCGTCCTCGCCTCCACCGCGTTGTCATCCGGGGCCATGGCCGAGGATAAGGCGGCGATCCTGCTGCCGGGCTCGGTCAACGACCAGAGCTGGAATGCGCTCGGCTATTCGATCCTGTTGAGCCTGAAGTCGCATGGCTTCACCACCGCCTACACCGAAAACGTCGCCGATGCCGACGAGGCGGAAGCGCTGCGCGGCTACGCCACACAAGGCTTCAAGGTGGTGATGGGCCATTCCGGCCGCTTCGTCTCGGCGATGCAGCAAGTGGCACCGGACTTCCCCAAGACGCAGTTCATCGCCGTCTCCGGCAATGAAGGCGCCGCCCCCAATGTCATGTCGGTCGACTACAACAACGCCCAGTTCGGCTGTCAGATCGGCCTCCTCGCCGCCCGCATGAGCAAGACGCACAAGGTTGCCGGCGTCTATGGCCTCGAAGGCGTGCCGAACATCACCGCCCAGGCCGGCGGCTTCCGCATCTGCGCCGAAAAGGCCGGCGCCAAGGTGACGATCATCTACGTCAAGGACATGGAAGACGCAGCCGCCTCGAAGGAAGCCGCGCTGTCGCTGATCGCCGCCGGCGCCGACGTGCTGACCGGCAAGCTCAATGCCGCCATCTCCGGCATCGTCGCCGCCGCCAAGGAGAAGAACGTCTATGCCACCGGCCGCGGCTTCGATCAGACCAAGGCGGCGCCCGACAGCGTGTTGACCAACATCCTGGAGGATTGGCCGGCGATGTTCGGCAAGACCGCCGACGACGTGAAGGGCGGCAAGCTGTTCGGCAACTTCCTGCAGTACGGCTATGACACCGCTCCGGTGACGGGCGCCTCGCTCGCCTATGCCGAAGGCAAGCCGTTCAACCCAGTGGTTCCGGCCGCCGTGGTGAAGGAACTCGACGACCAGGCCGCCAAGTTCAAGGCCGGCACCCTGAAAATCGATCCGACCCGCGAAGACGCGCGTTCGGGCGGCTGAACCCCGGTTTCGACCTGTAAGCCCGAAGCTCCGGGGGGAGGTTCGCTTCCCCCGGCCGCTTGGCTTCGAGGGCTCGCGTCCCGGTATGGTCCCGGGGCCACCTGCCAATATTGGCGCGCGACGGAGTACGGAAGAGTGGCAGCGTTACTGGAAATGCGCGGGATCGTGCGGTTGTTCGGCGACGTCAGGGCCAACGACGGGATCGATCTCTTCGTGCATTCCGGCGAGATCCTCGGCCTCTTGGGCGAGAACGGCTCGGGCAAATCGACGTTGATGAAGCTCCTCTACGGCATGTTGCCGCCGGACGCCGGCGACATCCGCTTCGACGGCGCGCAACTGAAGGGCCACACGCCGTTCGACGCGATTTCGGCCGGCATCGCCATGATCCATCAGCATTTCATGCTGATCGAGGCGATGACCGTGACGGAGAACATTCTTCTCGGCTGGCCAGGCGCGGGCCAGATCCTGCGCCAGAAGCACATGGCGGCGCATATCCGCGACATGAGCCAGCGCTTTGGCCTCGATCTCGATCCCGATGCCAAGATTTCGTCGCTGTCGCTCGGCCGGCGGCAACGCGTCGAGATCCTGAAAGCCATTCTCAGGGATGCCAAACTCCTCATCCTTGACGAGCCGACGTCCAATCTGGCGCCATCGGAAGTGCGCGAGCTGCTTGACATCATGCGGCGGCTCAAGAGCGAGGGCAAAGGCATCGTCTTCATCAGCCATAAGCTGCCGGAAGTGTTGGATGTCTGCGACCGCGTGGTGGTGCTGCGTGCCGGCAAACTCGCCGGCGCGGCGGCCGTCGCCGATGTCAGCCGCAACGACCTCGCCGAAATGATGGTCGGCCGCACGGTGCCGATGCCGCAGGTCGAGGCCGGCGATCAGGCGCGCGGACCGCAGCAACTGAGCGTCCGCGGCCTGAAGGCGGCCGGCCTCGAAGCCATCACGTTCGATGTGAGGGCGGGCGAAATCCTCGGTCTCGCCGGTGTCGACGGCAACGGCCAGCTGGAATTGGCGGAAAGTCTCGCCGGGCTGCGGTCGATCGCCGACGGTTCGGTGCTGATCTGCGGCCAGGATGCGACGACCACCTCGGTTGCCGAGCGGGTCCGGCTGGGGCTTGCCTATCTGCCGGCCGACCGGTCGCACACCGCTCTGGTCAAGTCGATGACCGTCCTCGACAATCTGATGCTGCGCGATACCATGCGGCCGCCCTACGGCTCGGCCGCGCTGCTGACACCGGCGGCGGGACGCGCTGAGGCCAAAGTGCTGATGGCTGAATACGACGTGCGCGCGCCCGGACCGGAGTCCGTCGTCGGCCGACTGTCCGGCGGCAATCAGCAGAAGGTGGTGATCGCCCGCGAACTGGCGCGAAAGCCGCAGGTCGTGGTGGCGCATCAGGCGACCTGGGGACTCGATCCCGGCGCCACGCGTTTCGTGCTCGACCAGATGATCGCGCTTCGCCGCGAGGGTGCGGCCATTCTCTATATTTCCTCGGAACTGGAGGAGATCCTGTCGATCAGCGATCGGATCGCGGTAATGGCCGGCGGCAGCTTTGCCGGAATTGTGCCGAACCGCAACGTGGATCTGCGTCAGATCGGATTGTGGATGTCCGGGAGGGCGGCATGAGCGACGCATCCAACAGCCTGTCGCCGCCAGCGCCGCTCGCCCGCTTGCGCCTGTCGCTCGGCCGGCTCGGGCTCGGCGGCAACATTCTGATCGCGCTCTTGCTGTCGATCGCCTCGGCGGCACTGCTGATCGCCTTGGCAGGCAAGAACCCGCTCGACGGCTTCCTCGCCATCCTGGCCGGCGCCTTCGGCGACACCCACCAGATTGGCGTCGCGCTGAACCGCACCACGCCCTACCTTCTGTCCGGCATCGGCGTCGCCATCTGCTTCCGCGCCGGCATCATCAACCTGGGGGCGGAAGGTCAGATCGCGCTCGGCGGCGCCGGGGCGGCGGCCGCGGCCCTGCTAGTTCAGACTGCGCCGCCGATCGTCGCCATCGTGGTGACGCTGGCGGGCGGGGCGATCGCCGGCGCGGCGTGGTCCGGCGTCGCCACGATCCTGCATCTCGGCCGGCGAGTGCATGAGGTACTGGCGACACTTCTGCTCAATTTCGTCGCGCTCCTCCTGGTGCAACAGCTGCTCGCCGGGCCGCTCGGACAGTTCGGCGCCGGCTTCCTGCAGTCGCCCTTGATGCCGCGCACCGCCTGGCTGCCGAAACTGGCCGGTCTCGATGCCCATATCGGCATCGGGATTGCCGTCGTTGCCGCCCTCGCCGCTTCGTTCCTCATCTGGCGCACGCCGTTCGGCTTCGCACTACGGGTGGCCGGCTCGTCGCGGCTTGCCACAACTTACGCCGGATTCTCGCTGCAAAAGCTCACCTGGGGAGCGATGCTCCTGGCCGGGGCACTGGCCGGGCTGGCCGGCGGCGTCGAGGTCATCGGCATCCACCGCCGCCTGATCGAGGGGTTTTCGCTCGGCTTCGGCTTCAAAGCGGTGACCGTCGCACTGTTGGGCGCGCTCGAGCCCATGGCGATCGTCCCGGCGGCGCTGTTCATCGGCTTCTTGGAGACCGGCTCGCTCGCCATGCAGCGACAGATCGGCGTGCCGTCGGCGCTGGTCACGGTGATCGAGGGCCTGACCATGGTCTATGTTCTGGTGGCGATGGCGGGACGACGCACATGATCGAATTCCTGGCGGCAACCATCCGCATCGCCACGCCGATCCTGTTGGCCGGTCTCGGCGGCATCCTGTCCGAGCGCGCCGGCGTCTTTGCCGTCGGGCTCGAGGGCATGATGCTGGTCGGCGCCTTTGCCGCCACCATCGGCACATGGGGAACCGACAACTCGCTCGTCGGGCTCCTGATCGCTCTCCTCGGCGGCGGCGCGACCGGCCTGGTCGTGGCGCTTGTCGCCGTGCGCTATCGCGCCGACAATATGGTCACCGGCCTTGCGGTGAATATCGTCGCGCTCGGACTGACCAGCTACCTGATGCGCATCCTGGCCTCGTCCGGCAAGCCCTTGGCGATCCACAATGCGCTTCTGCCGGTGCTGCCGATTCCGGTTCTCTCCGATATTCCCGGCATCGGACCGTTGCTGTTCGCGCACCCGCCGCTGACCTACCTGACCGTCCTGCTCTGCATCGGTTTCACCCTCCTCCTCAACCGCACCCAGATCGGCCTGACGCTCAGGGCGACCGGCGAGAACCCGGAGGTGGTCTACGCCTCCGGGCTCAATCCCCTGCGCATCCGTATGTTGGCGGTCACGGCCTGCGGCGCGGTGGCAGGGCTCGGCGGCGCGGTCCTGTCGATGCAGCAGGTCGGCACCTTCACCGACGGCATGACCTCGGGGCGCGGTTATCTGGCGCTCGCCGCCTTGATTGTCGGGCGCTGGTCGCCGTGGGGGGCGGCCGCGGCCTGTCTGGTGTTCGGCGCGGCGGAAGCCTTCGAACTCAGATTGCAGGGCTTCGGCATTCCAGTCAGTTCCTATGTGATGCAGATGGTGCCCTATCTGATCGGCCTTGCCGTTCTCTCCAGCCTTGGCCAGAACGCGCGCATGCCCGCCGCCATCGGCCAGCCGCTCACCCGCGATCGCTGAAGGTTCCCATGTTGACGTCACTCACCGCCGTTTCCGCAGCCCTTTCGACCGGCGAGACGACGGCCGAACGCCTGCTCGACCAGTCTCTGCAACGCATCGCCGAGCGCGACGGCGCGCTCAACAGCTTTGTCCATATCGACCACGACGGCGCCCGGACGGCGGCCCGCGACAGCGATCGACGCCGGGCGGCGCGCATGAGCCTGTCGCCGATCGACGGCGTACCGATCTCGGTGAAGGACAGTCTGCTCGTCAGCGGCATGCCGGCGACCTGGGGCAGCCGGGCGCTCGCCCGACACGTGCCCGATCACGACGAATTGCCGGTAGCGCGCTTAAGGGCGGCCGGAGCTGTCCTCATCGGCAAGACCAACGTGCCGGAGTTGACGCTGGAAGGCTACACCAGGAACGATCTGTTCGGGGTGACGCGCAATCCCTGGGACGAGCGGCTGACGCCCGGCGGCTCCTCGGGCGGGGCTGCGGCGGGCGTCGCCGCGGGCTTCGTGACCGCAGCCATCGGCACCGACGGCGGCGGCTCGATCCGACGGCCGGCCAGTCATACCGGGCTCGTCGGCTGGAAGCCGTCAATCGGGCACATCCCGCGCCGCGACGGCTTCCCGGCCATCCTCACCGATTTCGAGGTGATCGGCACGCTGACGCCGACGGTTGCCGACGCCGCCCTCCTCGACGCGGTCCTGTCGGGGCCAGAGACTGGCGAGCGTTGGTCGCAACATTCGGCGCCGGCGGCAGATGTGTCGCGCCCTGCCCGCATCCTGTTCATCCCGCGCTTCGGCACCGCCCCGGTCGATAGCCAAGTCGCGGCTGTGACGCGCGATTTCGCTACACGGCTGGAGCAACTCGGCCATCGGGTCGAGACGGGCGAGGTGTTCTTCGATCTCGACCGGTTCGCCCGCATCTGGCAGGTCATCTCGCGTTCCGGCGTCGCCTGGCTGATGGAGAGCGGCGGCTGGGACCTGCGCGGCCTCGCCGGTGCCTCTGTGCAGGCAATGGCCGCCGATGGCGCCCGGATGACCGGCGCCGACTATTTTGCGGCGCTCGACTGGGTCGCTACGCTGCGCCGGCAAGTCGACGGCCTGTTCTCTCGCTATGATTACGTGCTGACGCCCACGGCGGCGGCGCTGCCGTGGGCCGCCGAGACGCCCTACCCCACCGAAATCGACGGGCAACCGGCCGGTCCGCGCGACCACGCCATTTTCACCGGCTGGGTCAATGCGGCCGGACTGCCGGCGATCAGCTCGCCGGTCGGCGCATCGGCCGGCGGATTGCCGATCGGCGTGCAACTGGTCGCCGGCTTCGGGCGTGACTTGCAGTTGCTGCAATTCGCACAAGCGCAGATTGCGCCTTGATCGACGCATCGGCGGTCGCTCATCCGCCGGGATGCGACATCCCGTCTGCGGACGGTGGCGGAGCTCGTCTGACGAGAGGTCTGGCCGGCCTCTCATTCAGCGGGGACGGTTGGCCAGGTGCGCGCCGCAGCCGCCGCGATCAGCTCAAACGAACGCAGCCGAGCCGCATGATCGAAGACGTCGGAGACGATCATCAGTTCGTCCGCTCCGGTCTCTGCGATCAGCGCCTCGAGGCCGGCGCTCACCGTATCCGGCGAACCGACGATCGAACGCGAAAGCCACTGCAGCGCCTGCGCCTTTTCCGTCGGCGTCCAATAGCTATCGATGTCGTCGATCGGTGGGCGGCTTAAGCCCCGTTCGCCGCGAAAGATGTTAGCGATCGACATCTGTTGCGTCGTCGCCAAGTGCCGCGCCTCGGCGTCGGTGTCGGCGGCGATGATGTTGACGCCGATCATCGCATAGGGCCGCTCGGCCTGGGGCGAAGGCTTGAAGCGGCTGCGGTAGATCTCCAGCGCCGGCATCAGTTGCGCTGGCGCGAAATGCGAGGCGAAGGCGTAGGGCAGACCCAATTCTGCGGCGAGTGCCGCGCCGTAGGTGCTCGACCCCAGGATCCACAGCGGCACCTCGGTTCCGGCTGCCGGCACTGCCTGCACCCGCTGTCCGGGTACGGCCGGGTCGAAGTAGGCCTGCAGTTCCAAGACATCCCGCGGGAAGTTGTCGGGACCGTCGAGGCTGCGCCGCAGCGCCTGCACCGTGATCTGGTCGGTTCCCGGCGCTCGACCGAGCCCGAGATCGATGCGGCCGGGATGGAGCCGCGCCAGC
>JARLIT010000029.1 GCA_031291575.1 Ancalomicrobiaceae bacterium
CCTCGGCCTCCGGAACGGAAATCGAACTCATGACGATCAGGAGCGAGCCTGGGCGCATCGCCTTGGCGGCTCCACCGGAACCGAAGAGGACGTCGTCGGAGACGGGCCCCGAGGCGACCATGACGACGACGGCATCGCGACCCGTCGCCGCTTCTGCCGGAGAGGCGGCCGGCTTGACGCCACGCTCGGCGAGCAAGCCGAGACGGGCGCGATCGGGATCATAGGCGGTTACAGCAAAACCGGCGGCGACCAGATTGGTCGCCATCGGTAGCCCCATGATGCCGGTCCCCAGAAAGCCGATGTCGTGCAGTTGCGGCATGGTCACACCTCCTTTGCCGGACGGGTGAAGAAGCGCGGTGGGGCTTCATGGTCGATGAGGGTGAGAGCTTCCCGGAACGCCGCCAAGTGGGGAGTGGCGAGATGCGCGTCGAAGGCAGCCCTCGACGCGTAGACCTCATAGAAGGCGACCGCATGCGGCCCGGAACCGGCTACCAGCACGTCGAACTGCAGGCAGCCGGGTTCGCTGACGAGCGAATTTGTTGCATCCGCCCGTGCGACGGCGAGAAATGCCTGCAGCTTCTCGCCGCTCACTGTGAACTCGGCGATCACCACGAAGGCTTCTTTCTTCGACGCCATGTCAGCCGGCCTTTCCGGTCGGACCCATGACCTTGACCTGTTCGCGGCGGACCGCAACCACATCGAGATCGTTGACGAGTTCGACGTCGGCCATGCTGACCACCTGATCGCGGGCAACGTTGCGCTTCAGCTTGACGTTATGGGCGAGGCCGATCGGCAGGGCATCATGGGCCATGCTGATGGTGGCCGGGATCGCCTTCGCCCAGACGCAATATCCGCCCTCACCGTCAAGCATTTCGCCGGCCTTGAGGTCCCGCTTCGCGGTCGCTACTGCATCGGCGCGATAGTAGAGGGAATGACCGGTCGGCTCGCCGCGCAGCGTGGCCGCCAGCACGCTGACGGATGTCTCCAGGCCGATCAGATGGAAGGGCCGCCACATCGAGGCGTACCAGCCGGACTTGTCGGTCAGCAGACCGTACTGCTTGAAGCAGGCGCGGGTGTATTCGTCTGGCGCCTTGAAGGTGACGAACATGCCGTAGCGGATGTTGTTGAACACTTCGCGACCATCCGGCTCCTGGCTGGCAGCGATGTCGATAAGGCCGGCCTTTGGCAGACGACCGCCGTCGGACTGGGGTTTGAACACCTGGGCGAGGTCGTGCAGGCCGGACGGATAGAAGGCGAGACCGTCGTCCGGGCAGTCGAGACCAGTGGCATTGGCCACTGCGGCCATCTCGATCGCCGCCTTGGTGCCATCGGTGAAGGAATTGTACATTTTCGGATTGAAGTCGCCCTTGGCCACTTCCTCTGCGCTCCAGCCGAAGAAGCCCCAGACCGTGTCCGGCGTGGAATAGCGGTAGCGCGGCTCGAAGTTCATGCCTTTGCCGGCAGCGGTCAGCTCGAAGCCGACCGACCGCACCCAGTCGATGAGCTGGCACATGATGGCGGGCTGATCACCGTAGGCCATCGAATAGACGACGCCCTTGGCGCGGGCCTTGGCGGCGAGAATCGGTCCGCACATCACGTCGGCTTCGACGTTGACCATGATGATGTGCTTGCCGCCGCCGATTGCCGCCAGAGCGTGGCGAACGCCCGCCAGCGGATGGCCGGTCGCCTCGATGATGCAGTCGATGCCGTCGAAGTCGCAGAGTGCCTTGGCGTCCGGAGTGACGAAAGTCTTGCCTGTCTTGTACGCCTCGCCAATGGAATGAGCGTCGTACTGGGCGGCATCCCAGCCGACGCGCGCCAGCGACGCGCGTGCTTTGGCAACATCGAGATCGGCAACGGCGACGATATGGTAGCCAGCGATATACTTGGCCTGGGCCAGGATCATCGATCCGAATTTTCCGGCACCGATCAGACCAACGCGGACCGGGCGACCGGCGGCAACGCGTTCTGCGAGGAATGTACTGAGATTCATGGGGAGTCTTCCCATTTCGATGGCCTGCCGCTTCCGACACTCGGAACGGCTTGCGGCCCGTGGATTTACCGAGCAGCGGGGCGGGCAGGGGTCTCCGGACGCAGCAGCGCTCATTCGGAGCCCGCTATCGGCGTGCTCCGCTCTTCACTCTGGTCATGTCCGATGGGCTAGTGCTTGCCGACCGCCTTCACTCTAGCGAAGCGATGCCCCGCCGAACGACGGCGGTTCATTCGTCTATGGCGTAAGGTTAGGTGGGATGCGCGGCTTGGCGCAATTAAGAATTCTCAGCCAACCCATTAGTCAATCTGAATGATCAGCCCCAGCCGAGGTTGCCTATCGCAGTCTGCCATTGATCGCGCTCGTCGCGCAGCCAATCCAGGAAGACGCGCACCTTGCGATGGCGGAGGTGATCGGCCGGGCAGAGAATCCATTGGGTGGTGAGACGGACGTCCGGCGGCGACTGCATAGGGCAACTGAGCCGGCCATCGCGCAACTCTCGCCCCATCATCAGCGTGCTCTCGAGGGCGACGCCGAAACCGCTGGCGGCAGCGTCGATCGCCATATGGGATCGATCGAACATCAGCCGGTGTCGCTGCGGCGGCGGTTCCATGCCAAGTCGGGCAAACCAGTCTGACCAGCTCGCCTGCGCCTTGACCGAGTGGATCAAGCGGTGCGCGCGCAGGTCGGCGGCGGTGGCGCTGCCTGCGGCGATCAGTGACGGCGCTGCCACCGGGAGGAAACGTTCTTCGGTGAGGCCCTCGACGAACATGCCAGGCCAGCGGCCGTCGCCATGGCGGATCTCGAGATCCACCGCCTCGCGCGAATAGTCTGTCGCTTCGGTCGTCGCGTCCAGCCGAAGATCAATGTCGGGATATGACTGGAGAAATCCTTCGAGCCGCGGCAGGAGCCACGAGTGCGATAAGGTCGGTGTAGCCCGCACCGTGAGGACCGTCGCAGTCTGGTGGCCGCGCACGGTCAGCGTCGCCGCAGTGATCCGCTCGATCTCGTCGCTGATGGAGGCGTAGTAGCGAGCGCCGGCCTCGGTCAACACAATGTTGCGACCGACCTTGGCCGTCAGCGACGTTCCGAGCTGTACTTCGAGCGTCTGGATTTGCTGACTGATAGCCGAAGGCGTCACGCTCAGCTCGGCCGCCGCCCGGGTTATGCTGCCGAGCTTTGCCGCCGTGTGGAAGACACTGATGGCCTTGAACGGTATGTGCATGACCGACTGTTTAGCATGCCTACATGGTCCGGAACACACCAATGTACCTGAGTTGCTTGCGCAGCCTTGCGGCGACCCGGGCAACGCCGGCTTTGGCGTGCTCTGGGCGAGCCGCCGTTCGCGCCCTCAACCAGCCATCCACGCCATCGGACTGCGCCGTCGACACGACGGCGGCCGCTCCGGAGCCTCGTTCATTTATCCCCACACGCAAGTTCAGTGGTCGCCAATGCGCTTCCGACCTCGAAGCGCTGGGGCGCGCCTCTCGGCTGCCGGAACGCAAGGCCGGTGTCGCCCCGATTGAGGCGGCAGGCTCTGACGGTGCCGCACGTCGAGTGATACGGGTTTGCCGCCGCGGATGGCCTGGAAGAATGCCGCTACATTGCAGGGCTTCCACCTGCCCGATTTGGCTTCAACGGGATCGGTGGTCTCAAGCGAGAAGCGGATGGTATCGGTCTTGGGGCCGACATTTGCGTGTGAGCGTGCGGCTGGTGGGATGCAAATGTCGGAATCGGACCACTAGACCAAGCGAACGACCCGCGCTGGGATATCTGCGGCTCGTTATCGACCCCTCTATCCAACCAGCGCCACCCGGCCAGGAAGCCCTTTCGGGCCCACTGGCCGGGACCTGATCGTTTGACGACGCCCGGATTAGTTGCCGACCAATGCCTTGGCATTCGCCGCGGTGATCGCCAAGGTCGGCACGGTCACGTTCGTCGGCACCGTCGCCGCACAATCCAGAAGGATCGATTTCGCCATATCGATGGCCTCCTTGGCGCCGGTCGGATAGGTGAAGGTCGCCGCCCAGTCACCCGAAGCCACCGCCCGGATGCCGCCAGCAGGACCGGGAAGACCATCGGTGCCGATGATCTTGACATCCTTGCCTGCGCCCTTGGCGGCTAAAAGCGCGCCAGCGGCCATCATGTCGTTGCTGGCATAGACGACCTTGATGTCAGGATGGGCCTGGAGCATGGCCGCAAACGCCGTCTGCGCCTTGTCGGGCAGCCAGTCGGCGGCTTGTTCCGCCACGATCTTGATCTTGGTGTTGCCCTTCACTCCGTCCTTGAAGCCATTTAGGCGTTCAACCGCAGGCGTCGAGCTTGGCAGGCCTTCGAGCACGGCAACCTCGCCGCCGTCCGGCAGCAGCTTTGAAGCGGTGAACTGACCGGCTTCCAGGGCGATCTTGTAGTTATCGCCGCCGATGAAGGCCGTGTAGTCCTTGCCGGGGTCGCCGTTGGTCTTGCGATCGAGTTCAATGACCGGAATGCCTGCCTTCATCGCGCGGGCCACGGCGGGTGTCAGCGGCGCGGCTTCGAACGGCGATATCAGCAGCAGGTCCACCTTCTGCGTGATAAAATTGTCGACCTGCGACGTCTGCGTGTTGACGTTGCCGGCGCCGTCGGCGATCTGCAGCGTGAACTGCGGGACGGCCTTGGCCGCTGCGACCAGATCGTCATTGACGTGCTGGCGATAGGGTTCGGCATTGTTGGCTTGCGCAAAGCCGATGATGAATTTGCCGTCCTTGGCGCATTCCTTCACCAGCGGTGCGGCGATCGCCGAGCCGGCCAGCAGCGCCAGCGCACCAGCAGCCAAAGCAGAGACTTGCATTGCATGCCGCCGTTGTTCTATCCATCTCGTGCTGTTCATGTTGATCTCCTCCCTGTCGATTTCGACAGACTTCTGTGGGGGTTAGCCATTGAGCAGTTCGCCGGGGCTGGCTGCCACCAGCCTCGGCGTCTTCGGTGTTGCCGCCGGACGTCTAGCGAGACCCTCCCTCGTGGCGGCGGACGAGAGATTGAAGCACGGCGGCGAGCACGATGATCGCGCCGGTCGCCAACAGCTGCAAAGCTGCGTTGATATTGTTGAGCTGCAAGAGATTGGCGAGCGCCCCCAGCATGACGGCGCCGGCAACAGTGCCAATCATCGAGCCAGCGCCGCCGAACAGGCTGGTACCGCCGATCACCACGGCAGCGATCGCGGTCAGCTCGTAACCCGTGCCATCGTTGGCGCTGCCAAAATTGAACTGTCCGGCATGCACGATACCGGCGGTGGCCGAGGCGAATCCGGTGATGGCGTAAACCGAGATCTTGATCAGCGACACCGGCACGCCGGACAGGCGCGCCGCCCGCTCATTGCCGCCCACAGCAAAGACGTAGCGGCCGAACCGCGTCGTGTTGAGAACGATTGTGCCGATCACGGCGAAGGCGACGAACACCAGGGTGGCGACCGGAACGGTGTTGTTGAACAGCCGTTCGCCCAGGATGGCGAAGATCGGCGGAGCGAGCCCGGGGCCGTCACCGTACGAGATATTGATGTACTGATTGCCCGATACGACCAACGCCAGCCCACGTGCCACCTGCAGCCCCGCCAGCGTGACGATGAACGGTTCCAGCTGGAAGCGGGTCGAAATCAGTCCTTGCGCCGCCCCGAACGCGGCGCCGACCAGCGTGACGGTCAACAGGGTCGGCAACAGGCCCCAGCCGACACTGACCATCATCGTCGCGGTCAACACGCTCGACAGGCTGAGGAGTGCCCCGACCGACAGGTCGATGCCGGCCGTGATGATGACGAAGGTCATGCCGACTGCGATGATGCCGGTTTCTGAGATGGCCCTGATAATGTTGGCGATATTGTCAGGCGCCAGAAACAGGATCTGGCCGTGCCGAACGGGGGAGAAGACGATGCCGCCGACAGAGACCAGCGCCAGGCCGATGAGGCTCTGAAACCGAACCGCAACGGCCAAAAGGTCGACCCGCTGTGGCCGTTTGCCCACCGATGCCGGAGTGGCCAACTGAGGGGTGCTATCCGACATGATGGGCAATCTCCTTGGCGGTAACGGCCGCCAGCACCGAGTGTTCGTCGATCCCGCCCGGAAATTCGGCGACCGTCCGCCCCTCGCGTAAGACGACGATCTTGTCGCAAAGACCGATCAGCTCCGGCATTTCGCTCGATGCCACCAAGACGCCTAGGCCGGCGTCCGCGAGTTCGCGCAGGCGGGCATAGATCTCGCCCTTGGCACCGACGTCGATGCCGCGCGTCGGCTCGTCGAGCAACAACAGGTGCGGCTCGCCGACGACTTCCTTGGCCAGGACGACCTTCTGTTGATTGCCGCCCGACAGCGCGCCGACCGCGATGGTCGCATCGTGCGGGCGGATGTCGAACTGGCGGAACGCCCGCTCCTCGACCTCGGCTTCCTTGGCTGGCGAAGCCAGAAAGAACGGCGTCACCTGCCTGAGGATCGACATCACCAGGTTGCGTCCAACTGACATCCGGATCATCAGGCCATTGCCGCGCCGATCGTCGGTGACGAAGGCAAGGCCACGGAGGCGGGCGACGGCGATCGATTGCAGCTTCGTCGCCTGACCGTCGACCTCGACGACGCCTTCCCAGGCGCCGGGGAGGCCGGAGCCGAATAGCGCCATCAAGAGTTCCGTGCGGCCCGACCCCATGATGCCGGCAAGCCCGACGATCTCGCCGGCATGGACGGTCAGGTTGACGCCGCATGCCGGTTGCCAGCCCGACCGTTCGTGCCAGAGGCGGAAACGGGCATGCTCCAGGTTCAACAGCGGCCGACCCAGCTTGGTCGAACGTCGAGGGTAGAGTTCATCGAGCGGCCGGCCGACCAAGAGGCGCACCAGGTCGCTTTGCAAGGCGTTCGGTGCGGTTTCGCCGGCGACCAGACCATCCCGGAGCACCGTGACCCGATCGGCGACGAAGGGAACCTCCTCCAGACGATGAGAAATGTAGATGATGGCGACGCCCTTCGCCCTGAGGCCGCGCACGATGTCGAACAGGCTGTCGACTTCGCTCGCGGTCAACGCGGCGGTCGGTTCGTCCATGATCACCACACGCGGCGCGCCGGACAGTGCCTTGACGATCGCCACGACCTGTCGGTGCCCGATCGACAGGTGATCGACGCGCCGGTTGATATCGATGTCGACATCGATGACGGCCAGACGTTGGCGTGCGCCCGCCCGCATCGCCGCGTTGTCGAGGATCCCGTTACGGACGATCTCGTGCCCGAGAAACAGATTGGCGGTGACGTCGAGCGACGGCACGAGGTCGAGTTCCTGGTAGATCGTCGCGATGCCGGCGGCCTGTGCTTCGCGCGGATCGTTGAATCGGACGGCTACGCCATCGATCAGCAGCTCACCCTCGTCGGCGGTCAGGACGCCGGAGAGGATGTTCATCAGTGTCGATTTGCCGGCGCCGTTCTCGCCCAACAGCGCATGCACCTCGCCGGCGTAGAGGGTAAAGTCGACGCCGCGCAGCGCCTTGGCGCCGCCGAAGCTCTTGACCACCTGGCGGACTTCGAGGATCGGCCGCGCCGGCTCGGCGCTTGGCGAAGCTGTGCTCATCTGGGCCGCCCACAGGACTCGCGTTGCTGCAAGGTGCAGTCGAGACGGATCGTCCGCCGTTCGCCCTGGCCCGAGGCGATCCGCTCGATCAGCAGCGCCGCTGCCTGCCGGCCGATCTCCTCGCACGGTTGGGCGATCAGCGTCAGCCGCGGTTCGAAACAGTCCGCCCATTCGAAATCGTCGATACCGACGATCGAGACGTCTTCCGGCACCGACAGGCCGAACGCTCGGATCGCCCGCATCGCCCCGATCGTCGCCATGTTGTTGCCCGCGATGAGCGCCGTCGGTGGGCGCGGCAGCGACAACAGGGCCTTGGTCGTTTCGGTCACCCGGCTGGTGGTCGGGTTGCCGGTCACCAGGAGGTCTGGATCATCGTCCAGACCGAGTTCGACGAGGGCTCGCCGATACCCCAGGATCCGTTCGGCAGTCGTGGCGAAATCGGCCTGACCGGCGACAAAGCCGATGCGACGATGTCCGAACGACGCCAGATGTTCGACCAGCATCGCCATCGCCTCGCTGTTCCTGACCCCGACCTGATCGAAGCGATCGCACGACAGCCGATCCACCAGGACGCACGGCAGACCGACAGATTCGATAAATCGCAGCGTTCGCTCGGCCGGATCGGGCGCCGGCGCCAGGATCAGGCCATCGACCCGCCGCTGGTGCAGATCCTTGACGACGCTCAACTCGCGTTCTGGATCGTCGTGCGTGTCAGATAAGAGCACGATCAGACCGAGCCGGGCGCATTCGGCCTCGATCGCGCAAATGATGTAGCTGAAATAGGGATTTGAGATCGCCGAAATGGCGATGCCGACGCTCCGCGTCGTCGACGTCTTCAACGCGCGGGCGAGGGTGTTGGTCCGGTATCCGACGACGGCGATCGCGTCTTCGACCAACTTCCGCGTCTCGGGCAACACCCGGCGCGTGTGATTGACCACATGGGACACGGTCGATACCGACACGCCCGCCTTGCGTGCGACATCGACGATCGTCGACGACGCACCCTCGCGCGGACCGTTGCGAGCGGACGACTTGCCCATAAGGCGATGTACCTCCCGATCCCGGCTGTTCTGCCTGACCGAAGTCAGGGGCCGGTATTATACGTAGGCTAGTGGCGGCGAAACGATTGCGCAATCGTTTTGCTGCCGGGCAAAATGACGCAGGGAACCGTGGGGCTATCGCCGGGGATTTGGCAGCCCGCGGAGCCCGTTGCTGCCGGGCGCGGTGTTGTCCCTGCCCGAGGCGCTTGCGCGACCATGTCGCCACAGTTACCTTGGGGCCGGCTGGCGGCGGACAACACCCATGATGCTCAAGAAGATCCCCTCGTTCATGGACGCGGAGTTGCTTTGGACTTTGGCATCCATGGGCCACGGCGATGAGATAGCCATAGTCGACCGCAACTTCTCGGCACGCCGCGTCGCCGATCGGACTTCCTCCAAACGCTTGATTGTGTTGCCGGGGGTCGACGCGACGACGGCCGTTGCGGGTATCTTGGAGTTGTTCCCGCTCGACGACTTTGTCGAATTTCCGATCATCCACATGGGACCGGTCGAGGACCACACGCTTCTGCTCGACGTTCACGCCGAGGTCATCGCTGCCTGCTGTCTTGCCGAAGGCAGGGCGATAAACAGCAGGGCAGTCGAACGAGCGGCCTACTATCCGCTGGCCGAGGCCTCATTCGCCGTTGTTCAAACGGCGGAAGCGCGTCCGTACGCCAATTTCATCTTGAAGAAGGGCGTCGTCAGCGCCGGCCGCTAAGCGACGATCAGTCCGGCGGCGGCTGAGTCTGAGGCGCGAGGCCGTTCTGATGGACGGCGGGAGCCCGGCCTCGAAGGCCGCCTAAGTCTATCCCGCACGCGTGTGCCGGCACCGTCCACTTCTGCGGGGCGTTTCCGCCACCGGCTCGATGGCGTTGGCGCCATGGCACGTGCATCACCCGTCCGAGACTATCAGCGGCGATCTCCTGGACTTCGTCCGCAGCCGAACCATTTCACCGCCTGAGCACGCCACAACCGACTTGGCAGCAGGACTGCGTCCCATAGCTGACCAGTGCGGTTCGGCGCCCAATTGAATCATCCAAAAGTGGGGCACGCGACCATGATCCTGTTAGCCGCATTCCTCATCGGCATTATCGCGGGCCTCAGAGCCATGACTGCTCCGGCCGCCGTCGCTTGGGCCGCATCGCTCGGCTGGTTCAACGTCTCGCAATCAGCGCTGGCGTTCATGGGCTATCGCTGGACGCCCTGGATTTTCACGCTCTTGGCGCTCGCCGAGCTGGTCACCGACCAACTTCCGTCGACACCGTCGCGCAAGGTGCCGATGCAGTTCGGCGGGCGTATCGCCACCGGTGCGCTTGCCGGCGCAACCATCGGTGCCGCAGGCGGCATGCTATTGGTCGGTCTGGTCGTTGGCGTGATCGGCGCGGTCATCGGCACCCTTGGCGGGGCTGCCACGCGCGCCAGGCTTGCCGCGGCTTTCGAGCGTGACCTTCCGGCGGCACTTGTGGAAGACATCGCCGCGGTCGGTGGGGCCCTCCTGATTGTGGCGGTCATCCGATGACGGAGTTCGACGCCATTTTCATCGGTGCGGGGCAGGCTGGACCGTTTCTCGCCGCCCGCATGGCTGCGATGGGGCGCAAGGTCGCCCTCATCGAGCGCAAATACCTCGGCGGAACCTGTGTCAACGCCGGATGCATGCCGACCAAGACTCTCGTCGCCAGCGCCAGGGCCGCCCATGTGGCCCGACGCGCGGCCGACTTCGGCGTGCTGATCGACGGCGAGATCGGCATGGATATGAACGCCGTGCGTGCGCGGGCCGAGAAGGTGACGCTCGATGCCCGCCACGGTCTCGAGACATGGCTCGCAGGGCTCGACACGCTTTCGCTCATCTACGGTCACGCGCGGCTGCAAGATGCGAAAACCGTCTCGGTTGCCGGCACCACGCTGACGGCGCCGCAGATATTCCTGAATGTCGGGGCACGTCCCGTCATTCCGGACTACCCGGGTCTCGGCGGGATAGCCTACCTCACCAGCACCTCGATCATCCATCTCGATGTCCTGCCGCGCCATCTCGTCGTGATCGGCGGCAGCTATATCGGGCTCGAATTCGCCCAGATGTACCGAAGGTTCGGGTCTGAGGTCACAATCCTCGAGCGCGGATCGCATTTGGCATCTCGCGAAGACGCCGATATCTCCGAGGAGATTGCCGCCATACTCCGATCCGACGGCATCGCGGTCCACACCAACGTGACCGGGCTTTCGTTCGAAAAGGCGGGCGATGACATCGAGGTCGCGATGGCGGACGGCGCGATCCGCGCTAGCCATGTCCTCGTCGCGACCGGACGGCGGCCCAATACCGATGACCTCGGACTAGAGGCCGCGGGCGTCGAGACAGACCAAAAAGGCTACGTGGTTGTGGATGATCGCCTGGCGACCAACGTCGAAGGCATCTGGGCGCTCGGCGACTGCAACGGTCGCGGCGCGTTTACGCACACCTCCTACAATGACTTTGAGATCGTGGCGGCGAACCTCCTAGACGGTGCTGACCGCAAGGTCAGCGACCGTGTGCCCGCCTACGCCCTCTACATCGATCCGCCGCTCGGCCGGGTCGGCATGACGGAGGCTCAGGCACGGGCATCGGGCCGGCCAATCCTGGTTTCGACGAGGCCGATGCGTCGGGTCGGGCGGGCCGTGGAGAAGGCCGAAACGCAAGGGTTCATGAAACTCGTCGCCGATGCCGAGACACGCCAGATCCTCGGTGCGGCCATCCTCGGGATCGAAGGCGACGAGGCGATCCACGGCATCATCGACGCAATGAACGCAAAGACGCCGTACCCGCGATTGCAATGGTCCGTGCCGATCCATCCGACCGTATCCGAACTGCTGCCGACGCTGATCGCTGACCTGAAGTCGGGTCCGTGAGGGACGCCCGTTGAGCGGAGACCGACGCTGCTTCGACGACATCGCAGCGGACCGCCCCGGGCGGCCCGGCAAGAGTCGACAGCAGCGAGTTATGCCGTTGCAAGTCGCTTCGTCGGCAGGCACGAAGCATTTTCTCTCTGCCGGCAACTCGAATCCTGCGCATCGTTGAACGCCTAGTAGCGCAGTGTAAACCCGGTCCGAAGAATGAGCCCGGAATCAAGAGCATCAAATCGGTGATGAGACAAGCAGAACGAACAGCCTGAGGGGGCAATACAGGCGCAGAACGAGACCCCACCTTGGGATCAGATTCGTTCAATGGAAATAGGGTGCTACAGCGTTGCCGGTTGGGGTGACATTTCGGCGCCCAATCACAGTCAGGCCGCTGCGCCGCCGGCGCTTTTGCCGACGTCGGGCGCATCGGCGGAGGTCGCCGGCGCGTCGGCTCCGGGACTAACCTTTGGCGAGAACCGGGTAATGAGGTCCTGCGCGGCACTGAGCGGCAGGGCTCGACTGAACAGGAACCCCTGGGCTTGCCGGCACCCTTCCTTGCGCAAGGCCTGCAGCTGCTCTTCCGTTTCGACCCCTTCCGCGGTCGTTGGAATGCCGAGACTGTCGCACAGGCCGTTGACGGCGCGAATGATGGCGAGGCTGTCCATAGTCCGATCCAGATCGCGCACGAAGGTCTGGTCGATCTTCACCTTGTCAAAGGTGAACTTTCGCAAGTAGCCCAGCGATGAATAGCCAGTGCCGAAGTCGTCCATCACGACCCTCACTCCGAGCGCCCGGATCTGGTTGAGCGTCTCGAGTGTCGTCGTCGTGTCGTTCAGGAGCACACCTTCGGTAATCTCAAGTTCAAGGCGCTGGGGATCGAGGTTCGAAGCGCCGAGCGCAGCCACAATATCAAGCACCAGGGCGCGGCAACGGAACTGGACCGGGGAAACATTGACCGCCACGCGGACCTCCGCCGGCCAGGCAAGCGCATCGATGCACGCCTGCTTCAGCACCCAGGCGCCAATCTGGCCGATGAGGCCGGATTCCTCGGCAAGCGGGATGAACTCGGCCGGGGCAACGAAGCCGCGTATGGGGTGGCGCCAGCGCAGCAGCGCTTCGAAGCCCTCGATATTGTTTCCTTCGAGCCCCACCAGCGGCTGGTAGTAGATTTCGAGTTCGTTGCTGACGACCGCCTTGCGCAGATCCATCTCCAGCGCCCGGTACACCTGCATCTGCCGGTCCATCTCCGCCTCGAAGAAGCGATGCGTGCCACGCCCCTCCCTTTTTGCCCGGTAGAGTGCCAGATCGGCGTTCTTGATAAGCTGGTCGGCCTCGATGCCGTCGGTCGGTCCGAACGAGATGCCGACCGAAGCGCCGATGGCGACGTGATGGCCGTCGACATCGAACGGTTGGCTGAGCTCGGCGACCAACCGTTCGGCGAGCGCGGCCGCCTGCTCGGGACGCGGGTTGTTGTCAAGCAGCAGCGCGAATTCATCACCGCCGAGGCGGGCGATATGGTCGCCGTCGCCGAGGATCTTCCGCAGCCGCTTGGCGACGGCGACGAGCAGACGATCGCCGATCGCGTGGCCGAGCGTGTCGTTGACTGGCTTGAACTGGTCGAGATCGACGAACAGGATGGCGATCTGGCTGCCCTCGCTCAGACGTTCGAACGCGGACGTGATGACAGTCTGGAACTGAGCACGGTTGGGCAGCCCGGTCAGCACGTCGTGATGTGCCATATGTTCGATCTGGGCTTCCGCCCGGCGCCGTTCGGTCACGTCCTCATGGATGACGACTGAGCCGTCTTCCGGCGTCGGTGCCACCGTGACAACCATCACGCGGCCGTCGACCAGTTGCTCGACGGTCCGCGTAATATTGCTCGAGCGAACGACCCGGCTGCGGAACGCGTCCGGCGGGGCGTCGACGATGCCAAAGCCGTTTTCGGTCCGCCGTGCCAGCAGTGTCCCGACAGGCGTGCCGATGGCAACGTCCTCGCTGCCAAGGCCGTACATGTCCATGATCCGCCGATTGGCGATCAGCAGCCGGCCGTCGGCGTCGAGAAGGTAGAGACCCAGCGGCATGGCTTCGATGGCGGTCGACAGCCGCTCGGCCTGGGTGCGAAGCTGTCGCTGCGTGTCCGCGAGGAGCTGGCGGCGTGCTTCGGCAAGCGACGACAGCAGGTCCCCGAACGCTTGTGCCAATGCGCCGATCTCGTCGCGGCGCCTGCTGAGGCCGGCGGGAATACGATCGTCGATAGTCCCGTTGACGTTGATCTGGTCGACGTGCGCGGTCAGTTGCTCCAGTGGTCGGGAGACGACGCCGGCCATCACCAGGGCAATCAGCAGGGAGCCGGCGGCAAAGGCGATCAGGCCGGCCGTCTGGAACGTGTAGGCCTCGTTGATGGCCGACTCCATTTGTGCGCGCGCAGTCACATCGGCGGCCTTTGCCTCTGATTCCAGCCGCGAGATGAACTCGGCAAAGTGTTGATCGGCACTTTCGACGAAGTCGGACAGCCTGTGGAGGGCCTCTCCGTTCTTCATCAGTTGCAGCCGCTGGCCTTCGATGCCGCCGCCGCCGAAAGTGTGACCGGTCAATCGCACCATGTCGTCGGCGATGAGGGAATTGTCGTGCCGGTGCTGCTGGTCGAAGCGACGTTGCAGCCTGGGTGCCAACGCCGAGACGAACCCTTGCATCTGCTTCAACAGACGCCGCTGCTCGCCCGCGTAGCTGGCGAGGTCACTGGTCGTGTAGGCGTTTGACAGGCGGTCCACGCCTACGGCGAACAGCTGCGACAATGCCCGGATCTTGTAGACCGTCCTGAGCATCGGCCAGGTTTCCTGGACCGTCGTCAGCAGCATCTGATCTGCGCCCTTGTCGCCGATGCCGCTGCTGTCGATCGCCGTCCTGGCATAGGCCTCGCTGTTGCTCAGGTCTGTCTCGAGGACATAGGCCAGGTAATCCGTCGTATTCTGGATCAGGGCCGCCACCTGATGCGCTGAATCCGTCGTTTCCCGAAGATTCCAGGTCATGCGGTGGCGCTCGGCGCAGCTCTCTTCGATCAATTCGGCGACCGGAGTGAGTGCGGCGGAATCCGTCGTCAATTGGATCGCAAGGTCCTGATGGCCCGAACCGACGATCAACCCCTTCAGCGTCTCGACTTGCGTGGTGAAGACTGCGTTATCGGCTGCAGCCGTCGGATAATTGGTCACTCCGGACGCCGAGCAGGTCTGGATGGCCTCGCGCAGGCGAATGCCGATGCGCTTGGCCGTCTCGCTGACTTGGACGGCGCCGGCGAGCATGGGGGATGTGAGTTCCGTGGTGATCTTGGCCGTGCTCGCCACTTGTTCAGTATAGTGCAGAGAGACGATCCCAAGCCCGGCGGTTGCTGCGGTCAGGAGGGCTGCACCCAGAATAACCTTAAGCCTCAGGGGAAAGCCCTTAAGCGTTCCATTCAGTTGCATTAAGCCCCCCAAGGCATGTCAGCTTCCAGCATTATGCGGACAACTTGCGAATACCTCGCATGCCGTGCCGCAGTGCCGGGAGTCCCGAGATACCGATTGGCCAATCGGTCAGCCCGCGACCCGGCCTATACCAGCGATGATGAGAAGTATTGCCTATGACATGGATCCGTATATCGAACACGGACTTCTGAGCAACTCAAACAAAACTGAAGATGATGACCGGCCATCGCCGTATTCGGCTGAACCGCCCACCAGCTTTTCGCTTTAGCCATTGCCGCGCAGTTTGTGCCCAGTGTCTCTGCAATTCTCAAGTCTGGTCAGTCAGCATCATTGACTCAGCAAGCGTAAATTTTCGGTGTTGCAGCAACTTTCGCACCCGAAAATTGTGCCGCGCGGTGCCAGTGCGCGATTCAGGTAGAAGGTCAACTGAACGAATCAACGTGCATTGATCACAGATGACCAAACACTGGCGCGCACGAGCCCCACGAAGACGACGTGCCGTGGCTTGCACAAGCCTGTGGGCATCGGCAGCTTTTGGCCCGAGCCCAACCTCATGACCGGCGTTTGGTCATCCAGGCGCCCCAAAAGAGACTGGAGAAGAACCGCAATGGTGGTTTAAAACCGGCATCGGCGAGGAGTTCGGCGACTGCCGCCTTGGACTGATGCGGGTCGGCGCCCTGCAGGATCTTGCCGAGTTTGATCTCGACCTCGTCCGGCGTCGCGCCCTGCATGCGCCAGCGCTCGCCCCAGGCCGCGAGCAAAGTCGGCTGCGCGGCGTAGGCGAAGTGATTGCAGGTCAGGATCAGCAGGGACGTCCAGCGGATGGACCCGCTTCAACTCTGGCGATAACAGCTACATTGAGATGGAGAACGCGGGTCACGTCTCCAAGGGACTCAACAGACTCTTGCTCGCGAGCCATCAAGGAAGGTTCTCCGAAAAGAACACGCGATTGTGGACGCGCGGCACGGTCTCGATTTCCAGTCCGTCGGCGTTCCGCGTCAAGAGTGTCAACAGCTTCTCCGCCTCTTCGGTGACGTCCTGATCGATGACCGCATCGAGCGTGCCGGCGATCAGGCTGGCGCGCGCCACGTCCGACAACTCGTGCGCGACGAACACGACGTCCTTCGCTCTTCCGGCTTCGACGAGTGCGGCGACGATGCCGGGATTGCCATCGGCGACATTGTAGACGGCGACGAGTTCGGGATAGCGCTCGATGAGGTTCAGCATCGCCACGCGTGAGGCTTCTACCTGATCGCGCGTTTCCTCGGCGAGCACCACCTGCATGGCCGGGGCCAGTTCGGCCAGAATGGCGCGGCAGCCGTTCTCGCGTTCCTCGTGGCCACGATAACTCGGGGACCCGCGAAAGATCGCCACCGTCCCCGCCGTGCGAACGAAGCGGTGGATGAGCTGCCCGGCGAGACGCCCGGCGGCGCGATTGTCGACGCCGACGAAGCCGATCCGGTCGATGCCAGGCACGTCGGAGACCAGCGTGGCGACCGGTATGTCCCTGTCGCGCAACCGCTTCAACGCGTCGCACACCAACGGGTGGTCAAGCGCGATGACGCCGACGCCATCGCTGAGCGTGATCTCGTCAAGCGCGTTGCAGAGTTCGGATACGGCAAAGCTCGGAATGCGCCGCACGTGCAGGGTGATTTCGTCGGCACGCCGCGCCGCTGCGGCTTCGAAGGCTGCGCTCAGGCGATCCAGGAACGTGTTGCCGCCCGCCGGGATGACGACGTCGAAGCGATGCCGGCCACTGCCAACAAGGCCGTTCCCCGGCAAGTAGCCGAGTTCTGCCGCGATGCCGAGCACGCGTTCGGCGGTGGCCGAGCGCGCCAAACCGCGATTGTTCAGCACCCGATCGACCGTGGAGAGCGACAAGCCCGCCGCCCGGGCGATATCCTTCATGCCGCGCCTGCGCATGGATACCTCTGCCGGTATGACGTAAAACACGTCATTCTGTATCGCATATTGACTTGAACGATGTCAATGCTATTCGTAGCGGCAACATGAACGAAGAATTTGGCGCGGTTTATCGGCCGATCAGGCCGAAGACAGCCGAGTGGAGGAGATTGATGGAAAACCAGTCAGAGACTCTGTCTGGCGCCCCCTCACGGCGAGCATCTGCGGCTTCGCCCCAATTCAAGCTGTCGCGGTTGGCCGCTGCGTTGGTGGCCCGGCGTGAAGCGTCCGTCGTCGCCGTGCTCGTCGTCGTCTTCGTCGGACTGTCGATCGCCAGCCCATATTTCCTGACGGTGCGCAACCTTGCCAATGTCGCTCAGCAGATCTCGGTTGTCGGCATCGTCGCGCTCGGTCAGGCCCTGGTCATCATTTCTGGCGGCCTCGACCTCTCGGTCGGCTCGGTCATCGGGTTGGCCTCCGTCAGTGCTGCCCTGGCGACGGCGGCAACCGGTTCGCCATTCGTCGGCATTGTCGCTGCCATCGGCGTCGGGCTGGTGATGGGCGTGGCCAACGGCCTGCTGGTGACGCGGCTGCGCATCAATCCGTTCATCGCCACGCTCGGCACCATGTCGGTCGCGCGCGGGAGCGCGATGCTGCTGACCAACGCCCGGCCGCAAGCCTTCGACAATTGGGCGTCGTTCATCGGTGGCGGGCGCATCTTCGGCGTGCCGGCGCAATTCATCTGGCTGGTGCTGTTGACCGGGGCCGTCTGGGTGTTTGCCACCCGCACCCGTTGGGGCCGCAACATCTACGCCATGGGCGACAATGCCAAGGCTGCGATTTTTGCCGGCATCGATACCAAGCGCCTGACCGTCTTCGTCTTCGCTCTGTGCGGCACGCTCGCCGGCTTCGGCGGACTGCTGATCGCGGGCCTTCTCAACAATGCCAATCCGAACCTCGGGCTCGGCTACGAACTCGATGTCATCGCCGCAGTCATTCTCGGCGGCGTGGCGTTGACCGGCGGTCGCGGCGGCATCCCCGGCGTGGTGGCCGGCGCGGCGCTGATGGGGTTGCTGCGCAACGGCTTCGTGCTGCTCAGCGTCTCCGCCTATTGGCAGACCATCGTCATCGGCCTCGTCGTGCTCGTTGCCGTCGGCGTCGACGGTGCGCGGCGAACCGAACGCTGACGCCACGACGATTCAAACACCCCGTGGCGAGCATGGGGAACAAAGGGAGGAAACCATGGATAGGTTCCAGTTATCGCGTCGACAGCTTCTGATCGCCGGCGGCAGTGGCCTCGTGCTGCCGCTGATCCCGAGCCCGGCCTTTGCCGCCACCGTGCCGCTGAGCAAGGCCGCCGCGACGTTCGGTGCACAGGTTGCGGCCATGGGACCGGCACCGAAGCCGCTACGTCTTGCCGCGCTGTCGTTCCAGAGTGCCGCCTTCTGGGATGCCATCGGCGAGGGCATCACCGAGGCGACGTCTTACCTGAAGCCGCTCAACACGACGGTCGATCATATTTCGTTCGGTGCGACGCTGGACGTCGAGTCGGTGGTGGCCGGCCTCAACGCGGCGCTCGCCAAGCAATATGACGGCATCGCCGCTGTCACGGTGTTCGACGGCACCGTCTCCAAGGTCAACGAGATCATCGACGCCGGCGTCCCGCTGGTGGCCTATGTCGCGGATTCCGCCCAGCGCTCCAAGCGTACCTGCGCCCTCGGCCAGGTGGCGATCAACGCCGGCAAGGCCGCGGGCGAACTCATCGCCAAGCAGCTTGGCGGCAAGGGCAAGATCGCTGTCATCACCGGCTGGTTCGGCGCGCCGCAGCTCGACGACCGCATGAAGGGCGCCATCGACTATCTGAAGACCAACGCTCCCGGCATCACCATCTTCGAGCCGATCGAAAACAAGGACGATGCCAACACCGCCTACCAGCAGGCATCCGACCTGATTACCGCGCATCAGGATCTCAACATCATCTACATCACCGGCGGCGGCCCGGAAGGAGCCGCCAAGGCGATCCGTGATGCCGGCCTGGCGGGCAAGGTGTTCGTCGTCGGCTACGATTTCCTGCCCGACCGCCAGACCTATCTCGACAAGGGCGAGATGCTGGCCCTGGTCAGCCAGGAGCCGCAGCGGCAGTCCTTCGACTCGCTGGTGATGCTGCACAATATCCTGGCCTACAAGGCGACCTATCCGACGGACGTCGAAATCATCGCCAAGATGACGCTCGGCAAGTTCGCCAAAAGCTGACCGCCGCGACCGCGGAGTGGCTGCCTAGCAGCGCTCCGCGGCGCCCGTGTTCGGACGGCGCGGGGTCGCGTCGTCCGGACGCTGCCGTCTGTCCGAAACAGGCGCAAACCGACGCCGCTTGACCCGGCGTCGGAGCCTTCCCGGAGATCCAGATGTCCCCCCTCATTTCGCTTCGCGGCATTTCGAAGTCCTTCGACGGCAATGCCGTCCTGAAAGGCATCGACCTCGACATCGCCGCCGGCGACATCATCGGCCTTGTCGGCGAGAACGGGGCTGGCAAGAGTACCTGCGTCAACATCATCGCCGGCAACCTGCGGCCAGACCACGGCACGCTCAGGCTCGAAGGCGTCGACATCACCGGTGCGAGCGTCGTCGAACAGCTTGGCCGCGGCATCCGCATCATCCACCAGGAACTGTCGCTGGCGCCATCGCTGAGCGTCGCGGAAAACATCTTTCTCGGGTCCTACCGCGCCGGCCCCGGCGGCTGGGTCAACCACCGCCGGCTCGTCGCCGAGGCCTCTAAGGTGTTGGCGCGCGTTCGTGCCGGCCATATCGACCCGCAGGCAAGCGTCGGCTCGCTCAGGGCCGGAGACCAGCAGCTGGTCGAGATCGCCAAGGCGCTCACCATCGAACCGCGCCTCCTCATCATGGACGAGCCGACATCGTCGTTGACGAGCCACGAGACCGAGGGCCTGTTCTCCCTTGTCGCCGATCTGGCCGCAGCCGGCACGGCGATCATCCTGATCACCCA
>JARLIT010000247.1 GCA_031291575.1 Ancalomicrobiaceae bacterium
GACGTTCCCCTCAATCCTGCGAGAGAACCGCGAAGGCAAAAGTCCGTGCCGCCCAAAGGCAGCACCGCCGTCGTCGATGGACGTGCTTATAAGTCCCCCTCTCCCTACCTGTCAACACCAACAGTCAGAAAAAGTTCATGGACCCCATCCAACTCCTGAATCCGGCCGGAGTCGCTTGGGATAAATGCGGATACAGGCCGGTTTTCCGTCGTTTTGCCTGTGGATGACTGCGCTGGACCGCAAAACCGCGAGCGAGCGCGCCCGTCGACGCGTTGACGTTTCATTAACCATAGCGCGCCAGGCTTCTTTTCTCGCGCTGCCCCACGCCTGCTTCGTCCGCCCCGCGATCGCGTGCCCGAGGCCTGTCGCCTCGCTGCGCAATCGAGCGCCGGCCGGCACAGGCACCAGCACTGCCGGTGGCGTACCGACCGACGACGGCAAAATGAGACCCGGGCGCGTGCCTGATCGGGGAAGGGGCGGTTGGCCGGATCGATGCGCGGTCGCGCTTCCTTGCCGGCAAAGACCTTTCTCTGGCCGCAATCGCGGCAAAGTGATAGATAAGGGCTCCTTAAGGTCGGGTTTGACGGCCGACTGGAGCCGATGCGAGCTTGGAGCGTTCGGCAAGCGCACGCAGCCTCGCCCGCTTCCGACAACCGACCGAGGTGCCACCTGAAGCGCCTGAACTCGAAGAGCGCCAGACACGCGTACCACGACCGATAGAGAGACGATGCACCAAGGCCACGCCACGCGCACCGACGACGATATCGAGCTCGGCGACGAACCGCCGCTGCTGGCCGATGGCCCGGCCGGTCAGTTCGATCGTCGCCGTGTGAGTCTGCGCTGGCTGACCGGGACCGTGCTGACCGGGATGACGTCGACGTTCCTGATGGGCGGCGCCCTGTTTGTCGCGCTCGACGGCCGGCAGATGCTGGCGGCCACTCCCGCTGAATTGACTCGCCTGTCGACCGCTGCCGATCCGGGCACCCCGGCGCCGATTGCCGGCATCGACAGCCGCAACAGCCTGCCCAAGGGCGACCGTCTGCGCACCGGGCCGGAACCGGTTGGCGCCCGCCAAGTGCTCAACCTGTCGACCATGACGCATGTCGGCGACAAGGACATCGTCCGCATCAAGCCCTTCGTGCGCATAGCCACCGCGCTGACGATGAAGGCCAGCGCTGATACGGCCAAGATGCCCGATTTCGATCCGCTGAAGGTGTTCGCCAACACCGACCTGTTGTCCGGGCGCACGTCCAACGTGCGCAATCCCGCGTTCTATGACGCCGCCGTCGACGGCGAAATGGCGCTGAAGACCCGCGACCTGCCGATGGATCCCAGCCAATTCGACGTCGAGGCAATCATGTCCTCGCTCGAGGTCGAACGCATCGTGCGCGACCAGGCGCGGTTCCTCACCGACGGATCGGTGCAGGTCGCGGCGCTGCCGACCGGCGATGTCAACCGCATCGAGGCGACCTTCGGCACGCCCGGACTCGATTCCGCCATGGCGCTCAGGATCACGTCCGAGAACGTCTCCTTCTTCGCCAAGAGCGACGTCGAGAAGGCCGGGGCCCAGACCGGCAACGGTCTCAACGAGAAGATCATCACCGTCGGACAGAACGACACCTTGAAATCGATCCTGAAGGACAATCAGGCCGATGACAAGGAAAGCACCGACATCATCAAGGCGCTCGGCAAGCTCATTGACCTGAAGACCTTTGACGCTGGCATGCGCGTGCGCATCGGGCTCGCCAAGATCGACGTGTCGGAAAAGCTGAAGCCAGTGCGCGTCTCGCTCTACAACGCCGCCGGGCATCTGGCGACCGTGGCGCTGTCGGACGAAGGCAACGACTTCGTCGGCGCTCAGGAACCGGACCTGACCGATGCGGCAGCGGCCCAGACGGATGAAGATGAATCGGTCCCGGATCCGAACGCCGCGCCCTCGCTCTACCATAGCCTTTACCAGACCGCGCTCGACAACCAGGTGCCGAGCCAGATGATCCGCGAACTGGTTCAGATCTATTCCTACGACGTCGACTTCAATCAGCGCATCAAGCAGGGCGACGCCTTCGAATTGTTCTATTCGCAGGTCGACGAGGCCGAGCCGAATTCGCGGCCCGAGATTCTCTATACAGCGCTGAACATCAGGGGTCAGCTGAAGCGCTTCTACCGCTATCGCTCGCCCGACGACGGCACGGTCGACTACTATGACGAGAGTGGCAAGAGCGCGAAGAAATTCCTGATGCGCAAACCGATGGACGGCGGCGTGCTCCGCTCTGGCTTCGGCGGCCGCGTCCACCCGATCCTCGGCTACTACCGCATGCATACCGGCGTCGACTGGGCCAACCCGATCGGCAGCCCGATCCTCGCCTCCGGCAACGGCACCGTCGTTTTCGCCGGCTGGAAGGGCGGCTACGGCCGCTACATCCGCCTCCAGCATGCCAACGGCTACGAAACCGGCTATGGCCACCAGTCGGGTTTTGCCAAGGGCATCGCCGTCGGCACCAAGGTGCATCAGGGCCAGGTGATCGGCTATGTCGGTTCGACCGGCCAGTCGACCGGCCCGCATCTGCACTACGAGGTGCTGATCAACGGCGCCTTCGTCGATCCGATGCGCGTACGACTGCCGCGCGGCAAGGAGTTGGGCGGGCCGATGCTGGCGGAGTTCCAGAAGGAACGCGAGCGCATCGACACGCTGATGTCGAAGTCCGGCGTGCCCGGCAAGATCGCCCAGGGCGGCTGATCCGCCCCCGGAGCCGGTCGCCGCACATCCCACCCCGACAGGTCTGCCAAACGGAAAAGGGCCGCTCGAGAGCGGCCCTTCATCGTCATTCTTCCGTCGGCGGCACGTCCGGCGCCACCACCAGCGGCACCTTGCGCGGCCGACCGCGCGGCCGCTTCACCGGTGCAACTGCCGCCGGGGCAGCTTCGACGCTCGCCTCGACGCGCGGCTGGATGCCGGTGATGAAAGCCGGCAATTCGGCAACCTGCTGCGGCTCGGGCACCTTGATCTCGATAGCACGCGGCTCCAACACCGGCTCGACCGGTTCGGCCGGACGCGGCTCGATGCGAGGCGCCTCGACGCGCGGTTCGCTCCGCTCGGGCCGGTCGAACCGATCCGGACGTTCGCCCCGCTCACCTTCCAGCCGCTCTGGCCGATAGGCCGGACGGTCTCCCCTGAGCGGACGGTCGCCACGGCCATTATTGCGGCTGTCGCCGCGGAAATCCGGCCGTTCGGAACGAAACTCCTGCCGTCCGCCTTCCGGGCGCGGTTCACGCGGTTCACGCGGCTCGTTGCGGAAGTCGCCGCGAGGTTCGTTGCGGAAGTTCCGCTGGCCGTTGGGTCCGCCCTGGCGATCGGCTGCGAACCGATCGCCCTGCGGCCGCTCCTGCCGATCGGGATTGAAGCGCTCGCGCTGCGGCCGCTCCTGCACCGGTCGATCGGTGCGTTCCAAGCGATCCGACCGCTCCGACCGTTCGGTGCGTTCCAAACGCTCTAGCCGCTCAGCCCGTTCCGGCCGCGGACGATCGCGCCCTTCGAACTCGCCCGACTCCTCGTCGAGGAAGGGTTGTGGCGCATCCGGGGGGATGTAGCCGGGACCCCGCACATCGGCGGCCGTGTCGATATCATCCTCGTCTTCATCGCCCTGGATGTCGGAGCGGACGATCGCGATCGGCTGCTGCATCTGCGACTGCGCTGCGGCGATGATCCGATAATAGTGCTCGGCATGCTGCAGATAGCTCTCTGCCAGCACCCGGTCGCCGCTCGACTGCGCGTCGCGCGCCAACTGCACGTATTTTTCGGCGATATGCAGCGCGGTGCCGCGGATCTTCACGTCGGGCCCGGTCGATTCGTACGACCGGCTGAGCGGATTGGGGCCCTTGCGGTTCACGCTGCCGGTGCCATTGCCACGGCCACGCATGCGCTGCTGCTGCTTGTTGTTCGAATTACCCTGCCTCATACCGATGCGATCTCATCCGGGAATCGTTGCTGTCAATCACGTCCGCTTTTGCCTCTACCGATCCCGGCGATCGGCTATGACGCGGTTTCTTTCACCGCCGGCCCATAAATGCCGGCCGGCCACACGCCCCTGCAGCACCGGTCAGGCGCGGCAGATAACGATACCGGCAACCGCCGCTCTCGCCTCGGCGCCGATCAGTCCACAACATCCAGCCGATTTGCTGGACCGTGCCCGATGCTGTCGTCTTCTGTTTTCACACCGCACTGCCGAAAACCGATCCTCAGCTTCCGACCTGGTGTCCCGAAGCGCATCCTGCTCAGACCGCAAAGATCCGATCCCTAACGACACGCTCAAACCGTTGACTCCGAAGCATTTTCTGTCGATCAGACGGGTCCGTCCGATCCGGTCGTGCTCCTGACGCTCCGGGAAGCCCACTCCGCCTCGTCAGCCGACGCGGGAACGACGCGCGACACCACCGGGCCGAAGCCCCGTCCACATCGCGTCGATCGAGACCAGGATCGCCAGATCCGATCATTCTGAGCGAATCACCCTCGCCGCCGCCGGCGAGGCGAAGCTTAATCCATCGAAACAGGTTCTGTCCCGACAGGCGTGAGTGCGCTCAGACTTCGGTTCTTCGGCCCCGGTCTCCTGCCCATGAGCCCCGTGTATCCCTCGCGACTGCCTGTTCCCCCGGCAAATTGCGCCGACATAACCGGAATAGGCAAATCGCAAGACTTGTGCCGACCGGTCCGGCGCCTTGCGCCTCTCCGTCGGCTCCAGCGTGCTCTGTTCAGATCGAACCGATCTCACCGAGACGAACACGCCAAACTATTGAATCCACAGCATTTCCGTCCCGATCAGACAAGTTCGCCCGACCGGGCAATGCCTGTGCTGATCAACGACATGTCCCCCTGGCGGCTGCGGAGGCCGGCGAGACCCGACGACCCGCGAATTCTTCCGGCCACCACGCCCGCCCGAAGGAAAGTGAGATCGGCCTGCCACCTTAGGTCACATCGTCGCCGAGAGCGATCTTCAGCCCTGCCGGTCGGTTGTCACACGTGATCAGTCGTTGAACCGACATCCCGAAAACGGCGAGGACCCGAAACACCCGCGGCAACCAATCGGTCCTTGAGCGAAACGTGCCGGCATGCCTCTTGCGCCGGCACCGCCCAGGCAGGTCTCGCGTCAGCAGGCGACTGCGCTGACAGCGAATTCACCGCAACCCCGTTTCGGTGTCTGCACGCTAGCGGTATTCGCCCGATTTTCCAAGGGAAATTTTGCGCAAACGTCGGGAATTGGCAGGCTGCGTTGCATTCTCGGCAGATCAGGCCCGCCGGCCGGCAACGACACGGGCACGTCCGGCGAGATCGGGCCGGACCGAAACCGCCGCATATCCGCTTTCGCGCATCAGACATGAAACGGCATCCGCCTGATCGTAGCCGATTTCGACTATCAGCGCCCCATCCGGCTTCAGCGCCGCCAATGCCCGCGGCACCAAGGCTCGATAGGCATCGAGCCCATCGGCGCCGCCGTCGAGCGCCGCCAGAGGATCATGCTCGCGCACGTCCGGCGCCAGTCGCGCAATCTTTTCCGTCGCAATATAGGGCGGATTGGAGACGACGAGGTCGAAGGCGCCGGACGCCAGCGCTTCGGCGTAGCTGGCGCGAACCGGCAACAGGCGCGAGGCGACACCGTTGCGGACCGCATTCGCCCAGGTGGTGCGAAGCGCGTCCTCACAAATGTCGATCGCAAGCCCGGTTGCCGCCGCGGCGTTGGCCAACAGCGCGATCAGGATCGCGCCGCTCCCAGTACCGATATCGGCAATCACGCCCGGCGCCGCGCCGCGCCCGGCCAGAAATTCCAGCGCCGCATCGACCAGCACCTCGGTATCGGGGCGCGGCTCCAGCGTTCCGGCGGACAGGGCGAATTCGAGCCCGTAGAAGCCGCGCCGGCCAAGGATGCGGCCGACGGGCTTGCCGGCGACCCGTTCCGCCCCGAGCCGGAGCACGGCGGCAACCCCGGCCGCATCGACCGGCTCGCCCGCCCGCATGACCTGTCCCGTCAGATCGAGATCGAGCACGTGGCCGAGAAGCAGCCGGGCGTCGAGATCGGGCGTATCGATGCCGGCCTCGCGCAACAGCGCCGTCAGCCGGCGCTTCAGCCCGCCCACGGTTTCCGAAGACCCGCCTGCCTCCGGCCCGGGCATTGCCTCAGGCCTCCTCGGCGGCGAGCAGACCGGCCTGATGGTCGGTGATCAGCGCTTCGATGATCTCGTCGAGCGCGCCGCCTTCCATCACTTCGGGAAGCTTGTAGAGCGTCAGGTTGATGCGGTGGTCGGTGACGCGACCTTGCGGAAAATTATACGTGCGGATGCGTTCGGACCGATCGCCGGAGCCGACCTGCGCCTTGCGGTCGGCCGAGCGCTCCGCCGCGGCCCGCTCGCGCGAGGCCTCGTACAGCCGGGCGCGCAGGAGTTTCATCGCTTTCGCCTTGTTCTGGTGCTGCGACCGCTCCTCCTGCATGGCGACGACGAAGCCAGAGGGTAGATGGGTGACACGCACAGCGCTCGCCGTCTTGTTGACGTGCTGGCCGCCGGCGCCGGACGACATGTAGATGTCGATCCTGAGATCCTTATCGTTGATCTCGACGTCGATGTCCTCGGCCTCCGGCAACACGGCGACGGTGGCCGCCGACGTATGGATGCGGCCGGAGGATTCCGTCGCCGGCACGCGCTGCACGCGGTGCACGCCGGATTCGAACTTCAGCCGGGCGAACACGCCGGGACCCGCCACTTCGGCGATGACCTCCTTGTAGCCGCCCATTTCGCCTTCGCTCGCCGAGATGATCTCGACCTTCCAGCCCCTTAAGGCGGCGTAGCGCTCGTACATGCGCAAGAGATCGCCGGCGAACAGCGCCGCCTCATCGCCGCCCGTGCCGGCGCGCACCTCGAGGATGGCGCTGCCGTCGTCGGCGGCATCGCGCGGCAACAGCGCCAGTTTGACCTCGCCATCGAGCCGGGCGACCCGCTCGCGCATCTCCTCGCGTTCCGCCGCCGCAAGATCACGCATGTCAGCATCGGTTGCCGGGTCCTCGATCAGATGCTCGATGCCGGCGAGCTCGCTCTCGGCTTGGCGCAGTGCCCGGACCTTGCCGACCACCGGCTCCAATTCGCTGTATTCACGCGATAATTGCACGTAGGTCTCGGCATCCGGCCCCGCCGCCATGCGCGCTTCCATGACCGCGAAGCGATCGATGAGACTGTCGAGCTTGTCCTTGAGCATGGATTTGCAACCGGGGTCCGAACGAGAGACGCGGGAATGCCGGCCTCCATCGCATCCACGCTGCGATAGGGCGCGGATCCGGCGGCGGCAGCGGATACACAGCTAAAGGGTGATGCCCTGTTCCTCGGCATAATTCTTGAGGAACTGGCGCAGATCGGCCTCCGGCGTGCCCGGCTCCAGCCTGGGCAGCAGCCGGGACCTGAGCCGGCCGACGTCGAGATCGAGCACCATCGTCTTCACCGGCCCGATCGAGGCCGCCGACATGGAGAGCGAGCGATAGCCGATGGCCAGAAGCGCCATGGCCTCAAGCGGCCGCCCGGCCAGTTCGCCGCACAGCGTCAACGGCACATGGAATTCGGTCGCCTTGTCGGCAATCAGCTTCAGCGCCCTCAGCGCCGGGCGCGAGATCGGATCATAGCGTCCGGACAGCCGCGTATTGCCGCGATCGGAGGCCATGATGAACTGCATCAGATCATTGGAGCCGACGGAGGCGAACTGCACTTTGCCGAACAACTCGTCGAGCTGGAACAACAGCGACGGCACCTCGATCATCACGCCGAGGCGGATCGTGTCCGGCAGCTTGTAGCCGTGCTTCTTCAGGAATGCCTTCTCCCGCTCGACCATCGACTTGGCGCGCTCGAACTCGGAGATGTCGGTGACCATCGGGAACATCAGACGCAGGTCGCGACCGCTGCCCGCCTTTAGGAGCGCGCGGACTTGCGTCCTCAAGAGCCCCGGCCGGTCGAGCCCGAGCCGGATCGCCCGCCAGCCCATGGCGGGGTTCTCCTCTTCTTCCGACGGGCGGACATAGGGCAGCACCTTGTCGCCGCCGATGTCGAGCGAGCGAAAGGTGACCGGCTTGTCGCCTGCGGCATCGAGCACATTGCGATACAGCCGCTCCTGCTCGCTCATGCGCGGAAACGACGACGCGACCATGAACTGCAGTTCGGTGCGGAACAGGCCGATGCCGGACGCCCCCGATTCCTCCAGATGCGGCATGTCGACCAAGAGGCCGGCATTCAGCTGCATCCGCACGTCCTGGCCGTCCTTGGTGAGCGCCGGCCTGGAGCGCAGGCGCCGATACTGCGCCTGGCGGCGGGCGCGGAAGCGCACCTTCTCCACATAGGCTGCCTCGACGTCGGGCGCCGGCCTGAGGTGCACGTGTCCGGCATCGCCGTCGACGATGATCGGATCGCCCGGCTCGACCAGCGATACCACGCCCGGCAACTGCCCGACGACGGGAATGCCGAGCGCCCGGGCGACGATCGTCACGTGGCTGGTCGGAGCGCCCTCTTCGAGCGCTAAGGCCCTCAAGCGGTCGCGATCGTAGTCGAACAGCTCGGCCGCACCCATGTTGCGGGCGACGACCACTGCATCTTTCGGCAGCATGCCGGCGACGGGCCCGTGCGGCCGTCCCATCAATTCGCGCAACAGCCGGTTGGCGAGCGCGTCGAAATCGTGCAGCCGATCGCGCAAATAGGGGTCGGTCTGGCGCAGCATGCGGGCGCGCATATCCGACTGCACTTTTTCGACGGAGGCCTCTGCAGTCAGCCCGTTCCTGACCGCTTCCTCCATCTTCCGGAGCCAGCCGCGGTCGTAGGCATACAGGCGGTAGGCCTCGAGCACGTCGCGATGCTCGCCCGGCGCGGCGACGTCGGAGCGCGACAGGAGATCGTCGACGGAAATCCTGAGCTTTTCGATCGCCGCGTTGAGCCGAGTGAGTTCGCGCCCGGTGTCGTCGGCGATCAGGTTGGAGACGACGACGCGCGGCTCATGCAGCACCACGTGGCCGAGGCCGACGCCTTCGGAAAAACCGAGACCGACGAGCCGGAGTGGCCGCTTGATGTCGAGTGTGCCGGCCCTGCCCATCGGCTCGATGCCGCCGGCCGCGATCATCTCGGCGATGATCATCGCGGTCGTCTGCAGAACCTCGACCTCTTCCTCGGTATAGGTCCGGTGCGCCTTGTTCTGCACGACCAGCACGCCGAGCGTGCGGCCTGCCCTCAGGATCGGAACGCCGAGGAAGGCGTTGAACATCTCCTCGCCCGTCTCCGGCTTGTAGGCGAAGGCGGGATGGACCTGGGCGTTGGGCAGATTGAGATAGCGTGCCTCGGCGGCGATCAGGCCGACGAGGCCCTCGCCGACCTTGAGGCTGGTCTGGTGCACCGCCTCGCTGTTGAGGCCAACGGTTGCATAAAGTTCGAGCACATCGTCGGAGCGCAGCACATAGGCCGAGCACACTTCGGCGACCATGTTGGTCGCGATCTGGTCGACGATCTTGTCGAGCCGCTCCTGAGCGGAGATCGGCTCCGCCAGGACCTCGCGCAGGCGGCGGAGCAGCAAGCGCGGCGCGGCGGCAATTCCTCGCATCTCCCCGTCTCCCCCAATCGACCCGCCCTCAGGTCGTGGTGACAATTGACCTTCCGGCGTGGCGCGCGTCGGACTTCGGATCCGAACGGGAGAATCCGCCACCGTGGAGCTCATCTCCACGAGGGCGTTTCGACGAACCCGGAGCCGAGACCCGTAGAGCCCCGAAGGGATATGGCCCAAACCGCCCTATCCGGCGCCGCAACAGCTGGAGAGGGAACGGCCCTTCCGCCGCTCCTGCCCCAGACACCGTGCGATTTGGTCTCATACCGCGCTCAAAGATATATTGTCACCATGGCCCCGTCACCGGCCGATGCGTGTAGACCCCACTCGCCGGGCGGCTTTCGACTCAATGCTTATCCAGACCGTACACCGAATGCAAAGTTCGGACCGCCAATTCCGTGTAGGCAGCGTCGATCAGGACCGAAATCTTGATCTCCGAGGTGGTGATGGCGCGGATGTTGATCGACTTCGACGCCAGCGCGCGGAAGGCTTCCGCCGCAACACCGGCGTGGCTGCGCATACCCATGCCGATCACCGAGACTTTCACCACATCGGTCGATGATTCGATGCCGAAGTGACCGATCTCGCCGCGCGTCTGTTCCAACACCTTGATGGCACGATCATGGTCGATCGCCGGCACAGTGAACGTAATGTCGGTGGTCGAGCCGTCCGGCGAGGTGATCTGGATGATCATGTCGACATTGATGTTCTCGGCGGCGAGCGATCCGAACACCGCGGCCGCCACGCCGGGCTTGTCGGCGACGCGCCTGAGCGAGATCTGCGCCTCGTCCTTGGAGAAGGCGATACCGGTGACGACTTCAGCTTCCACGATTTCGTCCTCGTCGCAAATGAGAGTTCCGGGCGGGTTGCCACGGGCATCGACCCCGACTTTCTCGGGATCGTCGAAGCTTGACCGCACGAAGGTGCGGACCTTGAACTGCATGGCGAGTTCGACCGAACGGACCTGCAGCACCTTGGCACCCAGCGAGGCCATTTCGAGCATTTCCTCGAAGGCCACCTTTTCCAGTCGTCGCGCCTTCGGCACGATGCGCGGATCGGTCGTATAGACGCCGTCGACGTCGGTGTAGATGTCGCAGCGATCCGCCTTGATCGCCGCCGCGACCGCCACCGCCGACGTGTCCGAGCCGCCGCGGCCCAAGGTCGCGATGCGTCCACCCGGCGCCACCCCCTGGAAACCGGCGACGACGGCGACTTCGCCCCCCGAGATCGCCTCGATCAGCCGGGCCCCGTCGATCGCGTGAATGCGGGCCGAACCATGTGCGCCGTCGGTTTCGAGCGGGATCTGCCAACCCTGCCAGGAGCGCGCCTTGTAGCCCATCTCCTGCAGAACGATCGCCATCAAGCCGGACGTCACCTGCTCGCCCGAGGCGACGACCGCGTCGTATTCGCGATGATCGTAGTCGTTCGAGGCCTGCCGGCAGTAATCGACGAGGCTGTTGGTGACCCCGGCCATGGCCGAGACGATCACGGCCACTTCATGGCCGGCATCCAATTCCCGTTTCACGTGGCGCGCGGCGTTGCGGATGCGATCGATATTGGCGACAGAGGTGCCGCCGAACTTCAGAACGAGACGGGCCATGATCTTGCGGCTCTGCTTTCGTCGAATCCTGACCGCCAATTGGCACCGGCGGACGAAGTTTGTAGTTGGGCGACGCTGATACAAGATGCCCGGCTGTGACGCAATGGTGAACGCCCGACCTCGTCGTCCGAACTTGTACGCATCAACTCCGCCGCAAGCGCGGAAATCCGCGCTCTATGCGCCTGGTCCGAGACCGTTCAAACGTCGGGTGACATCGCCGAGCGCCTCGCCGATAAACGACACTCCGGGCCATCGGACGTCGACTTCGACGAGGTGATCTTGCGCCTGCGACAACAGGGTGCGGGCGGCAACGGCGTCGCCCTTCGCCGCCTCCAGCCGGCCGAGATGGGCAAGCCCGACGCCGTAGAGATAGGCGGCATGGGCATCGCCCGGCGCATCCTGCCACAGCCCCTCACGATAGCGAAACGCTTCGCCGAGCAGTTCCTCCGCCGCGGAGAGCTGGCCTGTCTCCATCAGCGTCACGCCGAGAAGGTCTTCGGCGCTGGCAAATGCCCCGATGGCGGCGCGATCGTCCTGCAGCTCCCGCACGATCGCCAGCCGCAGCAGGAACAGCGCAAAGAACGCCTCTTTCGCTTCATCGAGATCGCCGGCGTTGAACGCTTCGACGCCCAGGAAATCAAAGCCTTCGGCGAGTTCGGACTTGTCGCGCATGTCGGTCGGAAACTGCCGCTGCCAGAAATCGACCGCCGCCTCGCCGGCATCGCGGCTGTGCCATTGGGCGATGAGGCGGATCGCCAGCCGGATGCGCGGATCAGTCTCGTCCATGTCGACCCCACGAATCGAACGTCATCTACCGGCGCACGCACGCCCACGGAACTGGCGTTGTCGTCGCATTCGCCCTATAGAGCAAGTAACGTTGAGGAGCCTCGGGGTGACCATGTCTGTGAGCCGCTCGAGCGTCGATGACGCCGAAATCGCCCGCTTCTCGGCGATGGCCGCCGAATGGTGGGATCCGGCAGGAAAATTCCGGCCGCTGCACAAGTTCAATCCGGTCCGCCTGACCTATCTGAAATCGTCGATTTCCCGCCATTTCGGCCGCGATGGCAAGGCGCCCGACGCGCTCTTGGGCTTGAACGTCCTCGACATCGGCTGCGGCGGCGGGCTGTTGGCCGAGCCTTTGACCCGGCTTGGCGCGACAGTCACCGGCGTCGATGCCTCGGAAGTGAACATCGGCATCGCCCGGAACCACGCCGAGACGATGGGTCTCATCATCGACTATCGCGCCGGCACGGCGGAGGCGCTGGTGGAAGCTGGCGCACGCTACGATGTGGTGCTCGCCATGGAAATTGTCGAGCACGTCGCCGATCTCGACCTGTTCGTCAGTGCTTGCGCCGGCCTGGTCAAGCCGGGTGGCCTCCTCGTCATGGCGACGCTGAACCGCACGGCGAAATCCTTTGCGCTCGCGGTCGTCGGGGCCGAATACCTGCTGCGCTGGCTTCCCCCCGGCACGCACGACTGGTCGAAGTTCGTCAAGCCGGACGAACTCTCCGCCGCGATCGAAGCACATGGGCTGACGATCCGCGACGAGACCGGCGTCACCTACAACCCGCTCGCCGACCGCTGGTCGCTCAGCCCCGGCGACATGTCGGTCAACTACATGCTTCTCGCTGAACGGCCGGGCGAGACAGGCTGATCATTCTTGCCGGCAGGGCGACACCCGGCCTATCCGCCCCCTTTCACGGGCGCGTGAGCCTCCCCATATCGTGAAGGACGCTTCCGGACTGCCGCCAGATGGGGCAATCCGGAGGAGACGACCTCCCCGCCGCGCCGGGCGGGCCCGCATGGGACGCTAGGCACGGGCAACCTCAGGGACACCCATGAATCCGGAAAAATTCACCGAACGCGCCCGCGGTTTCATCCAATCGGCGCAGACGTCCGCGCTCGGGAGCGGCCACCAGCAGTTTGTCCCCGAGCACCTGTTGAAGGTGCTGCTCGACGACCCCGAAGGCCTCGCCTCCGGGCTGATCGCTGCTGCCGGCGGCCGGCCGAAAGAGGCCCTGCTGGCGACCGAGCGCGCCCTCGACAAATTGCCGAAGGTATCCGGCGGAAACGGCCAGCTCTACATGGGCGCCGCGGTCGCGCGCGTTTTCACCGAAGCGGAAAAACTGGCGGAAAAGGCCGGCGACGCCTTCGTCACCGTCGAGCGGCTGTTGACGGCAATCGCCCTCGACAAGGACAGCGAGGCCGGCAAGATCCTCTTTGGCGCCGGCGTCACGCCGACCAAGCTGAACGCCGCCATCAACGACATCCGCAAGGGCCGCACCGCCGATTCGGCTTCCGCCGAGAACCAGTACGACGCCTTGAAGCGCTACGCCCGCGACCTGACCGAAGCGGCGCGTGCGGGCAAGCTCGATCCCGTGATCGGCCGCGATGAAGAGATCCGCCGCACCATTCAGGTGCTGTCGCGCCGCACCAAGAACAATCCGGTGCTAATCGGCGAACCCGGTGTCGGCAAGACGGCCATCGTCGAGGGCCTGGCGCTCAGGATCGTCAACGGTGACGTGCCGGAAAGCCTCAAAGACAAGCGGCTGATGGCGCTCGACATGGGTTCGCTCATCGCCGGCGCCAAATATCGCGGCGAATTCGAGGAGCGCCTCAAAGGCGTCCTGTCCGAAGTGACGGCGGCCGAGGGCTCTGTGATCCTGTTCATTGATGAGATGCATACGCTGGTCGGTGCCGGCAAGGCCGACGGCGCCATGGATGCGTCGAACCTCCTAAAGCCGGCCCTCGCCCGCGGCGAACTCCACTGCGTAGGCGCCACCACGCTCGATGAATACCGCAAGCACGTCGAAAAGGACGCCGCGCTCGCCCGCCGCTTCCAGCCGGTGTTCGTCAGTGAGCCGACGGTCGAGGACACCATCTCGATCCTGCGTGGCCTCAAGGAAAAATACGAGCTGCATCACGGCGTGCGCATCACCGATTCGGCCATTGTCGCCGCCGCCACGCTGTCGAACCGCTACATCACCGACCGCTTCCTGCCCGACAAGGCCATCGACCTCGTCGACGAGGCCTCGGCGCGTCTGAGGATGCAGATCGATTCCAAGCCGGAAGAGCTCGACGAACTCGATCGCCGCATCATCCAGCTGAAGATCGAACGCGAGGCCCTGAAGCGCGAGACCGATCAGGCCTCGAAGGATCGGCTCGTGCGGCTGGAGAAGGAACTCTCCGACCTCGAGCAGGAATCAGCCGAGATGACGTCGAAGTGGCAGAGCGAGAAGGACAAGCTGTCGTCGGCCAACAAGGTCAAGGAAAGCCTCGATCAGGCCCGCAACGAGCTGGCCCAGGCGCAGCGCACCGGCCGCTTCGATCGCGCCGGCGAACTATCCTACGGCGTCATCCCGAAGCTCGAAGCGCAGCTGAAGGAGCTGGAGGCGAAGAACGCCGGAGCCAACGTCGAAGAGGCCGTCACCGCCGATCAGGTGGCCCAGGTCGTCGCCCGCTGGACAGGCATCCCGGCGGCGAAAATGCTGGAAGGCGAGCGCGATAAGCTTCTCCGCATGGAGGACGAACTGGCCAAGCGCGTCGTCGGCCAGATGGAGGCCGTGCATGCGGTCTCGACCGCCGTGCGCCGCGCTCGTGCTGGCTTGCAGGATCCGAACCGGCCGATGGGCTCGTTCATGTTCTTGGGCCCCACCGGCGTCGGCAAGACCGAGCTGACCAAGGCGCTGGCCGCTTATCTGTTCGACGACGACCAGGCGATGGTCCGTATCGACATGTCGGAATACATGGAGAAGCACTCGGTTGCCCGCCTCATCGGCGCGCCTCCCGGCTACGTCGGCTACGAGGAGGGTGGCGCCTTGACCGAAGCCGTCCGTCGCCGGCCGTATCAGGTGATCCTGTTCGACGAGATCGAAAAGGCACACCACGACGTCTTCAACGTGCTGCTGCAGGTGCTCGACGACGGCCGCTTGACCGACGGTCAGGGCCGCACCGTCGACTTCCGCAACACCCTGATCATCATGACGTCCAACCTCGGCGCCGACTATATCGCCAATTTGGCCGACGGCGAGGACGTCGACGGCGTGCGCGAATCCGTGATGGGGGTGGTCAGGAGCCACTTCCGCCCGGAATTCCTCAACCGGCTCGACGAGATCATCCTGTTCCACCGGCTGAAGCGGACCGAGATGGGCGCCATCGTCGA
>JARLIT010000248.1 GCA_031291575.1 Ancalomicrobiaceae bacterium
AATGCGGATAGCAATGATTGGTGCGGGCTATGTCGGCCTGGTTTCGGGTGTTTGCTTTGCCGATTTCGGTCATGAAGTCGTCTGCGTCGACACCGACGCGAAGAAGATCGACGCGCTGAAGAACGGCCGCATGCCGATCTTCGAGCCGGGGCTCGATGCGCTCGCCGAGGCGAACGTCCGCGATGGCCGCCTGTCGTTTTCCACCGATCTGGCGCCCGCGGTCGCTTCGGCCGATGCGGTGTTCATCGCGGTCGGCACGCCGTCGCGGCGCGGCGATGGGTTCGCCGACCTGTCGTACGTCTATGCCGCCGCACGCGAGATCGCGCTCGCCGTCGACGGCTTCACTGTCGTCGTTACCAAGTCGACGGTTCCCGTCGGCACCGGCGACGAGGTCGAGCGCATCATCCGCGAGGTGAATCCGCAAGCCGACGTCGCCGTCGTCTCCAACCCGGAATTTCTGCGAGAAGGCGCCGCGATCGAGGACTTCAAGCGGCCCGACCGCATCGTCGTCGGCATCGAGGACGAGCGCGCCCGGCCGGTGATGGGCGAGGTCTACCGGCCGCTCTATCTGAACCAAGCGCCGATCCTCTACACCACGCGCCGCACCTCCGAATTGATCAAATATGCCGCCAACTCGTTCCTCGCCATGAAGATCACCTTCATCAACGAGATCGCCGATCTCTGCGAAAAGGTGAACGCCAACGTGCAGGAAGTCGCCCGCGGCATCGGCCTCGACAACCGCATCGGCTCGAAGTTTCTGCACGCCGGGCCCGGCTACGGCGGATCCTGCTTTCCGAAGGATACGCTCGCCCTCGTTAAGACCGCGCAGGACTACGACCGACCCTTGCGCCTGATCGAGACGACCGTCGCCGTCAACGACCGCCGCAAGCGGGCGATGGGCCGCAAGGTGATCGCTGCCTGCGGCGGTGACGTGCGCGGCAAGGTGATCGGCGTGCTGGGCCTCGCCTTCAAGCCCAATACCGACGACATGCGCGACAGCCCGGCGATCACCATCATCCAGACGCTCAAGGATGCCGGTGCCATCGTGCGCGGCTACGATCCGGAGGCGATGGAGAATGCCCGCGACGTCATCGAGGGGATGAGCTTTTCCAGCGGCCCCTACGAATGCGCCGAGGGCGCCGACGGACTGGTGGTCGTCACTGAATGGAACCAGTTCCGCGCTCTCGACCTCACCAGGCTCAAGTCGGTGATGAAGTCGCCGCTCATCGTCGATCTCAGGAACGTCTACCGCCGCGACGAAATGAGCCGCCACGGCTTCCAATACGTTAGTGTCGGCCGGCCGGGCGACGACCTGATCTGAGCCTGTATGGCGCGCGGGGAGGGGGCCACAGACTCCGGCGTCGATCACCTTCCCGCAATCCGCGATCCTGGCCGCCGATCGGCGGATGGATCGGGCCGGCCGAAGCCTGTATAGAGACGCACCATTGGGGCGCCCGCTGAGCCTTGACCGCGGGCGGGCTCCTATCTGCGAAATCCTTGCTCTTACAGGGGAAGTGCCGTGGAAGCCGTCTCTGCTCAGCCGATGTTGTCGCTGTCGAAAGACAAGATCCGCATCCTGCTCCTCGAAGGGATCAGCGACACCGCCGTCAGTCTGGTGATCGGCGCGGGCTATACGAATGTCGAGCGGCTGAAGACGGCGCTCTCCGGCGACGCCCTGAAGGAGGCGCTGAAAGGCGTCCACATCCTCGGCATACGCTCGCGCACGCAGGTGACGCCCGAGATCGTCTCGGCGGCCGACCGGCTGATCGCCATCGGCTGCTTTTCCGTCGGCACCAATCAGGTGGACCTGGATGCGACCGGCCATGCCGGCATCCCGGTCTTCAACGCCCCCTTCTCCAATACCAGAAGCGTCGCCGAACTCGTCATTGGCGAGATCGTCATGCTGTTTCGCCGCATTCCCGATCGCTCGGCCGGAGCCCACCTCGGCCAATGGGACAAATCGGCGGAAGGCAGCTTCGAAGTTAGGGGCAAGACGCTCGGCATCGTCGGCTATGGCAACATCGGTTCGCAACTCTCCAATCTGGCTGAGGCGATGGGCATGCGGGTGATCTTCCACGATCTCACCGACAAGCTCCGCCACGGCAACACCGAGCCGGTCGACAGTCTCTCCGAACTCCTCGCCCAGTCCGACGTCGTCAGCCTGCATGTGCCGGAGACGCCCGCGACGCACGGCATGATCGGCGCGGCCGAGATCGCCGCGATGAAGGATGGCGCCTACCTCATCAACAATTCCCGCGGCACGGTGGTCGATCTCGATGCGCTCAGCCAGGCGCTGAAGGCCGGCAAACTGCGCGGCGCCGCGGTCGACGTCTTCCCCGTAGAGCCGAAGAGCAATGCCGAGCGCTTCGTCACGCCGCTGCAGGGGCTGTCCAACGTCATCCTCTCCCCGCACGTCGGTGGCTCGACTGAGGAGGCGCAGGAGCGCATCGGCGCGGAGGTCGCCAAGAAGCTCATCGACTATTCCGACACCGGCTCGACCGTCGGTGCCGTCAACTTCCCACAGGCGCAATTGCCGCCGCGCCCGACCGGCACGCGCTTCATCCAGGTGCAGCGCAACATGCCCGGCGCACTCGGGCGCCTGAACGACGTTTTCGCCCGCCACGCGGTCAATATCGCCGCGCAGTACTACGAGACGCGCGGCGAAATCGGCTATCTGGTCGTCGACGTCGATACCTCGGCCGCCGACAGTCAGGCGATTCTGGCCGAGATCCGCGCGCTCGATGCGACGATCCGCGCCCGCCTCCTCTACGAATACCGCCCGTAACGCCGATCGGAGGCGCATCGAGGCCAGCAACGGTCGCCGTCACGCGCTTGCATGGACGCTCAGATCGGGCATAAATGGTCCCCAATTGAAGAGGCTCGGCGTCAGCGCCATACCGTCGCGACCGACCCGCCGCAGATCCGGGCGAACGAACTCGACCGGCGTTTCGGTGGTTCCGCGTGCGGGGAAAGCGCCAAAGCCGGCATCCGGACGGAGTGCTTCGTGTTCGACCGGATGGGGTCGTCCACTCGAACACGAGACGCTCCGCAGGGAACTGCTTGAGCGTGTCCTGATTGGTCCGGGATCGGTTCGATCCGGACGGGACGCGCCTCTTGGGGGGCTGCGTGATGGTGAACCTTTCGTTTTGGCGTGGCGCGGAGGATGACCGCGGCGGTGAGCCGAAGCTTCCGCTGGGCATCCGCAAGGCGATGGATCTCGCCGGCCGCATCGAGGTCGGCTCGCTGGAGATGGTGCTGCCGGATGGCCGCCGCTTCGAATTTCGCGGCGCCATGCCCGGGCCGGAGGCAAAGCTGATCATCAAGGATCAGGCGTTTGCCCGCAGGCTGGCCGAAGGCGACATCGGCGTTGCCGAGAGCTATCTGGCCGGCGAGTGGGAAAGTCCTGACGTCGCCAAGTTCCTGGAAGTGTTCGCCGCCAACCAGCCGGTGTTGGAGCGGCTCCTAAAGGACAGGCCGGCGTTGCGCTTCATGCAGATGATCAGTCACTGGCGCAACCGCAACACTCGCGCTGGATCCAAGCGCAACATCCACGCGCACTATGACCTCGGCAACGCCTTCTACAAGGAATGGCTCGATCCGAGCATGACCTATTCCTCCGCGCTCGGAGTGGCCGAGGACGGCGATCTCGCTGCCGCGCAGCGGCGCAAGAATGCCGCGCTGGTTGAATCGCTGCAGATCGAGCCCTCGCACCATGTGCTGGAAATCGGCTGCGGCTGGGGCGGCTTTGCCGAGTTCGTGGCGAAGACCGTCGGTGCGCAGGTGACGGCGCTGACCATCTCCAAGGCCCAGTATGATTTCGCTCGCGAGCGCATCTTCAATGCCGGGCTGGCCGACAAGGTCACCGTCGAGATGCGCGACTACCGCGACGAACATGGCGCCTACGACCGCATCGCCTCGATCGAGATGTTCGAGGCGGTGGGCGAGGAATATTGGCAGGCCTATTTCGGTCAGCTGTGGGCGTGCCTAAAATCTGGCGGCCGTGCCGGCGTGCAGGTGATCACCATCCGCGAGGATATCTTCCCGCGCTATCGCAGGGAGCTCGATTTCATCCGCCGCTTCATCTTCCCCGGCGGCATGCTGCCGACCCCGACGATCCTCAGGCAGCTCGCCGAAAAGCACGGGCTCAATGTCGATGCCGTCAGGGCCTTCGGCCTGGACTATGCCTTGACGCTTGCCACCTGGCGCGATCGCTTCCAGTCGGCCTGGGACCGCATCGCCCCTCTCGGCTTCGACGAGCGCTTCCGCCGGCTGTGGAGCTACTATCTCTCCTACTGCGAGGCCGGCTTCCGCGCCGGCTCCATCGACGTGCAGCAGATGGTGATGGCAAAGCCCTGAGGGGGCTGATTGCGCGGCGGAAGTCTCTTCGGAGCCCTTCATCCTGAGGGGCAAGGGGTGAATCGGGCTCCGCCCACGGATTTCCGGCACAGCGCTTCATGGTTTGAGGCTCGGCTCCGCCTCGCTCCTCACCATGAAGGAACCTCCGTCGGCCTATGGCTTTCGTGTTTCAGCGCGCTCGGCGGCGCGGCCGGCCAGCCGGAGGAGCGGGAACGTTAGCCAATAGGGCAGGATCCGCAGCAGTTTCAGGATCATCGCCAGCCGGATCGGCAGGGCGATCGCAAAGCCGCCGCGCTCGAAGCCCTTGACGATACGGCGTGTCGCGGGCTCGAGCTGCATCAGGAACGGCATCGGCATGGTGATGCCGGCCGTCAACGGCGTTTCGATGAAGCCGGGGGTCAATACCTGGACGCGGATGCCGTCGCGCGACAGCGTCAGGGCAAGCGATTCCGCCAGATGGATCAGCGCCGCCTTGGACGCGCCGTAGAAGGTGCCGCCCGGCAGGCCGATGAGGCCGGCGAGCGAGGCGTTAATGACGATCTGGCCGCGACCGCGGCCGCGCATATGTGCGACGACCGGATCGAGGCAGGCGGTGACCGAGCGCACGTTCAATTCGATCGTCGCCCAGGCCGGACCGGCGGCATATGGGGCGGCGGGATCGGAAAAATGCCCGCCGACATTCAGGAAGGCAAGCGCGAGGCCGCCGCACTCCGCCACGATCGCCGCGACGATCGCTGCCATCCTCGCTTCGTCGCGCGTGTCGCCGGGCTCGGTGAGGACCCGCCCGCCATGAGCCACGGCGACCTCATCGGCCGCCACTTCGGCCGACAGGAGTTCCAGTTCGTCGTGCCGTCGCGCTGTGGCGATGACCGTATAGCCAGCCCGCGCCAGTTCGATCGCTACCTGCCGGCCGATGCCGGACGAGGCGCCGGTCACCCAGGCAGCTCCGTCCTTGGGAGAAGCTCGATACATGCGGTTCCCTCGGATTGCTTGGGCGGACGACGGCGGGGCCGGCGCCTGCTGGGCTGCCCGCTGCCGGCCAGTTGTACACTGGCGGTCGACGCCCGTCATGGCGAGGCAACCGCAAGCCATCTGGAAATTTCCGCAAGCGGTCTGGACAGCCAGAACCAGCGGCTCCCCGACAGTTATCCCCTCAGGATGACGCCGAAACGTGACTGTGCCACGCAGCAGCGCCGTGCGAAGGTCTCATCCCTCGCACGGCGCAGCCGATCGTCATTGAAGCGCTCGGTCAGGGGCGCAATCAGGCGGAGCGCACGGTCCTCAGAAAACCATCCATGACCTGCCGCAGTGTATCCGATTGCTTGGCCAGTTCCGTTGCGGCGGACTGCACCTGTCCGGATGCCGCGCTCGAGTCGGCCACCGCCACGTTGATGCCGTTGATGTTGGCGCTCACCTGCTGGGTACCCGCCGAAGCCTGAGTGACATTGTGGGCGATCTCGTGGGTTGCTGCGCCCTGCTGATCGACCGCGATTGCGATGGAGGCGGCAATCCGGTTGATGCGTTCGATCACCTCGGTGATGCCGACGATGGCCGTTGCCGAAGCCTGGGTGGAATTCTGGATTTCGCTGATTTGCGCCGCGATCTCGGACGTTGCCTTCGACGTCTGGTCAGCCAGTTGCTTGACTTCCGCCGCCACCACGGCAAAGCCCTTGCCGGCGTCTCCGGCCCGCGCCGCCTCGATCGTGGCATTGAGGGCGAGCAGATTGGTCTGACCGGCAATATTGTTGATCATGTCGATGACTTTGCCGATGCGGTTGGCCGCCTCGGACAGGGCTCGCACCTTGGAAGCGGTCGTCTCCGCATCCGCCGCCGCGCCGTTGGCGATCCTGGCGGATTCGTCTGCTTGCCGCTTGATCTCGCCGATCGAGCTCGCCAGTTCTTCGGCGGCCGACGCCACGGTCTGCACATTGGCCGCCGCCTCGTTGGAGGCGCTCGCTGCCGAAGTCGACTGCGTGGCGACCTTTCCCGTCGCGGAGACCATCGTCGTGGCGGCACTTTGCAGCTGACCGGAGGAGTTGACGACGCTGCGCACCACGTCGCCCATCGCGCGCTCGAAGTCATCGGCGAGATGCTGCATCGTCTGCTTGCGTTCGGTTTCCTGGCGCAGGCGGTCGACTTCTTCAGCTGCCATCTTGCTGCGCACTTCTTCCTCGGCGCTCAGACGGATCTTGTCGACGGCGCGCGAGATATCGCCGATTTCGTCCTTGCGTTCGGCACCATCGATCTTGGCGACGGTCTGCCCGTCGGCCAAGCGACCGAGCGTTTCGGTCAGGCGGCCGATCGGGTTGGCAATGCCGCGCGCCACGAGCCCCATGGCGACAACGGCGACAGCCGCCACCGCGACGGCGGTCACGATTTGCCAGAAGACATCCGTGCGGTTGCGTTCGGCAAGTGAGTTGGCCAGCGCATGCGCTTCGGCCAACACGACGCTGCGCGGAACCGTGATCATCACCGACCAAGCATTCCCCGTCCGGCCAAGCGGAACCGGAGAGAAGATCTTGACGGCGTCACGCGCCTCGTCCACCCGAACCGTGCTTTCGCCAGCCTTGATGATGGCGATGTCATCGCCCGCCGTCGGGTCGGCCTTGGTAAGAAGGCTACCGATAGCGCCGGGATTGGCGCTGGATGCGACCACCAGACCGGCATTCGAGACGATGGCGACCGCGCCCTTGCTGTCATAGATCGAGCCGTTGACCTTTTCGGCGAGCGTCTGGACGAAGGCCAGATCGAAATCGGCGCCGGCGACGCCCATGAACTTGCCGTCGACCGTGATCGGCACCGACATCGTCGCCAGATAGACGGCCTTGCCTTGCACGATATAGGGCAACGGCGCCAGGATGCTCTCCTTAGCCGTGTTCATCGGGCCGATGAACCAGCCGCCCTTCATGACGCCGTTGGGGTGTAGGTCCTGACTGTCGTATTCAACCAAAGGCTGCAGCGCGATCTTACCGGCGGCGTCTCGCGTCCAATAGGGCAGCGCCCTGCCAGTCGCGTCCGTGCCGAGCTCGGCGCGGCTGACGAATTCCTTATCGGCTCCGTCGATGGCGTTCGGCATCCAGGCACTGTAGGTGCCGTTGAAGCGCGGATTGTCCTTCAACACCCGCAACAGCGTTTCGTTGAGCTGAGCGCGACGGATACCGGCGGGCGATCCGACCTGCTCGCGCTTTTCCGCCATGACCTCGAAGCTGCGCGCCATGGAGCGCGCTGCATAGAAGGCCGAGTCAACCTCGGTTCGGATGATGCCGGCCTGCGTCGAGGCAAGGCGAGTCAGCGACTCCTTGCTGGTGCGGTCCAACAGGGAGGAAACGTTCTGAGTAACCGTTTCCGACGTGTTGTTCGCCGAAAAGACGCTGTAGCCGACCAGTCCACCTGTTGAGGCGACGACGCAAAGCGCCGAAAGGGAGACGATGCGGAACTTGATCGAATAGATGTTCATGGGAGCCTCACCTGTTTCCGGAAGCGTGGGCGCGCATGCTTAATGGCCTGTTAAAATATTGTTGATTCAGCATATAAATGTTCGATGCAGGTATTTTTACTTAAATAGAAATAAGTACGCCAACAGAACTCGCGATGGGTGTGTTGTTGCTTGATGCGCCGATGACTCGCGGTAATGGCGACGGACATGCAACAACGGGTTTTTGAAGCAAGCATTCCAAAAAGCTCCGAATGGTGTCCCCGGCGAGGTCGGCGAGAACTGACGGCGAAGTGCTCGACTGTTCGGAACGCCCGGCCAGTCGGGAGGGCCGGCGGAGATCCGGACAACGATCTATCTTAATGATCCTGCCTGGAATCCCTTCCTCGGGCCTGTCGCCCTCCGCCGGGAACGGCAGCGAATCCGGGGCAGGTCCCGGGTCTTTCAAGACTCCGCCAGAGCATTGACCCGCTCGATCCCGGCTTCAGTTGCCTTCGCCCACTTCGCCCACTTCGCCGCGTCCGCACGCGTGGTAAAGCTCTCGGACTGCGACACGCCTTCAATTCGGACCTGAGCACGAAACCTGTTGCCGCGTTTCGATATCGTCGCCATGGTGCGATCACCCTCGCCCCTTGGGGCAAGTCCGCTGCAATCGGTAGAGAAATGGCCGTATTTCGACCGTATCCGACCTGCAAAGACGTGCATCCCTGGCGAATGCAAGCGCGGTCAAGTTCGAAGACATGAGTGATTTCAAGGCATATAGGTTCTCCGTGGCCCCGATGATCGATTGGACGGACCGGCATTGCCGGTCGTTCCACCGGCTCATCACGCGGCGCGCGCTCCTCTACACCGAGATGGTCACGGCTCCGGCGATCCGCTACGGCGACCGCTCGCGCCTTCTCGACTTCTCTGCCGCCGAACAGCCCGTCGCCTTGCAGATCGGCGGCTCGGATCCGGCGGAACTGGCCGAGGCGGCGAGGGTCGGCGCGGATTTCGGCTACGTCGAGATCAACTTCAATGTCGGCTGCCCGTCGGACCGGGTGCAGTCCGGCCGCTTCGGGGCCTGCCTGATGGCCGAGCCGGCTCTCGTGGCGGCCTGCGTCGCGGCGATGAAGGCTGCTGTCGCCATCCCCGTCACGGTCAAATGCCGCATCGGCATCGACGACCAGGATCCCGAAGTGGCCCTGCCGGCGCTGATCGAGGCAATCGTCACGGCGGGCGTCGACCGGGTGATCGTGCATGCCCGCAAGGCCTGGCTGAAGGGCCTGTCGCCGAAGGAAAACCGCACAGTGCCGCCGCTCGACTACGCGATCGTCCGGCGGCTGAAGGCGGCCTATCCGGCGTTGCCGATCATCATCAACGGCGGCATCGCCGATCTCGATCAGGCCGAGCGGCTGCTCCTCCCCGATGCCGATGGTCCGGCGCTCGATGGCGTCATGCTCGGCCGCGCGGCCTATGAGACACCGGCGCTTCTGGCAGAAGTCGACCGCCGCATCTTCGGCGAAGTCGGCCCCGATGCCGATCCGTTCGACGTGGTCGACCGGCTGGAGCCGTACGTCGCCGACCATCTCGCCGCCGGCGGCCGACTTCCCGCGGTGACGCGCCACATCCTCGGACTGTTCACCGGCCGTCCCGGCGCCAAGGCCTGGCGACGGATCCTGACGGTGGAGGCCTGCCACCCCGGTGCCGGGCTGGAGGTCGTGCGGCAGGCGCGTGCCGCCGTCGTCGCTGCAGCCGATGCCAAGCGCGCGTGGGATGCCGCCGCCGACAGCGAACCAAGGCTTGCCGCTACTGCCTCATGACCAGACGGTCACCCTCGATGGTGAAGGACGTCAGGCGGTTCAGCACGGAATTGCCGAGGAGGCTGGTCGTCAGCGCGCCCGGCCGGGCGATCAGCGCCGGTATGCGGGCGAGTTGAATGTCGCCGATCGTCAGGCGATCGAGCGTGACCGGCGCGGCCGAGGTCACGCCGTTGGCGGTGGAGACTTGTGCCGTGAAGCTCAGCGCGTCCGGATTGAGGCCGGCGTCGAGCGCATCGCCGTACGTCAGCACGACGCTGCTCGCCCCCGTGTCGACCATCAGGTCGAGCGTGGCGGCGTTGACGCGGGCGCGCACATGGAAATGCCCATCGGAGCCGCGCACCACGGCGACCTCGCCCGCCTCGCCGGTCGAGACCGCCATTCCCGGCACCAGGGCTGCCAGCGTGCGTCGGCCGACCGCCGTCACATCCGATCGATAGGCATAGCCGGCGACAAGCACCAGGACGATGCCGACCCAGATGACGAAATGCCTGAGGCCCTGGCGGATGCGGTGGCGGTAGGTCGCGGCCACCGTGGAGAGGACCGCCAGCAGGATGACACCGAAATAGAGGAAATTCGCGGTCGTGTCGGAAGAGGAATCCATGGGTTCGTCCGATGGCGGCGCCGGAGTGGCGAAGAATAGGGTCGGCTGAAATGCGTTTCGTGCCGCTTAAGATGGGGGCAAAACCCTGCCGGGCAAGCACGCCTGGCGCCGTGCGTCACCAGAGCGACAAGCCGATCAGGAATCCGAGCTCGCAGAGTTGCTGGGCCGCGCCGATGACGTCGCCGGTCTGGCCGCCGATCTGGGCAAGTGCCAGCCGGGCGAGCGCGAACGCGGCGGCGGCGGAGATCGCGACGGCTGCTGCGGCAGGACCGGCTCCGAGCGAGAGCCCTGCGCCGACTGCCACGATGACGAGACCGAGCACCACCGCGGTCGCCGTCGATCCCGGTGTCGGCCGCCCGACGCGCCCGGCAACCCCATCGGGCCGGGCCGTTGGCAGCAGGGCAAACACCGCAAGCGAGGCCACCCGCGAGGCGACGGCGGCGGCGATGAGCCCGAGTGCGGCGGCGAGCGGCGAGCGCAACAGAAGGCCGGCCAGCAGGCTCGAGCGAATGACGAGAGCAAGCACCAGCGCGATCGTGCCATAGGCGCCGAGGCGGCTGTCCTTCATGATCTCGAGCTTGCGCTCGCGCGTGCGCCCGCCGCCGAACCCGTCGGCGACATCGGCGAGCCCGTCCTCGTGCAGGGCGCCGGTTGTCGCTGCGGCGACGGCGACGGCGATGCCGGCCACGGCGAAAGGCGGCAGCGCGGTCAGCCCGAGGCCGGCGATCACGGCTGCTGCCGGCAGTGCGATGACGATCGCCGCGAGCGGCAGCATCCGGCAGGCGGTGGCGAAGGCGGGCGGGGCGGCCGGATCGTCGATCGCTCCGAGCGAGGGGAGGGGCAGCCGCGAATAGAATCGCACCATCGCCAGCGTTTCGCCGGTGAGTCGGACGGCCAGCGCCGGGGTGGTCCGGTCGGAAGGGCCTTGCATGAGTTGTCTGCCTCCACGCCTGTCGGCGTCTCTGTGCGGCATCGCGCCGCCGTGTTTGAAACGGCGTGACGGCGCAATAAAAGGGCTTGCTCGCATCGACTGCGCAGCCTAGACCGCCGCAGCAGCTAGCAGAGAGACTCCATGACCGCCCTCCCAGAGAATCCTTTCGATGACTTTCGCGACCTCGTCAATCTGATGCCGGGCCCGGATCTCGAGGCGGTCGCGGCAGTGCGTGCGCGCGACGCGCAATTGACCAAGCCGCCGGGCTCGCTCGGTCGGCTCGAGTCCCTGGTCGAATGGCTGGCCGCATGGCAGGGCAAGTCACGCCCGACGGTCGACAAACCGCTGATGGCCGTCTTCGCCGCCAACCACGGCATCGCAGCCAAGGGCGTTTCGGCCTTTCCGGCCGATGTGACGAAACAGATGGTTGCCAATTTCGCCAATGGCGGTGCCGCCATCAACCAACTGTGCAAAACCTACGACATCGGGCTGAAGGTGTTCGAGTTGGCGCTCGACTTCCCAACCGCCGACATCTCGGAGGGCCCGGCGTTCGAGCCGCAGGCCTGCGCTGCGACCATGGCCTACGGCATGGAAGCGCTCTCCAGCGAGCCCGACCTGCTGTGCATCGGCGAGATGGGCATCGCCAATACCGCGGTCGCTGCCGCCGTCTACATGGGCCTGTTCGGTGGCGAAGCTGCCGAATGGGTCGGGCCGGGCACCGGCGTCGTCGGCCCGGCGCTCGCCCACAAGGCGGCGATGGTCGCCGAAGCGGTGCGGGTCAACGGCGGCAGGCTTGACGATGCCTTCGAGGTGTTGCGGCGTCTGGGCGGGCGCGAAATCGCCGCCATGGCCGGGGCCATCATCGGCGCCCGTCACCGCAAGATCCCGGTGATCGTCGATGGCTACGTCTGCACCGCGGCGGCCGCCGTCGTCTATGCGGCGCGCCCTGACGCCATCGACCATTGCCTGTTCGCCCATGTCTCGGCCGAACCGGCGCACGCCCGCGCATTGGCGACCCTGGGCAAGAAGCCGCTGCTCGATCTCGGCATGCGGCTCGGCGAGGGGACCGGGGCGGCGATCGCCGCCGGCATCGTCCGGGCAGCCGCCGCGACCCATGCCGGCATGGCCACCTTTGGTGAGGCCGGCGTCAGCGATAAGGGCTGACGCCCGGGTCTGGAGCCGTCAGCGACAAGGGCTGACAGCTGTCAATTCATCACGTCCGCTGCGGCACGGCGCGCAGGGCTTGGCACAAATGGCAACGCCCGGCTGTGCCGGGCGTCGCTGTCTCGTCTATAGTCGGCTGGTCCGCTCAGTGCTGCGGGCACTTGTTGTTCGCCGGACGGGTCGAGTTGATCACCCACCCGACAATCGGAATGGCAGCGGTCATGGCTTCTTCCGAAGTCATTTCGCGACACTGCGTGCTCGAAACGACGATACCGTTGAGGATGATGCTGGCGGCGGCGGCGCCGACGCCGATCACGGCCCACTGTCCGCCGACAATGGCGTCGTGGTGATACGCGGCCGATGCCGGCTGAGCGACGGCGGTGGCGAGAGCGGCAGCTGCAGCGGTAGCGATGAGGATGCGACGGAACGACATGGATGTTCTCCTCTTTTGCTGGTGACTCGAATGATCGACGATACCGAGTCAAGACGGCAAGAGAACGACGAAACTGGCGCTAACCTGCCAGGGCAGACGTGTTCTTGCCGCGGGACTGCCTGAGACGTCCTCAGGCGCGTTTGCTCGCCTGCCGCTGCATGTCTTGGAGCATTTGGCGGGAGGCGACGGGAAGGGTTGTGGGCGCGTCGGGCCGCCGCCGCGTCCGTTCGTTGATGGCCGGCATGACCTCCATCACCCGAGTCTTGGGGATGGTGAAGGTCACTTCGGTGCCCTGGCCGAGCTTCGATTTCAAATCGAACGTACCGCCGTGCATGGCGACCAGCGCCTGTACGATGGAGAGGCCGAGGCCAGTGCCCTGTTCGGCCGATTTGATCGCCGCCTGGCCCTGGCCGAAGGCCGACAGCACGATCGGAATTTCTTCGTCGGCGATGCCAGGCCCTGTGTCCTTGACCGAGACGTATTGGCCACCGCCCGCAGTCCAGCCGACCTTGGTGGTGATCGTGCCGCCGGCGGGGGTGAATTTCACCGCATTCGACATCAGATTGAGCGTGACCTGACGCACGGCGCGCTCGTCAGCCCAGATCTTCGGCATGTTCTCCTCGTACTGCTCGACGAGGATCACGCCCTTGTTGCGCGCCCTGAGGTTCATCATGTGCGCGCAGTCCTCGACGATGTAGGGCAGCGTCACCGCTTCTTCGTTGAGCGCGTGGCGCCCCGCCTCGATGCGCGAGAGGTCGAGGATCTCGTTGATGAGATTGAGAAGGTGCCGGCCTGACTCGTGGATATCGGCGACGTAGCCCTTGTAGGTGGCATTGTCGAGCGGCCCCAGGAGTTCGTTCTGCATCACTTCGGAAAACCCGAGGATGGCGTTCAACGGCGTCCTCAGTTCGTGGCTCATGGTGGCCAGGAACCGGCTCTTGGCCAGATTGGCCTCTTCCGCCCGTTGTCGGCTCTCGTCCGAGATGTTGTTGGCCTCTTCGAGCTCAATGATCAGTTCGTCCTTCTCCGCCTTGGCTTCGATCTGCATCAGGTTGGCCTGATAGAGCCGGTAGCCGAGCAGAATGAAGAACACTTCGACCGTCGTCGCCATGCCGGCGAGCACCAACAGATGGTCGGCGGTCTGCGGATGGCTGATCGACTTCAGGGCGAACGTGATGGCGACCGTGAGCGTGATCGGCATGGTGCCGGCGATCATCGCGCCCGGCACGTTCGAAGACAGCATCGAGGTGACCGCGATGAGGATCAGCATCGCGGAGAACTGGAACACGTCGGTCGCCACATTGGGATCCGACGGCAGCACGAATAGCAGGCCGAGCGTCAGGCCGGTGACGAAGTCGAGAAAGATCAGCCGGCTGCGCCAGCCCGCGACCGAGATGTCGGCCTGCTTGGCACGGATCAGCCGTTTGTAGAAGAACAGGCTGGTCACATGCGCCGAGATGACGACCAGCGCCCAGACCGCGATGAGCATGCGGTTGGTCCACAGCACCGCCGCCACCGCCATCAGTGCGACCAGAAGCGGGCGCACATAGGCAGCGGAAAATTGGCTGCGGGCGTGGTTGATGAGGAGTTCGTACTGAAAGGGCAGCGGCACGCCGTCGGTGGAGGTCAGCTGCTCGCGCAACGTCTTGACCGTGCGCGAGACGTCGCGCTGCCGGCCGACCGCGCGTTTCTTGAGGACCTTCCCTGTGGCGCCGGCAGCGCTCTTGCGCTCGCTCATGCAGATGCCCCACCCCAAAGCTCAGAACGGCAGCCTCGGCCCCTTGTCCTCGAGCCATTGCCGCCAGCCGCGTCGTCGTAGCCTGTAGCCCGGTCGTGGGCCGGTGAAATCGGTCCGACGGTGCTTTTTGCAGCACGATCAACTGCCCGTTGACCATTGGAGCCTAGGCCGGCCCCCCTTAATTAACCATTGGCGGATTAGGTTAATCGCTTGGATTGGTTGACGTAACCTTAGCTGACGAGCCGCTGAGCCATGCCTTCGACCGACGAACCTCTCGCCATGCTCGCCGCCAGCGTGCGGGCATGCCGCATCTGCGTCGATGAGCCGCTGAAACGTCCGCTGCCGCATGCGCCGCGTCCGGTCATCCGCCCGTCGTCGACGGCGAGGGTCCTGATTGCCGGCCAGGCGCCGGGCACCAAGGTGCATCTGAGCGGCATTCCCTTCACCGATCCCTCGGGCGACCGGCTGCGCCAATGGCTCGGCGTCGCTCCGGAGGTCTTCTACGACGAGGCCCGCGTCGCCATCCTGCCGATGGGCTTCTGCTTTCCCGGACAGGATGCCAAAGGCGGCGATTTGCCGCCAAGGCCCGAATGCGCCCCGGCCTGGCGGGCGAAGCTGCTGGCGCTGATGCCGAACATCGAACTTGTGCTGGCCATCGGGCTCTATGCCCAGCGCTGGCACCTCGGCACCGACGTCCGGGATTTGACCTCGACGGTCGCCGGTTGGCGCCGCATCTGGGCGGAGCCGCGCTCTCCCCGCGTTCTGCCGCTGCCGCACCCGTCCTGGCGCAACACGGGCTGGCTGAACCGCAATCCCTGGTTCGAGGCCGACGTCCTGCCGGTATTGAGGAACGAGATTGCGCGATTGATGGATTATTGACCGATTTTTCGAATGAATTTGCCAATATGCCGGAAATGTGCAAAATAGTTGCAAATCAGCCGGCATTCTCGGCGGTCTGATAGAATGAAATTCCACAAACCATCGGCGCTTGCGCAACGAACAAGCGTCCGCGCCCGGGGGCCGCGACATGATCGACCGCATTGATCGCAAGATTCTGCAAATTCTGCAGGAGGACTGCACCGTTCCCGTGGCCGAGATCGGCAGGCGGGTCGGACTGTCGACCACGCCGTGCTGGCGTCGTATCCAGAAGCTCGAGGAGGACGGCGTCATCATGCGCCGTGTCGCCGTGCTCGATCCCCGGCAGGTGAACGCCAAGGTCACGGCCTTCGTCGCCGTCACCACCAGCCAGCACTCGGAGGATTGGCTGAAGCGCTTCGCCGAGATCGTGTCGCAGTTGCCCGAAGTGGTCGAGTTCTACCGCATGGCGGGGCAGGTCGACTATCTGCTGCGCGTCGTCGTCTCCGACATCGAGGCTTACGACGCCTTCTACAAGCGCCTCATCGCCAAGATCGACATTTCCGACGTGTCCTCCTCCTTCGCCATGGAGCAGATCAAGTATACAACGGCGCTGCCGCTGGGATACGTTGCGGTCGAGAAAGTCACCGACAAGAGTCTGACCTGACGGATCGGTCGGGCCCTGGCGACGAGGGATAGACCGACATGATGCGAATGCTCGTTGCCGCGGCCCTGTGCCTCATTTCGGTCGGTGCCGGATTGGCGGCGCCGGCGCCGAAGGAGCGCGAGTGGAAGCTGATCCGCTTTGCGGTCGAAGGCATCCGTCCGCCGCTCAACTATCGCGATGCCAAGGGCGATCTTCAGGGCTTCGACGTCGAACTGGCGCGGGCGCTGTGCGAACGACTGCACGCGGCCTGCGAGTTCGTCCATCTCGACGGTGAGGCGCAGATCTCCGAACTCCTTGCCAAGAAAATCGATGCCGTCGCCGGTCTCACCGTGACCGAGGAGCGCCGCAAGCGTGTCGACTTCACCGACCGCACCTATGCGCTCTCTCCCCGCTTCGTCGCCTCGCGCTCGAGTGTGGTGACGGAGGCGAGTCCCGAAGCGTTGAAGGGCCGCGTCGTCGGTGCCCAGCTAGGAACCGCCTATGCGACGTACCTCAACGAGGTCTACGCGCCGAAGGGCGTCAACGTGAAGCTCTATGTCGCCGCCGACGATGTCACCGGGCAACTGGCGGCCGGTCGGCTCGATGCCGTTCTCGCCGATCCGGTGGCGCTTTATCAATGGGTCGACAAGGGCCGCGGCCACGCCTGCTGCCGCTTCATCGGCAACGACGTCAAGGGCGCGAAGTATTTCGGCGACGGTACGGCCATCGCCATTCGCCGCGAGGACAACGACCTGCGCCTCGCCCTCAACAAGGCGCTCGCCGACATCTTGCGCGACGGCAGCTTCGAGCGGCTGAACGCGCGTTTCCTGCCCTTTGCCCTCTATTGAGCCGTCGGCCGTTCGAGGACGGCTGACAGGCGGGCATCGATCGGATAAATCCCAGCCGGGTCGGCGAAGACCGGCGGTCAGCGCGGTCGCTCCGACCGCGACGATATCTCGAAGAGGCGAACATGGCGAAAGTGGCATTCCTCGGCCTGGGCGTGATGGGCGCCCCGATGGCGCGACATCTGGCGACGCGCGGCGGCCATCAGGTGACCGTCTACAATCGCACCACCGAAAAGGCCGAGGCTTGGGTCGCGGCCCACGGCGGCGCTCTCGGCCTGACGCCGGCCGCCGCGGTGAAAGGGGCGGACTTGGTCTTTTCCTGCGTCGGCAATGACGACGACTTGCGGCATGTGACGCTCGGGCCGGCCGGTGCCTTTGCTGCCATGAAGGCTGGCGCGATCTTCGTTGACCACACCACGGCCTCCGCCAGCGTAGCGCGAGATCTCTACTCGGTCGCGACTGGACATGGCCTGCAATTCCTCGATGCGCCGGTCTCCGGCGGCCAGGCCGGTGCCGAGAACGGCGTCCTGACGGTGATGGTCGGCGGCGATGCCGAGCCCTATGCCACCGCCGAACCGGTGATCCGCTCGTACGCCCGCATGATCCGCCTGCTCGGTCCCTCGGGCGCCGGGCAGCTGACCAAGATGGTCAACCAGATCTGCATCGCCGGTCTCGTCGAGGCGCTCGCCGAGGGCGTGCATTTCGCCAAGCGGGCCGGCCTCGACGTCGAGGCGGTGATCGATACGATCTCCAAGGGGGCGGCGCAGTCCTGGCAGATGGAGAACCGCGCGCTCACCATGGCTGCGGGCAAGTTCGACTTCGGCTTCGCCGTCGACTGGATGCGCAAGGACTTGGCTATCTGCCTCGACGAGGCTGACCGCAACGGCGCGCATCTGCCGGTCACCGCGCTCGTCGACCAGTTCTACGGTGACGTGCAGGAAGCGGGCGGCCGGCGCTGGGATACCTCGAGCCTCATTGCCCGGCTGGAGAAGCCGTGAGCGGCCCGCTCGGTCCGGCCGCGATCCTCGGCGTCATTCTCGCCGGCGGCCAGTCGCTGCGGCTGGGCGGTGGCGACAAGGGCCTCAGACTGCTCGCGGGCCGCACGCTCATCGATCATGTCGCCGAGCGGCTGAAGCCCCAGGTCTGGCGATTGATCCTCAACGCCAATGGCGATCCGGCCCGCTTTGCCGGCTTGCCGTTTCCGGTCGTCGCCGACACGCTGCCAGACCAGCCGGGACCGCTGGCCGGGCTGCTCGCTGGTCTGCGCTACGCCGCGACAGCCACCCCCGCCGTCAGCCATGTGCTGACGGCTGCCGCCGACACCCCGTTCCTGCCCACCGATCTGGCCGAGCGGTTTGCCGCAGCGTTGGACCGGACTGGGGCCGAGATTGCGCTCGCCACGTCGGCCAGCGGCGTGCATCCCGTGGTGGCGCTGGTGCCGGTCGGTGTGGCCGACCGACTGGAAGCCGATCTCGTCTCGGGCGCTGCCCGTCGCGTCCTGGGCTGGCTGCGGCAGTCCGCGGTCGCGGAGGTGGCATTTTCCGGCGAGCCCGACCCGTTTTTCAACATCAATACGCCGGAAGATCTGGCGGAAGCCGAACGCTACGCGGCCGCCCGCATCGGCTGAGAGCGGCGTTCGTTCGCTGCCGCCCTTGCGGCCGGCGCGACGGAGTGCGACAGAAGGCGACTGCGACTGCCCGTCGCCGGGAGGTTATCCGCCATGCTGATCCTCATCGCTGGTCTCGTGATCTTTTTCGCCGCCCACAGCCTGTCGATCGTGCCTGGAGGGCGGGCCGCGGTGGCCGGCCGCTTCGGCGAAACCGGCACCAAGGCCATTGCCGGCATCCTCTCGCTCGTCGGCCTTGTCCTCATCGTCTGGGGCGTCGGCGCGGCGCGTGCCTCCGGGGTTCCGGTGCTGTGGACGCCGCCGACATGGCTGCGCCACGTCGCGTTCCTCCTCCTTCTGCCGGTCTTCCCGCTGTTGATCGCCGCCTATGTGCCGGGCCGCATCCGCGCGGTCGTCAAGCATCCGATGATCACCGCGGTGAAGCTGTGGGCCCTCGCCCATCTGCTCGTGAACGGCACGCTCATGGATGCGTTCCTGTTCGGCGGGTTCCTCCTCTGGGGCATCCTCGATCGCATCTCGCTAAAGCGGCGCGGTGCGCCCAACCCGGCGCCGGTTGCGGGCTTCACCACCGGCGACTGGGTGGCGCTCGTCGGCGGGCTCGTGCTCTACGCTCTGATGCTGTGGCGCGGCCATCAGATCCTGATCGGGGTTTCGCCTTTCGCTCCGATGTAAGGCGGCTGCCACGAAATCGGGCCAATTGGCTGTCAACGAGCACGACTGAGCCAGCCCGTGGCCGCTGTTTGCGGCCCGACAGGCGAACCGGTAAGGTGCCGGCCCTCGGCAAAACCGCGACAGGGTTGACGTCGCGGGCGAAATAGCGGCAAGGCTTGTCCCCGCGCCATACCTCGGGCGGACGACGGCAAGACGGAGGCCCCTTACGGGCGGGAATCGATGGCGGATATCTTCAACGAAGTCGATGAGGAACTGCGCAGCGATCAGTTGCGCAAGCTCTGGGATAAATACAGCGGTCTGGTCATCGCGGTCGCGGTTCTGATCGTCGTCGTCGTTGCCGGATGGCGCGGCTGGGAATACTGGCAGGACCGGGTCGCCCGGGCCGCCGGCGACAAATATCTTGCCGCCCTCGAACTCTCCGACAAGGGGGACAGCAAGGCCGCCGAGGCGGCGCTCGATGTGCTCGCCAAGGAATCGAGCGGCTATGCTCCGATCGCCCGGCTGCGGGCCGCCGGCGAGTTGAGCCTTGCCGGCGATCAGCCCGGCGCGCTCGCCGCCTTTGATGTCGTCGCCAAGGACAAGGCGGTCCCGTCGGCTCTACAGGGGATCGCCGCGCTTCGGGCCGCCTATCTGGCGCTCGATCTGGAGGATCGGCCGACTGTCGAACGCCGCATCGCCCCCTTCCTCACCTCGGGCAATCCGTGGCGCCATGCGGCCCGCGAGATCAGCGCCGTTGCCGCCTGGAAGGCTGGCGACATCGAGGCGGCCAAGAAGGTTCTCGGCGAGATCGAGAGCGACCAGGAAACGCCTCCGGATATCAGCCGCCGCACCACTGTTCTCTCCGCGCTGATCGCCTCGGCGAGCAAGAAGTCGGCTCCGGCCGCGACACCTGCCGCCCCGAGCGCTCCAGCCGCACCCGACGCGACACCTGCCGCCCCGAGTGCTGCAGCCGCGCCCGACGCGACGCCCGCCACCCCGAGCGCGCCCGAAGTCCCTGCCGCGACGGCCCCCGCGCCGACGGCCCAGACTCCGGAACCGGCCGCCCCGGCCGCTCCCGTTCCCCCGGCAACGAAGGCCGAATGATGTCGATTGCGCCTGCTATGACTGCACTCCACAGACGCCGCAGCTGGTCGGTCGCCCTGCGCCCGATCGCCGGTCTTCTCGTGCTTCTGGCGCTCGGCGCATGCACGTCCACCGACGATTTCCAGGATGCGATCGCCTCGGTCAACCCGTTCGGCGATAGCAAGAAGAAGCTGCCAGGCGATCGCCACGCTGTGCTCGACGAAACGACCACGACCCAGGTGACGAAGGGCAAGACGGTCGCCATCTCGCCGGCTCGCTCCATCGGCAACTGGGGACAGGCTGCCGGCCCGATCGGCAACAATCCCGGCAATGCCGCACTCAACAGCACGTCGGGCACGCGCATCTGGGCTGCCAATGCCGGCGACGTCGGCGCCGCCGACTGGAGCCGCGACAGCGTGCGTGTCTCGGCGCGGCCCGTTGCTGCCGACGGACGCATCTTCGTCTACGATCCGAACGGCAATGTGTCGGCGCACAGCGCCGACAGCGGCGGCCGGATCTGGAAAGTCAGCCTCAGGCCCGAGGGCATCAATGCGATCGCACCGGGCGGGGGTGTCGCTTCCGACGGTCCGCATGTCTATGTCTCGACCGGCTACGGCGTGGTTGCCGCCCTTGATGCGGCCACCGGCGCGGTGCTCTGGCAAAAGAAGCTCGACAAGCCCGGTCGCGGCTCGCCGACGGTGGCCGACGGCAAGCTCTATCTCGTGTCCGAGGGCAACGTCCTGTTCGCGCTGAATACCGCCGACGGCAGCGACGTCTGGAATTTCCGCGGCGTGCCCGAGGTTGGTGGCCTGCTCGGCGCAGCCAATCCTGCCGTCTCCGGTGGCATCGTCGTGGTGCCCTTCTCCTCCGGCGAACTCGATGCCATCGACATCAAGACCGGCAACGGCGTGTGGTCGGAACAGATGGCTCGCGCCAGTCGCAACTTCGCCATCACCGGCCTTGCCGACATCACCGCCAGCCCGGTTATCGACGACGGTGTCGTCTATGCCACGGGCATTGGCAGTCGCACCGCGGCCTTCAATCTGAAGACCGGCCTGAAGATTTGGGATATCAATATCGGTTCGGCGCATACACCCGCCGTTGCCGGTAACACCGTCTTCATCGTCGACCTCGACGACAACCTCATCGCGATCGAACGCAAGACCGGAGAGGTCATCTGGTCAACCCATCTGCCCGTCACTCGGACGAAGCACAAGGCGACGCATTGGGCCGGCCCGCTGCTGGCTGGTGGGGCGCTCTGGCTGGTGTCGAATGAAGGCGGACTCATCGCCGTCGATCCGGCCTTGGGCCGCGTGACGCTCACCAAGGACGAAGGCAACGAATTGCGCGTATCGGCGCCGATCGTCGCCAACGGTCATCTGGTGACGCTCTCGGCCACCGGCTCCCTCTCGGCCTACGATTGACGTTCATGCCAGCAACCGTTGCCCTCGTCGGCCGACCGAATGTCGGAAAATCGACCCTCTTCAACCGGCTTGTCGGCAAGCGCTTGGCGCTGGTCGACGACACGCCGGGGGTGACGCGTGACCGGCGCGAAGGCGAGGCGCGGCTGGGCGACCTGAGCTTCACCGCGGTCGACACGGCAGGTCTCGAAGAATCGGGCGACGAGAGCCTCACTGGCCGCATGCGTAGCCAGACCGAGGAAGCGATCCGCTCGGCCGACGTCGTGCTGTTCCTCATCGACGCGCGCTCTGGCCCGATTCCGGCGGATGCGCACTTCGCCGAACTCATCCGCCGCTCCGGCAGGCCGGTGATCCTGGTCGCCAACAAGGCCGAAGGACGGCTCGGGTCGGACGGAGCGCTCGAAGCCTATTCCCTCGGCGTCGGCGATCCCGTGCCGATTTCCGCCGAGCATGGCGAAGGCATGGCCGATCTCTACGGCGCGCTGCTTCCCTTCGTCGACGAACCGCCGGAGACCGACGAGGCGACCGGGCTATCTGACGAGGCGGACGAGGCGCTCGATGACGGCGAGAGCGGAGCGGACCGCCCGGTGCGGCCGCTCCGGATCTGCATCGTCGGCCGGCCGAACGCCGGCAAGTCGACGCTGATCAACCGCATGATCGACGAGGAGCGGTTGCTGACCGGTCCGGAGGCCGGGATCACCCGCGATTCCATCTCCGTCGATTGGGAATGGCGGGGGCGGCCTGTCAAATTGTTCGATACGGCCGGCATGCGGCGCAAGGCGCGCGTGCAGGAGAAGCTGGAAAAGCTCTCCGTCGCCGACGCGTTGCGCGCCATCCGTTTCGCCGAGGTGGTGGTGCTGCTGATCGATGCCACCCAGCCGCTTGAGAAGCAGGATCTGCACATCGCCGATCTCATCGCCAATGAAGGCCGCGCCATCGTCATCGGCGTCAACAAATGGGATCTGGTCGAGGACACTTCCAAGACCTGGGCCGACCTGCGGGTGGAATGCGAGCGACTGCTGCCGCAGATCCGCGGCGTGACCATGGTGCGCATGTCCGGTTTGATGGGCGAGGGGCTCGACAAGCTGATGGAGGCCGCCGTCGCGGCGGACAAGCTGTGGAACCAGCGCATCTCGACGGCGCAGCTGAATCGCTGGCTGGCGACCGTCATCGATCGGCATCCTCCGCCGGCTGTGTCGGGTCGCCGCATTAAGATCCGCTATGCGACCCAGGCGAAGTCGCGCCCGCCGCACATCATCGTCTTCTGCTCGCGCCCTGAGGCCGTGCCGGAGGCCTATGTCCGCTATCTCGTCAACGACGTTCGCGAGCGTTTTGGCCTCGCCGGCATCCCCATCCGCCTGAGCCTCAGAGCCGGCAGCGAGAACCCCTACCACGACAAGAACGCCCGCTGAGGCTGCCTTGGCCTGATCGGCTGCCGGACCGGCGCTTCTCCCTGAGAGATCGGCGAAGATCAGGGCAGGCGGGAAGCGGAATGCGGCGCTTGCGGCAGCATGGTTTCGCACGGGATAGCCGGGACGATCGGTCGATGCGTTCGACCAGCGCTCAGTCGCGCCAGCACTTGGTCGGGAAATCGTAGACCCGCCCGGTTTCACTGAGGGCGGGCGACAGCGCGGCGAAGATGTCGGGGACCAGCACCTCCGCACGCTGCAGCGTATCCGGATCCTCGCCGGGCAAGGCCCTGGCACGCATGGCGGTGCGGATCGGGCCGGGATTGAAGAGATTGACCTTGACCGGGCTGATCGCAACTTCTCTGGCATAGGTGACGACGAGCGCCTCGAGCGCCGCCTTCGACACCGAATAGGGCCCCCAGAAGGCCCGCCGCTTCAGAACGGCGCCCGACGTGATGAACAGGGCGCGCCCGGCCGGCGATGCCCTGAGCAGCGGATCGAGCGAGCGGATCAGGCGCCAGTTGGCGGTGACATTGACCGCCATGACCTCGTCCCAATCCTTCGGCGCCACATGTCCGACGGGCGAGATTGGGCCGAGCACGCCGGCATTGCCGACCAGCATGTCGACCCGCCCCCATCGCTCGAAGAGGGCAGCGCCGAGCCGATCGAGCGCGTCAAAATCCCTAAGGTCGATCGGGACCAGCGTTGCGCCGCCGCCGAAGCCGCGAACCTCGTCGTCTAGTTCCTCGAGCCCGCCCTGCGTGCGGGCAAGTGCCACCACGTGGCTTCCGGCCCGTGCCAATTCGCGTGCGACGGTATAGCCGATGCCGCGCGAGGCACCGGTGACGACCGCAACGGTGCCGGCGAACGCCGCATCTGCGGCGGACCGCGTCGATTCGATCGTCGTCATCCCTCGGCCTCGGAAACCAGATCGATACGGCTCAGCGTCGAAGCGCGCGACCGGTCGGTCAGCGGGGTCGGATACTCGCCGGTGAAGCAGGCATCGCAATAGTGCGGGGCCTGGTTGTCGCGGCTGGGACTGCCGACGGCACGGTACAGCCCATCGATCGACAGGAATGCCAGACTGTCGACGTTGATATAGCGGCCGAGTTCCGCGACCGACATACGCGAGGCGATCAGCTTTGCCTTCTCCGGCGTGTCGACACCGTAGAAGCAGGGGTCGGTGGTCGGCGGCGAGGCGATCCGCATGTGCACCTCGGTCGCTCCGGCGTCGCGGACCATCTGAACGATCTTCTGCGAAGTCGTGCCACGCACGATTGAGTCGTCGACAAGAACGACCCGCTTGCCCTCGATCACCGCCCGGTTAGGATTGTGTTTCAGCTTCACGCCCATGTGGCGGATGGCGTCGGTCGGCTGAATGAAGGTGCGGCCGACGTAATGGTTGCGGATGATGCCGAGATCGAAGGGAAGTCCGGACACTTCCGCATAGCCCATCGCCGCCGGCGTGCCGGAATCGGGCACCGGGATGACGACGTCAGCCGGCGCCGGCGCCTCCCGCGCCAATTCGGCCCCGATGCGCTTGCGGACGGTATAGACGCTCGTGCCGCCGATGAGCGAATCGGGCCGGGCGAAATACACGTATTCGAAGATGCAGAAGCGCGAATTGGCGGGCTGGAAGGGCCTGAGCGATTCGATGCCCTCCTCGGTGATGATCACCATTTCGCCCGGATCAATCTCGCGGATGACGCTGCCGCCGATGATATCGAGCGCCACCGTCTCCGAGGCGAGCACCGGTGCTCCGTCGACCGCGCCGAGAATAAGCGGGCGGACGCCGAGCGGATCGCGCACACCAATCAGCTTCTTTTCCGAAAGGGCAACGAAGGCATAGGCGCCCTCGACACGCCGCAGCGCATCGATGAAGCGCTCGACGAGGTTGGCCTGCTGCGAGGTCGCGGTAAGGTGGATGACCGTCTCGGTATCGGACGTGGACTGAAAGATCGAACCGCGCTTCTGCAGCTCGCGCTGCAGCGTCAGCGCATTGGTGAGATTGCCATTGTGGGCGACGGCAAAGCCGCCGCCGTGAAACTCGGCGAACATCGGCTGGACGTTGCGCAGGATCTGGCCGCCCGTCGTCGCATAGCGGTTATGCCCGATAGCGCGCGTACCGGCGAGCCGGTCGACAGGGCCAGCCTTGCCAAAATTGTCGCCGACGAGACCAAGGTGACGCTCGACGTGGAATTGCTGGCCGTCGAAGGTGACGATGCCGGCCGCCTCCTGACCGCGATGCTGCAGGGCGTGCAGCCCAAGCGCCGTGAGCGCGGCGGCTTGCGGGTGCCCGAATACGCCGAAGACGCCGCATTCCTCGTGGAAATGATCGTCCACATCGAACGGCCGTCCGGCCATGACTTCTGTCAACGCCTGCGTCTCCTTATAAGCAGCTTCAGCGGCCGAGATAGGCGGCCGCAGCGACTTTGTGAAGGGCCGCGCGTCAGGGAGTGCGGGCGCTGCCGGTGATCAGTTGGTCGAGAGACTTCTGCTGAGTCGTCCGATAGGTCGGCTGGGCCTCCGAGCGCTGCTGCGGCGGCAGCGGGCTCTGCTCTGTGCCGGGCTCCTGGGGCACCGTGCTGTCCGGGCCTTTCTTGCGGATCTTGGCGAGGACGGTCTCGGCGAGGTCGGGCGGCAGGGCCGCTTCCAGCTTGTCACCGAGATATTTCAGCACCGGCTTCGACTTCGATGCCGAAACCCATTTCGGCTGCTGTCCCTCGGGTACGAACCAGTTGAAGAACATCATGGCTACGACGAGGAGGAGAAGCCCACGTGCCGCGCCGAACAGGAAGCCGGCGGAGCGGTCGAGCGCGCCGAACGACGAATCGAGAACGAAGTCGGAAATCTTCATGGTGATGTAGCTCACCACGATCAGTACCGCGAGAAAGATCACGCCTACGGTTACACCGAGCGCGACGTAATCATTGTTGATGTATTGTTTGGCTATCGGCAGCACCGGCTTGTAGAGAAAATACGCTGCGCCAGCCGCGGCCGCCCAGGAGGCGATCGAGAAAATCTCGCGAATGAATCCTCGATACATCGCGAGGATCGCCGAAATCAGGATGACGGCCAACACGATACCATCGAGAAGAGTGATAAAGTCCATCGTCAGATCTCTCAGAGAGCTCGATCGCGAGCGCACACGAGCGTACGCGGTTGCTCGATACCATAAACACCTCCGCGCGGCGACATCATGGTCACGAAAAATGCGCCAGCGCTATTTCGTTTGCCTCGCCGGTCCGCCCCGCACCGACCGCGGGCCGAACCATCCGCGAATGCGGCTGCGCGGACAGCCGCATTCACCGACGGACGTCTGGTGCGTCCGAGCCCCGGTGTGGCACACCGGGATGAACAAGTCGCCAACCAACGCTCGTCAACCGCAACCGGCCATCAACTCGATCCAACGTTGCCATCGACCAGGCAGTGCATGGCATATCATTCTTCCCGTACAAAACGTTCTGGCCGGCGAGCCCTGATCCGCACTGCCGACCGAGTCCGGCAAAACTGTGCCCGGCCAGTCCCGCCCGTCGTAGGCCACCGGCCCGACCAGCTCCAATCTGTCCGGCGCATCGCCAATAACCCTGCAAGAAACGCCCCGTCGATTTCCCGCATCGCGCCCGGCTGGATTGCTGGCCCCGAGCGCCGATCGCTATCGTTCCGCCTCCTTCACTGGCCTGGCCGGACGCTCGGCACGTGCCGCAATGCGCGCGACGAGCCCGGCCAACGTCTCGATTTCCACCAGCGACAGCCCGATCGAGCCCCGTTGGCCCTCGGCA
>JARLIT010000249.1 GCA_031291575.1 Ancalomicrobiaceae bacterium
CGGCCGGTCGCCGGCGGCCCCGCCGCCCCGGGCGCCGCTCCCGGTTCGCCGGCCAGACCCGGCCAGCCCGCTCCGGCCAAGGGCCTGACGCCGCTCTCCGTCAAACCGGCCAATCTGGTTGGTGGCGAGGAAGAGGAGGAGGACCGTCCGCGTGGTCCGGCCCGCGTCTCCTCCGTGGCGCGCAAGCCCGTCGCTCCGGTCAAGGCGCCGACGCGTGCCAAGGAAGATGTCAACAAGGTGCGCGGCAAGCTCACCGTCGTCACTGCTCAGACCGTCGACGAGGACAGCGAGGGTCGTGGTCGTTCCGTGGCCGCCTTCAAGCGCCGCGTGCAGCGTCAGCAGCGCCGGATGATGACCAACGAGCCGCGTGAGAAGATCATGCGCGAAGTGATCCTCCCGGAGACGATCACCATCCAGGAACTCGCCAACCGCATGTCGGAACGCGGCGTCGACGTCATCAAGCTCCTGATGAAACAGGGGCAGATGCTGAAGGTCAACGACGTGATCGATGCCGACATGGCGCAGCTGATCGCCGAGGAGATGGGCCACACAGTGAAGCGCGTGGCCGAATCCGACGTCGAGGAAGGCCTGTTCACCGCCGCAGACGCGGAGGAGACGCTGGTTTCCCGGCCGCCGGTGGTCACCATCATGGGCCATGTCGACCACGGCAAGACCTCGCTGCTGGACGCCATCCGCAAGGCGAATGTCGCATCCGGCGAAGCCGGCGGCATCACCCAGCACATCGGCGCCTATCAGGTCGAGATCCACGGGCAGAAGATCACCTTCATCGACACCCCCGGCCACGAAGCCTTCACCGCCATGCGATCGCGCGGCGCCAAGGCGACCGACGTGGTCATCCTGGTCGTGGCGGCCGACGACGGCGTAATGCCGACGACGATCGAGGCGATCAACCATTGCCGCGCCGCCAACGTGCCGATGATCGTGGCGATCAACAAGATCGATAAGCCGAACGCTGACCCGCAGCGCGTCCGCACCGCGCTTCTGCAACACGAGGTCGTGGTGGAATCGATGGGCGGCGATACGCTGGAGGTCGAGGTTTCGGCCAAGCAGCGGCTGAACCTCGACAAGCTCTTGGAAGCCATCCTGTTGCAGTCGGAAGTGCTGGAACTGCGGGTCAACCCGAACCGCAGCGCCGAGGGCGTGGTCATCGAGGCCAAGCTCGACAAGGGCCGCGGCCCGGTGGCTACCGTGCTCGTTCAGCGTGGCACCCTCAAGGTCGGCGACATCATCGTTGCCGGCAGCGCCTGGGGTCGCGTCCGCGCGCTGATCGACGACAAGGGCGATGCGGTCAAGGAAGCCGGTCCGTCGATGCCTGTCGAAGTGCTCGGCTTCCAGGATACGCCAGACGCCGGCGACCGTTTCGCCGTGGTCGAGAACGATGCGCGGGCCCGCGAGGTCTCCGACTATCGCGGTCGCCTGAAGCGGGAGAAGATCCAGGCGCGTGGCTCGGCGGCCCGCGGCTCGCTCGCCGAGATGATGTCGCAGCTGAAAGAGACCGGGCGCAAGGAGTTCGTGCTCGTCATCAAGGGCGACGTGCAGGGCTCGGTGGAAGCCATCGTCGGCGCCTTGGAGAAGCTCGGCAACGACGAGGTCCGGGCTCGCATCATCCATGCCGGCGTCGGTGGCATCACCGAATCCGACATCTCGCTCGCCGCTGCCTCGAGTGCCGTGATCATCGGCTTCAACGTCAGAGCGTCGAAGGAGGCGCGCGAGGCTTCGGAGCGCGACGGGATCGAGATCCGCTACTACAACATCATCTACGACCTCGTCGATGACGTGAAGGCGGCGATGTCCGGCATGCTGCCGCCGGAACTGCGCGAGACCATGCTCGGCAACGCCCGCATCCTGGAGGTCTTCCTGGTCTCCAAGGTCGGCAAGGTCGCCGGCTGTCTCATCACCGACGGTATCGTCGAGCGCGGTGCTGGCGTTCGCCTGATCCGCGACAACGTCGTCATCCACGAAGGCAAGCTCAGTCAGCTCAAGCGCTTCAAGGACGACGTCAACCAGGTCGCTTCGGGCATCGAATGCGGCATGGCCTTCGAGAACTACCAAGACATGCGCATCGGCGACACCATCGAATGCTATCGCGTCGAGGTCATCGCCCGGTCGCTCTGATGCAGGACCGCCGGCCGGCTCGGGACACCCCGGGCCGGCGGCATTGCTCCGGGCCGCATGACGCGGACCCGGTTTGACGGTTCACTTTCTGCGCTGCTCCGGGTTCAAGTCCCGCCGCGCCGCATTTCAGGTATGCCCACATGCCACGCTTCGATTCTGGGGCCGCCGGCCCCTCCCAGCGGCAATTGCGCGTCGGTGAACTCATCCGCCACGCCATCGCCGAGATCTTCACCTCAGGACGCATGGTCGATCCCGATCTCGACGGGATCATCATCACCGTGCCGGAGGTGCGCATGTCGCCCGACCTTCATCAGGCAACGGTCCTGGTCATGCCGCTTGGCGGCAAGAGCCAGGACAAGGTCATCGCCGGTCTCGAGCGTAACAAGAAATGGCTCCGGGGCCAGGTGGCCAAGCGGGTGAACCTGAAGTTTGCCGCCGAACTCACGTTCCGCCTCGACACGCGCTACGAGGACGACGACCGGGTCAACGCCATGCTGAAGGAACCGGTCATCGCCAAGGACCTAGGCGAGGACGGGGACGAAG
>JARLIT010000250.1 GCA_031291575.1 Ancalomicrobiaceae bacterium
AGCCGCACCGCCATCGCCTTGACGCCCTTGTCGAGATAGGCCATCGCGGTCTGCTCGGAGACGCGCGGGACGGGCGAAAACGCCGGAGCCAGCGTGTCCTCCGTCACCGTTTCGCCGTGCGCCATCAGCCCGGTGCCGGAGGTGACGACCAGCGGCCTACCAGAGCCGGCCAAGACCGCACCCATCGCCTCGATCGCCGCCTTGTCGATGGCGCAGTTCTCGGCGAACTTGGAGAAGTCGTGGATGAAGCCGAGGTGGGCGACGCCGTCGGCGCCCGCGGCGCCTTCGCGCAGGCAGTCGAGATCTTCGAGCGTGCCGCGAAGAACGTCGGCGCCGAGTGCCTTGACCTTTTCGGCGCCCGCCTCGGAGCGGGCGAGCCCGAGCACCTGATGGCCGTGGGCAATGAGGTCCTCGACGACGGCAGAGCCGACAAAGCCGGAAGCGCCGGTAACGAAGATGCGCATGGAAATCCTCCGTGTTGGGATAGAGGCACTATTCGTCACGCGCATATCCGGGTAAAGTAGTGATCTTATCAGGGTATGATGACTAATAGGCTGCCATGCTCGACCAGACCGGCAAACCGAACGCCGCCAATCTCCTCGGCGACTACTTGCGCGATCGCCGCACGCGCCTCGATCCGGCGGCGCTCGGCCTGTCGCTCACTCGACGACGCACGCCGGGGCTGCGTCGCGAGGAAGTGGCGCAAAGGGCCAACGTCAGCGCCACCTGGTACACGTGGCTCGAGCAGGGCCGCGGCGGCGCACCGTCGGCACATGTGCTCGATCGCATCGCCAAGGCGCTGCTTCTGACCGAGGCCGAGCGCGAGCACCTGTTCCTGATCGCTCTCGGCCGGCCGCCAGAGGTGCGCTATCAGTCGACCGACGGCATCACGCCGCGGTTGCAACGGGTCCTGGACGCGCTGACCTTCAGCCCGGCCTACATCAAGACCTCGACCTGGGACCTCGTCGCCTGGAACCGCGCGGCGGAGGTGGTGCTGTCGCCCTATGGCGATATCGCGCCGGAAAACCGCAATCTCATTCGCCACATCTTCCTCGGCGGGCAGACCCGGCAGAAGATGGCGCATTGGGAGGATAACGCTCGCGCCGTGGTCGCCCTGTTCCGCGCCGAAGTGGCGCGCGCCGGCGCCGCCGAACGGGTGCAGCCGTTCGTCGCAGATCTGTGCGACAAGAGCCCGGACTTTGCGCGCTTCTGGGCCGAGAACGACGTCAGCCAGTCGTACGGCGAGATCGCCAAGACGGTGAACCATCCGGACGCCGGGCCGATCCTGCTCGACTATTCGTCGTTCTCCGTCGACGGCCGCCCCGACCTGGATCTGGTCATCTACAACCCGGCGACGGATGAGGACCGCGAGAAGGTGAAGGGATTGGTGGAGGGAGGAAAGGCGGAATAGAGAGCGGGCGCGTTTGCTGCTTCCGCGCGCCGAAATCTCGATTGCGCGCACCTTTTCGCGCTTTCAAGCAGTTGCCCAGCGCGAGCCTCGTCCTGTTGGTGAAGCCGGATTCCGTTGCACAGGGCGCGCGCGGCGGGGACTCCCAATCGAACCCAAAAAACACGCCAGCGCCTATAAATTCGCATGATTGCAACGAAATAGCCATTTACGTATGTTTCGATAAATGCGTTTATTGCGTTTATCGGTGTGTCACCGACCAAAAGGAGGACCCGCGATGCTTGCTTTGATGGACCAGACGCGCGAGCCTTTCATTGCTGATGAGACAGAGGCTCTGATCGCCCAAAAAGCCGCAAGACAGTTGGAGTCGGTCGCAAAGGCCGGGAAAGACATCAATATATGTGTAGCTGGAAGCGCGGATATCATCGTGCCTCTTCCTGCACGTGCCGTTGAGATGATATACGCTATACTTGATGCGATGGCTCATCGGATCCCAGTTTCGATCATCCCGCACGAGGCGATTCTTACAACACAGCAGGCGGCGGACTATCTGAATGTATCGCGGCCCTATTTGATACGGCTTGTCGATGAGGGAAAACTCGAAGCAAATATGGTCGGGCGGCACCGCCGAATTCGATTTGAGGATCTGCTCGAATATGAGCGAGCATCGCAGGTCGAACGCCGAATGGCTCTTGAACAGCTTGCCGCAGAGGCGAATCGGCTGAATCTGGAGTAGTATCTAGGTGATATCTACTTTTACGGCCTTTATTGATGCCAACGTCTTCTATGGGGCGAGGCTTCGTAGTCTCGCTCTTTTTCTTGCCCAGACAAAACTCTTCAGAGCGAGATGGAGCAAAGACGTCCACAATGAGTGGATTGAAAATCTTCTGAAAAATCGCCCCGATCTCAACAGGAATGATCTTGATCGAACAAGACACTTGATGGATCAGTCGGTGCCTGATTGTCTCGTCAATGGCTATGAGCCGCTGATTGAAAGATTCACTCTCCCAGATCCCAGAGATCGACATATCCTTGCAGCTGCCATCGTAGCCCATGCGTCCGTTGTCGTTACATTCAATTTGAGTGACTTCCCTGCGGATACCCTCAGCACTCACGGCCTACACGCAAAGCATCCAGACGAGTTTATTCTCGACATTGCGGATATTCACCGTGAGTCATTTTTGAACGCAGTGTCTGAAGAATGGACGCATTATAAGAAGCCAACGTTGAGTCTCGATGATTATGCGGACAGTCTGAGAGCCGCTGGTGTCCCCAATACCGCAGACTTGATCCTAAAGCATAGGGTAATATTGGCTGAATAGGCGCTAGAGATTTCATCAAAACTGACTCTACAAGAGTTTGCCAACGAACGATGTAACGGATTGATATCTCGCAAGTCGCCGGGAGATGGGTGATTCCTCCAAGCGAAAAAGCCAGCAAGTTGAATTTTGCCACTGCCATTTTCTGTCAGTATCCCCTGCTATCTCTCCCTCACTCAACCCCGAGGGAGATACCCATGCAGATGCCGAGCTACATCCTTCTCTATGTCACCGACCCGATCGCATCGGCCGCCTTCTACGAGGGCATCCTTGGCACCAAGCCGGTCGAGCTGGCCCCGACCTTCGCCCTGTTCGTCTTCGGCAACGGCCTGAAGCTCGGCCTGTGGCGGCGCGAGGGCGTCGAGCCGGCGGCGGAAGGCGCGCCGGGATCCGCCGAGATCTGCGTCGCGCTTCCCGATCGCTCCGCCGTCGATGCGCTCCACGCGGTGTGGGCCGAGACCGGCGTGACGATCGCGCAAGGCCCGACGCCCATGGATTTCGGCTACACGTTCACCGCGCTCGATCCGGACAAGCACCGCATCCGCGCCTTCGTGCCGGAATGAGGCCGGCCGGCGGCGAAGATTTCCGCTTCGCCGCCCGCCGCGCCGCATGCTATCGAGCGTGTCGACGACGCCTCGAGACGGTTCTTTTCGTCGGGCGTCCAGCGAAAGACACGCTCGATGACCATCCGTACTCACGACCGCGACCTCCCCGAAGCCGATCTCGCCCGCTACACCGACAGCGCGGCGGTCGACACCGAGACCATGGGCCTCTATCCGCACCGCGACCGGCTGTGCGTCGTACAGCTGTCGCCCGGCGACGGCTCCGCCGACGTGGTCAAGATCGCGCTCGGCCAGACGCGCGCGCCCAACCTCGAACGGCTGCTCGCCGATCCGAAGATCACCAAGATCTTCCACTACGCGCGCTTCGACCTCGGCGTCCTCTATCATGCGTTCGGCGTGACGGTGGCGCCGGTCTACTGCACCAAGGTGGCCTCCAAGCTGACGCGCACCTATACCGACCGGCACGGGCTGAAGGATCTGGTGCGCGATCTGCTCGGCCACGACATCTCCAAGCAGCAGCAGAGTTCCGACTGGGGGGCGGAGACGCTGACCGATGCCCAGATCGCCTATGCCGCCTCCGACGTCCTGCATCTGCACGAACTCAGGGCAAAGCTCGACAAGGTGCTCGAACGCGAGGGACGCGTCGACATCGCCGCCGGCTGCTTTGCCTTCCTGCCGACGAAAGCCCGGCTCGACTTGATGGGTTGGACCGAGACCGACATCCTCGATCATTCCTGAGGTCCGACGGCGATGGCCGGGCCGGTCGGATGGTCACGCCATAGTTGATCCACATTGATCGGCGACAGCTGGATTCGTTCCGGGAAAGGCGCGAGGCAATTTTCCGTCGGGGATGACGACAATTCGAGACCCAAAAGTGCGGCGGCGGATCGGTGAAACGGCGGTTCGCACGCTGCGGATCGCGCGCGGCTCCGGCCGCAGGACCCGATGAAGGCTATACCGGACTATGAGCAGGGCCCTCTCCGACGACGGTCTCTATCCGCCGCCGCCCCGCGGTGAGAGAGCGGTTGCGCCTCCGCCGCCTACGACCCCGCCGCAGTTGACGGCCGCTCCTGTCTCCGATCCCCACCACCCCCCCGGGGCGTCCGCGCCGAACGAGGTCAATCATCTGCGCCTGCACGAGCGCCGGCCGATCCCGCCGTCGCATGCGCAGGCCAAGGAACACGACCGCGAGGCTGCCAAGCGCCAGGCCGACCGGCACTCGCGCCGCGTCCGCTGGATGAAGGTTGGTTTGCCGATCGCCGGTGTCGCCGTCGCCGGCGCCGTCGTCGTACGCACGCTCATCTATTCCTTCGTTCCCGGCCTCGACATGCCCGCCGTTCTGTTCTCCCGCAACGGCCTCACCATGGTCGAGCCGCATCTTTCGGGGCGCAGCCGAGACCGCACCTACGACATCACCGCCGACCGGGCGATGCAGAACTTCTCCGACACCAAGTCCGTGCAGCTGGAGGGCCTGACCGGGCGCATCGAAATGAATGACGGCAGCTGGGCCAAGGTCACCGCCAAGACCGGCCTCTACGACGGCAATCACGACGCGTTGACGCTGAAGGAGGCGATCGAGGCGACAACCTCGACCGGCTACGTGCTCAAGACCGACAGCGGCGCCATCAATCTGTCGACCGGCGACATGTCGACGGATAGCCCGGTCCGCATCGAGGGGCCGGCTGGCACCATCGAATCGAAGGGTGCTCGGGTTTCCGACAACGGCAAGCTGATCACGTTCATCGGCGGCGTTCACGCCGTGATCAAGGGCAACGCGCTGCCCTTGCCGCCGGACGATGCCCCGGCTAATCAATCGGCGACGGCACCGGGAGTTCAGCCATGAGTCGCAGCCATGTCATTGCGGGAATTGCCGCGGCCGGCGTCGCCCTGGGGTTGGCGCTCGCCGCGCCGGCCGGCTTCGATCCGGCCGCTGCGGCTCCGGCGGCTCCCACTGCCCCGACTGCTGGCCAGACCGGGACCGCGTCGGCCTTCAAGGGGTTCGGCTCCAGCAAGGATCCGATTTCGATCGATGCCGACAATCTCGGCGTCGCCGGGCCTGACCAGATCGTTACGATCACCGGCAACGTCGTCGTCAAGCAGAAGGATTCGACGCTCTATACGCAGCTGTTGAAGGTCTTCTACGAGAACAAGCCCGGCGAAACGCCTGCTCCCGGGTCTGATCCGGCGACATCTGGAACGCAGCTGAAGCGCTTCGAAGCCTACCAGGGCGTAAAAATCACCCAGCCGGACCAGACCGTCTCCGGCGATACAGGGTGGTTCGACATGCAGAAGCAGCTGGCTGAAGTCACAGGCAACGTCATTCTCACACAATGCAAGAACATTGCGAGGGGCTCGCGGCTGACGGTCAACCTGAAGACGGGCGAGTATCATCTGTTCGGCGACAAGGGCCGCGTCATAATCCTGCTGAACCAGGCCAAGCAGGATGCCGCCGATCAGCAAACCAAGTGCAAATGAGGGCGTAGCCGGCGGCCGCCGTCCTGAGGAGGCTGCATTGCGCCCTTGATTTCGGCCGTTTGCGGGCGTATATCACCCTCATCAGTTCTGATGCGCTGTGAACAGCGGATTGGGGTGGGTTCCAGCGGGACCCGCTCTTTTTTTTACTCCGAACACCGCACATCGGTCCTCGAGCGGCGCTCACGGGCGCCTTTCCGACCGACACCATGCAATCGGCAGGGCTCTTGCCCCGCTCAACCGACGGACACATCCTTGACGCGCCAAGAACCGCGCCTCATTCGAGAAACCGGCCTCGACGCCCGCGTGGCGGCGATCGCCGAGCCGGTCATCGAGGATCTCGGCTACCGGCTGGTCCGGATCAAATGTTCGTCACGCAACGGCTTCACCATGCAGATCATGGCCGAGCGGCCGGACGGCACAATGACGGTCAACGACTGCGAGACGGTCAGCCGCAACCTGTCGCCGGCCTTCGACGCCGAGGATCCGATCGGGCGCCCCTATGCGCTTGAAGTCTCGTCACCGGGCATCGATCGGCCGCTCGTTCGGCTGTCGGATTTCGCCCGCGGCGAGGGTCACCTCGCCCGAGTCGAGCTGACGCACGGGGTCGAGGGCCGCAAACGGTTCAAAGGCTATCTGATCGGCGTTCGCGACGAGACGATCGGCATCCGGCTCGACGACGGGCCGCCCCGCGAAGATCGCAAACCTGGCCAGCCGAAGCCGAAAGGACCCAAGCCAAAGCCCGTCGCCAAGGCGGAACCGGTCGCGGTCGATGCGACGGGCGAGCCGGTCAAGCTCGAGTGGTGGTTGCCGGTTGACGATCTCGCCGAGGCGCGGCTGGTGCTGACAGACGACCTGATCGAAGCGGCTCTGAAAGCCGCCAAACGTCTGGAAGAAAGCGGCGGCTCTGAGGGTGACGCGGCCTGAGCCGGCGCGGAACGCGGAAAAATGCAGTATCATGCGGGGGCCGGCTCCTTGAGGGCCTTCCCCGAGGATGACAAGAGCAGTTGAAGTCGACGCCCCGGCCACCAACGCCGGACCGGCATCGCGAGGAGAGGACGATGGCTGTCAGCGCCAACAGGCTGGAACTTCTACAGATCGCCGACGCGGTCGCGCGGGAGAAATCGATTCCCGTGCGCATCGTTCTCGAATCCATGGAGGACGCGATCCAGAAGGCCGCCCGCTCGCGGTACGGGTCTGAGACCGAAGTGAGAGCCGAAATCAACTCGCGCACCGGCGAGATCAAGCTTCAGCGCCTGTTGCAGGTCGTCGAAGACCTGGAGAACCCGGCGACGCAGATCCACGTCGACGACGCCCGGCTGAAGAATCCGGCCGCCCAAGTCGGCGACATGATCGCCGAGCCCTTGCCGCCGATGGACTTCGGCCGCATCGCCGCCCAGTCGGCCAAGCAGGTCATCGTGCAGAAGGTGCGCGAGGCCGAACGCGACCGGCAGTACGAAGAGTTCAAGGACAAGATCGGCGAAATCGTCAACGGCGCCGTCAAGCGGATCGAATATGGCAACGTCATCGCCGATCTCGGCCGTGGCGAAGCCATCATCCGCCGCGACGAGTTGATCCCGCGCGAAGCCTTCCGCACCGGCGACCGCGTCCGGGCCTACGTCTACGACGTCCGTCGCGAGCAGCGCGGCCCGCAGATCTTCCTCTCCCGCACCCATCCGCAGTTCATGGCCAAGCTGTTCGCCCAGGAAGTGCCGGAGATCTACGACAACATCATCGAGGTGAAGTCGGTCGCCCGCGATCCCGGCAGCCGAGCCAAGATCGCCGTCTATTCGAGCGATTCCTCCATCGATCCCGTCGGCGCCTGCGTCGGCATGCGCGGATCGCGCGTGCAGGCGGTGGTGCAGGAGCTGCAGGGCGAGAAGATCGACATCATTCCCTGGTCGCCCGATGCCGCCACGTTCATCGTCAACGCTCTGCAGCCGGCGGAAGTCTCCAAGGTGGTGCTCGACGAGGACGCCGGACGCATCGATGTGGTGGTGCCCGACGATCAGCTGTCGCTCGCCATCGGCCGGCGCGGCCAGAACGTCCGGCTCGCGTCGCAGCTGACCGGGTGGGACATCGACATTCTGACCGACCAGGAGGAATCCGAGCGCCGGCAGAAGGAATTCCAGGAGCGCACCGCGCTGTTCATGGGCGCTCTCGACGTCGACGAAACGGTCGCTCAGCTGTTGGCGACCGAGGGCTTCGGCTCGATCGAGGAACTCGCCTATGTCGACATCGACGAGATCGCCGGCATCGAAGGGTTCGACGAAGAAACCGCAGCCGAAATCCAATCGCGCGCGCAGGCGCAACTGGCCGCCATCGAGGCCGAACTGGACGCCGAGCGTAAGGCGCTGGGCGTTGAGGATGATCTGATCGAGGTGCCGGGCGTCACCATGCAGATGCTGGTGGCACTCGGCAAGGACGGGGTGAAGACGGTCGAAGATCTCGCCGGCTGCGCCACCGACGACCTCTGCGGCTGGACCGAGCGCAAGAACGGCGAGACCACTCGCCACGACGGCAGCTTCAAGGGCATCGAGATCAGCCGCACCGAGGCCGAGGCCATCATTCTGGCCGCGCGCGTCAAGGCCGGCTGGATCGAAGAGTCGGTCGCGACCGAGGACGAGGCGGAAGAAGGCGCCGAGGCGACGGCCTGAGCGGGTCGTCGAACGGGCGTTTTGGGGGTTGAATGCCGCGCAGGAACGAGCCGACGGAGCGTCTCTGCGCGGTCACGCGCGAAACACGGCCGATCGATCAGCTGATCCGCTTTGTCCTCGATCCAGAGGGCCGGGTGGTACCGGATCTGAAGCGGCGGCTGCCCGGGCGCGGAGTGTGGATGACGGCGACGCGGGTAACCGTGGAGACCGCCATCCGCCGCAAACTGTTCACGCGGGCCTTCGAAGCGACGGCGATCGTCGATCCGGGGCTCGCCGATCTGATCGATCGCCTGATCAGCGAGGCGGCGCTCGGCACACTCGGTCTGGCCCGCAAAGCTGGACAGCTGGTGACGGGCTTCGCCAAGGTCGAGGCAGCGATCGCGGCAGGGACTGCGACAGGTCTCATCCATGCCCGCGATGCGGCGGAGGATGGTGTCGCAAAGCTGGCGGCGGCGGTGAGGCGGTCATCCCGTCTACCATCGCGGCAGATTGGTCGCACGCAAGAAAAAAACGGAATACCGGTCATCCGTTCCTTCGACAGTGCTCAATTGGACTTGGCACTTGGGCGGTCGAATGTGATACATGCTGCACTTCTCGCGGGCCGGGCGAGCGAAAGTTTCGTTGAGCGCCTTGTTGCGCTCGAGCGGTATCGGGGTGGTGAAGCGCTCTCGATGCCGCAGACCGACGGCCATTCAAAGGAAGCGGATACGCAGACGGATCCGCAGGATACGACAGGCTCATGAACGACCAGAAGACCAGTGGCGACAAGACCATCCATGTCGACGTCAAGAAGACGTTGACGTTGAAGCCGAAGACCGACGCTTCGAGCGTTGTCCGGCAGAGCTTTAGCCATGGGCGGTCGAAGGCAGTCGTCGTCGAGACGAAGAAGAAGCGCCCGATCCTGAAGCCAGGCGAGGTCGCCGCTCCGGAGACTCCGGCGGTACGTATTGTTGCGCCGGTCGTGCCCGCTGCGGCGCCCGTCGTGCAAGCCGTCCAGCCGGTCGTCACCCCGCCGCCCGCCGCTCCCCAGCCCATGCCGGTGCCGCCTGTCGCCGTTGCTGAGGTCGTCGAGGTTGCCGAGGTCGTCCCCGCCGAGGTTGTCGCCCTGGTGGAGCCGGTCCAGCCGGTCATCGACAAGGCGCCGCCGCCCGCCGCGCCTGTCGTTGTGGAGCCTCCCGTCCCTGTCGCGCCGCAGCCCGCGCCCGTCGCCGCCAAACCGGTCGCAGTGAAGCCGCCGGTCGCAGCGAAGCCGACAGTCACCGCAGCCGCGCCCCAACCGCAGCGCCCGCAGGCGCCGCAACGCGGCAGCGGCCCGTCCCCCACCGGTCCGACCGCGTCGCGCCAGCAGTCGCCGGGGCGCACCGGCGTCGTCCTGCACGCCCTATCCGAAGACGAGCGCGCCGCCCGCGGCAAGGCGCTGGTCGAAGCACGCATCCGCGAGGCTGAAGAGCGCAAACGGGCGGAAGAAGACGCCAAGCGTCGCGCCATCGAAGACGAGCGTCTCAGGCTCGAGCGCGAGGAAGCCGAACGCCGCAAGGTCGAAGAAGAAACCCGCAAGCGCGCCGAGGACGATGTCCGACGCCGCGCCGAGCAGGAGGCGCAGCGCCGTGCCGTCGGCGGAGGTGCGCCCGAGCCGCGTCAGCGCGATGGTGCCGCCGGTCCGCGGCCGGTCGCCG
>JARLIT010000251.1 GCA_031291575.1 Ancalomicrobiaceae bacterium
CCGAACCTCGGCGGCGTGCTCAAGGGCAGCGGCGGCGGCCGCTCGATCATGCTGACCGGGCACATCGACGTCGTGCCGCCCGGCGCCCCGGAACATTGGGTGAGCGACCCGTTCGTCCCCGTCATCGTCGACGGTTTCGTGCAGGGGCGCGGCACCGTTGACATGAAGGGCGGCGTCGCCTCGATGTTGATGGCGATCGAGATCCTGAAGGAGATCGGCGTTCCGCTCGCTGGAGACGTTGTCTTCACCACGGTCGTCGACGAAGAGATCGGCGGCATGGGCTCGTTGGCGATGGTCGATCGCGGCTTCAAGGCCGACGCCGGCATCATGACCGAGCCGACCGCCAACCGCATCGCACCCCTATGCCGCGGCATCCTCTGGGGCCGGATCATCGTGCATGGCATCGGCGGCCACGCCGAACTGATCCCCAACCATTGGGACACCAGCGGGCCGGTCGATGCGGTGCAACTGTGCCGCCAGATCATGGACGGCATCGATATCCTGAACCGGCGCTGGCAATACGACCCGGTCAAAAACCATCCGCTGATGGGGATGCCGAACCAGATCACCATCACCAAGCTCAACGTGGGCGAGCATGCTTCCTCGACCGCCGGCCGCGGCGAAATCACCGTCGACGTGCAATATCTGCCGCACGAGAAGGATGAATTCGGTCTTGGCGGCAAGGTGAAGCGCGAGGTCGAGGCGCACTTGGCCGCGATCTGTCAGGCGGATCCCTATTTGCGCAAGGTGCCGGCCACGCTGGAATGGATTCTTGACGCCGATTGCGCTGAAATCCCTGCCGAGCATCCGTTCGTCAAGACATTCCAGAGCGCCGCCGTTGCCGCGCAGTTGTCGCCTGGGCTGGCAGGCTTCGGCGCCCATAGCGACATCGGCCTGCCCACCGGCATCGGCCAGACGCCGACGGTCAACTTCGGCCCCGGCGATCCCGCCCAATCGCACCAGCCGAACGAGCGCACTTCAATCCGCGATCTCGTCGACTGCACCAAAGCGATCGCCTTGACGATCGCGGCGTGGTGCAGCTGAGCTGCCAGGGATTTGCCCTTGCGGCGATCCCCTGTCAGATACGGCCCCTGGATGACATCCCGCGGCGATGCCCGCAGCTGACGCGCGGCGGAACTCGTCGATTAGGCTACCCGCACGTCGCTTCGCCCGACCAACCCGCCTTGCCGGTCGAACACGACGACGTCGAGCGCGATGCCGGTGCCGGCAAGGACCGGCATCGCTACGGTGAGCGCCGCATCGGCAACGGCTCCGCCGAGATCGACCCCCTCGGCGCGGGCAGCGTCGAGGGCTTCGAGTGCGCTGTTCATCGCGGGAACGCGGGCGACGAGTTCGGCGCTGCCGCCGGCGTCGCGCATCCGCACCGCCATGACGCCGAGATCGACCTCGCCACGTTTCGAATGCAGGTCCATCAGTCCCTGACCGAGCTTGGCCATCTTGGCGATGCCGCCGCCGATGGAGACGCGCGGCACGGGGTGCTTGGCCAGATACTTCAGCGTGCCGCCGACGAAGTCGCCCATGTCGATCAGTGCCACTTCCGGCAGATCGTAGAGTTTCTGAATGGCGGCTTCCGAGGTCGAGCCGGTGGTCGCGGCAACGTGGGTGAGGTTGCAGGCGCGCGCGACGTCGATGCCGCGATGGATGGAATGGATCCAGGCGGCGCAGGAAAACGGCACCACGATGCCGGTCGTTCCCAGAATCGACAGGCCGCCGAGAATGCCGAGGCGGCCGTTGAGCGTGCGTGTCGCCAGCGTTTCGCCGCCGGGGACTGAGATTTCGACGACGAGATCATCCGAACCGCCGACCGCGGTGACAGCCTCGGCAATTGTCTGCCGCATCATCTGGCGCGGCACCGGATTGATCGCCGGTTCGCCCGGCGGGATCGGCAGGCCGGGGCGCGTCACCGTGCCGACGCCGTCGCCGGCCTTGAAGGTCACGCCCGTGCCCGGCACGCCGAGGCTGACCCTCGCCACGATCAGCGCACCGTGGGTGACGTCCGGATCATCGCCGGCATCCTTGATCACGCCAGCGGTCGCATAACCGCCGCCGAGTTCGGATGTGGCGAGGGCAAAGGCGACGCGCTGACCGCTGGGCAGACCGATCTCGACAGGGTCGGGGAACCGGCCGGTCCTGAGCGCTTCCGTTGCCGCGCGCGTCGCGGCGGTGGCGCAGGCGCCGGTGGTCCAGCCGCGGCGCAGGGTGGAGGGATCTGGATCGGTCATGCCCTCTGTAGTACCGCCGACGCAGCGATCGGGGAAGGGGATGACAAGTCGGACGGGAGGCGCGACAAAGGGTTTGCGGCCGGACCTGCTTCCTGCCGACAGCCGACAAGGACCGCCGATGCCCGTGACCGCTCTCCCCAATGGCCTCGTCATTGCCGCACCGCGCTCCGGCAGCGGCAAGACGACGGTGACGCTCGGGTTGATGCGGGCGCTGACGTCGCGCGGCCTGCGGGTCGCCGGGGCAAAGTGCGGGCCCGATTACATCGATCCGGCCTTCCACGCGGCTGCGTGCGGCCGGGCAAGCGTCAACCTGGATGCCTGGGCGATGCCGCCAGCGCTCGTTGCCGAACTCGCGATGACCGCGGGTGAGGGCGCCGACATCGTCCTGTGCGAAGCGCTGATGGGGCTGTTCGATGGCGTGCCGGCACCGGCCGGACGCAGCGGATCGTCGGCCGACGTGGCGGCGGCGACCGGCTGGCCGGTGCTGTTGGTACTCGACGTCTCCGGCCAGTCGCAGTCGGCCGCGGCGATCGCCTTGGGTTGCGCAAACTACGATCCCCGCATCCGCATCGCTGGCGTCGTTCTCAACCGCGTCGGCTCGGAGCGACACAGACGGCTGGTGACGGAGGCGATCGAGGCCATCGGTCTGCCGGTCGTCGGCGCGCTGCCGCGCTCCGAAGCGGTGAAGCTGCCGGAACGGCATCTCGGCCTCGTCCAGGCGGAAGAGACGCCCGAACTCGATGCCGTCCTCGACGCCCTTGGTCGGCACGTTACCGCCCATGTCGATCTCGACAAGCTTGTGGCGCTGGCTGC
>JARLIT010000252.1 GCA_031291575.1 Ancalomicrobiaceae bacterium
CCCCCGACGTCCGCTCCTATCTCGCCAAGGCCGGCGCCCTCCTGGCGACGCCGCTCGAGCGGCTCTCCAAGATGAACCCGCTCTCCATCGAACTCTACAAACGCTACAAGCGCGACATCACCCGCGAACCGCTCGAATTTGGCGTGAACAACCAGCACATGAACGGCGGGTTGGCGGTCGATATCTGGGGCGAGACAAGCCTTGCCGATTGCTATGCCGTCGGCGAGGCGGCGGGAACCCATGGCGTCACTCGGCCGGGCGGCGCGGCGTTGAATGCCGGCCAGGTATTCGGAACGCGTGCGGCGGAACGCATTGCGGCGCGATCCGGGCGGGCGGCGGCGAGCATGCCGGGGGATGACCTCGTCGCGGCGGCGCTGACCGACGTGCTGGCCGCGTTGCGCGCCGACAGTTCCCTTCGGGCCGAGGCGATTCGCAGCGAAGTGCAGGCGCGCATGAGCGACCATGCCGGCATCCTCTGCCGGCCGGGCGACGTGGCGGCGGCGCTTCAGGCCGCGCGCGCCCTCAACAACGCAATCGCACGTCATGGCATTGCCTATGGCAGCGCCGGGGAGGCGCTCGACGCGCTGCAATGGCGTCAGATGGCGCTTGCCTCTGAGGCGGTGCTGACGGCGCTCGCCTTCTACATCGAGCGGGGCGGCGGCAGTCGCGGTGCCCGGGCGATCTGCGATGCCGCGGGCAGTTCGGTTCCTGCGGCGCGCGACCTGTCGCTCGAAGCCTATCGCTTCCTTCCCGAACGGTTGGAAGATCGCAACGAGCAGATCCTGGTTTGCCACCAAGGGAGCGGCTTTTCGGTCGCAACCCGGCCGCTACGCGGTCTCGACGGTGGTGAGCGGCCGTTCTTCGAGCGCGACTGGCCGGACTACCTGACCGGCGCGATCTACGATCCGGCACTGGACGGCGGGCCCTGACGAGCGGGGGGCAGTGAGCCGCGGCGGGCGGTGGGCAACCAGAGGGGCGGTGCTTCGGTGCGATGGCCGAACCACGTCAAACGCAATAAGCTCCGGCCGGCGCCGAAGGTCCGAATCTTCGCGGCGAATCGGTCATGAGCCCGACAGGGCCAGACATCGGGAGCGACCAGGGAATGCGCACGACCATCACCATCCGCTCAACCGCCCTGTCTCTGGTCCTGGGACTGCCCGAACGCGGCATGCCGGAGATCCTCGCCTTCGGCCGCGCCGTTGCTGCGCCGGAATTCTGGCCCCGGGTCGACCGCCCCGGCCGCGTCAACGGCATGGATGTTTCGGTGCCGATGTCGGTCTTGCTGCCGACCGGCGGCCTCGGCTTCTTCGGCTGGCCGGCGATTGCCGGCCACCGGGCCGGGCGTGACTTCATCCTCGGATTTACCGGCTGGCACGCCGAGGGAGACGAAGCTGCGACGGTTCTTGCTGCGCGCGACCCGGTCGCCCGGATCGGCATCAAGATCAATCTCAAAGCCAGCGCACACGGCGTTATTTCCATGTCGATCGCCCTCAGCAACGAGGGCAACGACAGCTACTGGCTCGATCGCTGCATGGCTGCGAGCTTCCTCATCCCGGACGGGCCGGCCGAACTCACCAGCTTCACCGGCATGTGGGGGCGCGAATTCCAGATGCGTCGCGCCCCTCTGTCGAACGGCTTATGGATGCAGGAGAACCGCCGCGGCCGCACCTCGCACGACCGCTTCCCGGGCGTCATCGTTGCGGCCGGCGGCGAGACGTTCGGATTCCATCTCGGCTGGAGCGGCAACCATCAGATCGCCGTCGATACGCTCGATGACGGCCGCCGGCTGGTCCATCTCGGCGAATTGTTCGAGCCGGGCGAAATCCGGCTGGCGCCGGGCGAAAGCTACCAAAGCCCGGTCGCCTATGCCGGGCCGGACAGCGCGGCCTTCCATGCCTTCGTGCAGGAGGAACTGGTTTCCTGGCCGGGCGGGCGGATGCAGCCGCGTCCAGTCATGCTGAATACCTGGGAGGGCAACTATTTCAACCACCAGCCCGCCTCGCTGATGGCCCAGGCATCCGCGGCCGCGGCCCTCGGCATCGAGCGCTTCGTCGTCGACGACGGCTGGTTCGGCCGCCGCGACGACGATTCCACGAGCCTCGGCGACTGGACCGTCGATGCGAAGAAGTATCCGGATGGACTGCAGCCGCTCGTCGAGCACGTGACCGGGCTCGGCATGCAGTTCGGCCTGTGGTTCGAGCCAGAAATGGTCAATCCGCAGTCGAGGCTCTATGCGGCCCATCCCGACTGGGTGCTTCAGGTCGAAGGCCGTCCGCTGCTTCTTTCGCGCAACCAACTCGTGCTCGACCTGACCCGGCCGGAGGTCGCCGACTATCTGTTCGAGGCGATGCGGGCCGTCCTCGCCAGCGTGGCGATCACCTACATCAAATGGGACATGAACCGCGATCTGACCCATGTCGGCGGTGCCGACGGAACCGCGCGGACGTCGGCCCAGACGCGCGCGGTCTATGCGCTGATGGCGCGCCTCAGGCAGGCGTTCCCCGACGTCGAGATCGAGGCCTGCGCCTCTGGCGGCGGCCGCGTCGACTACGGCGTGTTCCGGTACGCGCATCGCATCTGGACATCGGACTGTACCGATGCGTTCGAGCGCCTCGCCATCCACGATGGCGCCGTGCAATTCGTGCCGCCGGCGATGCTTGGCGCCGATTTCGCCTCCTCGCCGTGCCACCAGACCGGGCGCCGGCTGACCATCGCCTTCCGGGCGCTCGTTGCGCTCGCCTATCATCTCGGCTTCGAGATCAATCCGCTCGAGCTGACGCCGGCCGAAGCCGACGAACTGCGCTATTGGATCGCCCTCTACAAGCGGCTGCGCCCGCTCCTGCACGCGCCCGGAGCCTTTTTCCGCAACGCCCCGCAGGATGGCCGCTTCATCTGGGGGGCCGAGGGACAGTCGCGCATCGTCGTCTTCGTCGCCCAGGCCGCACAGATGATCGGCGAACAGCCCCCGTCGGTGCGCCTGCCGTTGAAGGCGCGGGCGGACGGCGGGCAATGGCACGTCGCAGCAATCCATCCGGCCGAACCGGAGTTCATCTGGCCGTCGAAGGGCCAGAAAGCGCTTCTTGCCGGTGAGATCTCCTTCGGCTTCGACAGTCTGAGGCTGACCGGCCTGCCGCTGCCGATGCTTCGGCCCGAAAGCGGCGTCCTCATCGAACTGGAACGAATCGACGGCACGGCAATTCACTCGGGCCCCGCCACAGCGGATGGTGCTTGACCCCCGGGATGTCATCCGTGCAGCCGGGAGCCCGTCGCACTCCCGGCTGTGGAAATGCACGCATCGCCGCGCACTGCAATAGGTGATATGTATCGCCCTGGTACCAAAGGGGCTCCATGCTGCTCGTCCGCCTTCTCCTTGCGCTCGTCCTCGCCGTCGGCCTGTTGCCGACGCACGGCGGAGCCATGGCGGCGAGTGCGATGCCGCACCAGAGCCATGCGGTAACGGCTTCGGCCGAGCCCTGCGCCGAGCCGTGCCTGACGCCGGACCAGGGGCAATCCCGGCACGACCAGACGCCGCAGGATCACTGCCTGGTCGTCATGGGTGCCTGCTGCATGGCGTCGATGCCCGACGCCGCCGGCGCCATCATCCATCCGGCCCGTGCCGAAACGGCCTGGGTGCCGATCGGCTCCGGCCTGCCGACCGGTCTTGGCTACCCACCGGCGACACCTCCTCCTCGCGTCTGACAGTCCAGCGATCTCGCTTCTTCGCTGCCGGCCCCCAAGGCGTCTTGCCGCCGTCCGGGCCGCGATCCGTCACGATTCGAGGATGACTGTTCATGTCCGAAAACCCGCATTTCACCCAGAGGCGCGGCTTCATCGCTGCCCTCGGCTTCGGTGCGCTCGGCCTTTATGGCACCTGGGCCGCCTACGGCGCCGCGCCGCTTCCCTTCGCCTCCCTCTTTACCGCTCCATC
>JARLIT010000253.1 GCA_031291575.1 Ancalomicrobiaceae bacterium
CCAGCGACAAACCGGAAGCCGCCGCCGTTACGGTGGAGCGCCCTGCGCTTCGATCCGCCCTTCGCTGCCATCGAAACCTCGGCAAGCCGGCCCTCGATAGTTGCCCAGTCGACCAGTTTCGTCAGGTCATCCAAGCGCGCATGCCGTTACTGCCGCTCGGCAAACCCCAACGTCTGCCGCCCAATCCGACGCTGCGACGTGGTGCACGCTTTGCTTGCATCCGATGTGCCGCCGGACGAGGTTACCGGGCGCGGACAAAGGTCAACTCAGACTGCCCGCCGACGGCGAGGGTGCTCAACAGGTGCTTGAAGCGCTCGCTGTGTGGCTGGCTGAGATGGCTGCGAAAGGCCGCCTCGTCAACATAGGTCTCGACCACATCGAAGCGATGCGGCTCGTCGCGGCGCTGATAGACCTGGAACAGGCGATTGCCCGGTTCGCGGCGGACGTGTTCGGCGAGATCCGTCAGGCCGAGCGCGAGCTGTTCGGCGCGCCCGTCCAGGGCCTGCATGTGCGCGATCAGGGAGACTTCCATCTGCATATCCTCGGCTGAATGTCATGGGATCAGGTTGGTGGCAGGCTGCCGGCCTCGACCGAGTCGAGCACGTCGTAGTAGGGGGCCGACAGCCGATAGAGATCGTTGAACACCTTGAACAGCTTGGCGTATGGCTCCTGCCAAGCCGGGTTCGGCTGGATTTCCCGGTCGAATCGCACGCACCGCTTGACTGCCGTCGCCACGTCCGGAAAGGCGCCCAGTCCGAGACCGCCGATCATCGCGCAGCCGACGATGCCGTTCTCGGCGTCGGCGGTCCGAACGATCGGCAGGCCGTAGATGGATGCCTTGACCGTCAGCACGAAGTCGGAGCGCGAGCCGCCGCCTGAAGCGATCAGCTGCGAAACCGGGCCGGAGACGGCCTCGAGTTCATCCAGGCAGCGCCGCGCCCCGAAGGCGCAGCCCTCGATGACGGCCCGATGCAGATCGCCGGTGCGGTGCCGCCGCGTCAGGCCGAAGAATTGGGCGCGTGAATTCTGCCGGTCCGCATTCCGTTCGCCGGACAGGTAAGGCAGGAAAACGAGGCCGCCGCTGCCTGCCGACGCCTGCTCGGCGAGCGCCGTGATGTCGGCGTAGGTTGCGGACCCATTGTGGAACGCTTGGCGTGCCCATCGCATCGCGTCGCCGCCGGAATCGAGGATGGTGAAGATCCCCCAAGCGGAATTGGCCAGATGCAGATGATTGACGCGCGGTGCCGGCCGCGGCCGTGAACTGACGACGGTGAGAAGCGTCGATGTCCCCGTGCTGTCGGAGGCGGTTCCCGGCTCATAGACGCCGGAGCCGAGTATGGAGGCGGCCATATCGGACGTGCCGGCGACCACCGGCAGGCCCTCGGGCAGACCGGTGACGCGACAGACGGCCGGCAGCACGGTGCCGATGATGTCCGTCGCGGCCTTCACCTCCGGCAGAATTGCCCGATCGATGTCGAACAGGCGCAACAGCCCGTCATCGTAACGGCCGCTCGCCGCATCGAGCAGGTAGAAGCAGGACGCCTCGCTGAGATCGGTCGCGCGGACGCCGGTCAGGCGGGCGTTGATGAAATCCTTCGGCATCAGCATGCCGGATGCGCGCGCCCATGCCTCGGGCCGGTGTCGCCGGATCCATTGCAGTTTGAAGGCCGGCCAGGCGGTGGTCGGCGGATTGGCAGTCAGCGACAGAAGCGCGGCCGTGTCATTGGATTGCGCGAATTCGTGCACCTCGGCCTCGCACCGCTTGTCGTTCCACAGCGGCACCTCGTCGAGCACGGGACGGCAGTCGTCATCGACGAGCACGGTGCCGTGCATCTGGCCGCAGGTACAAATGGCGAGAAGCCGCGACCGCGCATCCGGGTGCTCGCTGAGGATCTGGCAAATCCCGGCCTCGGCATTGGCCCACCACTGCGACGCCGACTGCTCGCTCCAGCCGTGCCGCGGCGTGATCTGATCGTGCTCGCGCTGGATCATTGCCCGGATGGTGCCGTCGAGTCCGACCAACGCCACCCTGACGCTGCCGGTACCGACGTCAATCGCCAAAATCGTGTCGCGCGCCATGGTCGTTCCATCTCCTGCTGAAACGTAGCTATACTACATTTTTTGGCGCATCTGGAAGCCGGTGGCACCTACGATCAACTACGTAGTCGCCCGCACCGAGATTGCCGCTCCCCATATATCTAATTGTTTTACCGCTATGAATTACGCTTCTTCTGGAATTCCGGATGTTGTTGACAAGAGCCACGCGATTTGGCACTAGATCCGTCGTAGGCAAAAATGTAAGCAACACTCCGTTTTTGGGGTGTGCAGGCCGGGCGGAGACCGACATGAGCGCGCATTTCCTGATCCGGGTACAAGCTGCACGGGATGCGGATGAACTCTCGCGACAGGAAAGAAAGGTGGCCGAGTTCGTTCTGGCGGCGCCGGACGAAGCGATGCGGCTGTCGCTCGCCAAGATCGCCGATGCGGTCGGCGTCAGCGAACCGACCGTCCTGCGGTTCTGTCGCAAGCTCAACTGCGCCAACCTGCAGGAATTCCGCATCAAGATGGCCGGCGCCGAGGCGATCGGCCTGCCGGCCACCCATGCCGAGATTGCGCCGGGCAGCTCGATGTCCGAGATCGCCGCGCGGGTTCTCGACTTCTCCGTCAGCAACCTCGACAACCTCAGGCGCCAAATCGACGCCGCGGCGCTACAGCGCGTCGTCGACCTCTTGATGAAGGCCCGGTCCATTCACTTCTGGGGCAATGGCGCCTCCGGCATTGTCGCGCGTGACGCCCAGCAGAAGTTCCCGCTGTTCGGCATTCCGTGCATGGCGGAGACCGACAGCCATCAGATCCTGATCAATGCCTCGACCCTGTCGGCCAGAGACGTGGTCGTGGCGTTTTCCAATACCGGACGCAATCAGGCGATGCTGCCCTCGATCGCCGCGGCGCAGGCCAATGGCGCCAGCGTGGTGGTGGTCACGTCGTCGTCCAATACTCCGCTGGCGCGCGCCGCCAGCCATGTCGTCTGCGTTCCCACGCTCGACAATACCGACATCTACACCCCGACCATTTCGCGGATCGCCGCACTTTGCATCGTTGACATGCTGGCCATCGCGGTAGCTCAAACTCGTGATGAATTCGCGTCACGAAAGATAAATACGATGAAGGAGGCCATTGTGAACGTCTTTCGCAGTGAGACCTCAACCAAACACGAGAACTGATATCTGGAGTAAACTTGATGTCTATCGTTTCGAACCGATTTGCACGACTGATCGACCTGAGCGCAGTTCAGGCAAATCACTCGGAAGGTGACGTACGCGAGGTTGCCGCTTACGCGCTGCAACAAGAAATCATCGCAGTTCACGTCCTGCCATGCTGGGTGCCGCTGCTCCGGTCGCTGCTGCCGAAGGGCGGGAGCACGCTGGTCGGGGCGCCGATCGGCTTTCCCGGTGGCGCCCACGTCACCGACATCAAGGTTGCCGAGGCCGTCCGCCTGGTCGCCGACGGCGCCGAGGAAGTCGACATGGTCATCAACATCGCGAAGGTGCTGAGCGGCGACTTCGCCGGCGTGGCGGCCGATATCGCCGCGGTTGTCGGCGCCGTGGCGCCGACACCGGTCAAAGTCATTCTGGAGTGTCACTACCTCGATGAGGCCCTCATCCGGCGCTGCTGCGATCTGGCGATCGCCAGCGGGGCGGTCTGGATCAAGACCGCGACCGGTTGGGCCGCATCGGGCGCCACCGCTGCCAACGTCGCCATTATTTCCGATCAGGTCCGCGGACGCGTCGGCATCAAGGCCGCCGGCGGCGTTCGCACCCTCGACGACGTCCGCGACTTCTATCGCAAGGGTGTCCGACGCTTCGGCATCAGCCTGTCAACGACGCGCAATCTGCTCACGCGCCTGAACGAATCGCCCGAGTTGTTTCCGGAACTGGCCGACGTAACCGCCGTCTGATCGGGGAGATCGACCATGCGATACAAGACCTTTGCCGCCCTGCCGAATACGCGGCTGTCCGTCATCGGCTTCGGCTGTTGGTCGCTCGGCGGGACGTCCGGCTGGCACGATTCCGACGACCAGCAGTCGATCGCGGCCGTTCACAAGGCAATCGAATGCGGCGTGACGTTCTTCGACACGGCGCCCGTCTATGGGTTCAACGGTTCCGAGACGCTGCTGGGCAAGGCGCTGAAAGGCCGCCGCGGGTCTGTCGTCCTGGCCAGCAAATGCGGCCTGCTGTTTGACGCCAGCCACACGATCCGGCGCGATCTGTCCTACGCCGCCGTCCGCGGCGACGTCGAAGCGTCGCTGCGCCGCCTGCAGACCGACCATCTCGATCTGCTGCAGCTGCATTGGCCGGATCACGCCACGCCGCTCGAGGAAACGGCCCGAGCCCTGCGGGACTTGCTGGCCGAAGGCAAGATCCGGGCGGTCGGCGTCAGCAATTTCTCGTTGGCCGATACCGAGGCGATGCAGCGGCTGGTGCCGCTCAGCACCTACCAGGGCCTCTATAACCTGTTGGAGCACAACGCGGACAGCTACCACAACATCGAACTTGAATATCGAACCGAGCGGGAAATTCTGCCTTATTGCCTGAAGAACGGCATGGCATTTCTTCCCTATAGCCCGCTGTTCCAGGGAATACTGACTGGACAGTTCAGCGCTGAAAGTACGTTTGCCGCGGACGATGTCCGCTCGGCCAACCCCAATCTCGCCGGCGCAACGTTCGCCCGGTACATAGCTGTCTGCGAGGCGCTGAAGCCGATCGCGGCAGAGGCCGGCGTGAGCCTGACGCACATGGCTCTGGCGTGGCTGTGTCAGCAGCCAGCCGTCGGCCCGGTCATCTGCGGCGCGCAACGCCCGGACCAGATCGCCGACAACGCCGCAGCTGCCGACGTGCTGCTGTCGGCAGGCACTCTCAAAACAATCCAGGAGATGTTGAAGAGGAACGCTCTGTAAGAGGCGTCCCAGAAAACAGCATGTGTGTCGAATAATCCGGTCGACAGAAAGTGTGACCGATTTGTTGGGAGGTACTATGAAGAAGCTTATAATTGGTCTTTGCGCTGCGACGGCCCTCGCTGTAGTCGCAGGCCCCGCTTTTGCCAAGGATCCGATCGAGGTTGCCGTCATCGTCAAGGCGACCAATTCGGAGTTCTGGCAAGCCGTGCTCGTCGGCGCGCGGAACTATGCCAAGGAACATCCCGCGGATGTGACGGTCACCACCAACGGTCCGCCGGCCGAAGCCGACATCGCCAAGCAGGTGTCGATCCTGGAAGACACGGTATCGCGTGGACCGAAGGGCATCGTGATCTCGTCTACGAGTTCGGAAGCAACCGTGCCGGCAATCGAGAACGCGATGTCGAAGGGCATCCCGGTCGTCACCATCGACAACCGCGTCAAGACCGACAAGGTCGCCTCGTTCCTGGCAACCGACAACGTGGCCGGCGGCAAGCTCGCCGCCAAGCAGCTTACCGAGCAGCTGAAGGCCATGGGCAAGCCGCTGAAGGGCAAGGTTGCGCTCATCAGCTCGATGGCCGGCGTGCAGGTGCTGATCGACCGTGACAATGGCTTCGAAGCCGGGCTGAAGCAATTCGCGCCCGACCTCGTGCTGCTGAAGCCGCGCTACGTCAACAACGACATCTTCAATGCGGTCAACACGGCGCAGGATCTGGTGCTGTCCAATCCCGACCTGGTCGGTGTGTTCGCCGACAACAACACCACCGGCAGCGGTGTTGCCAAGGTGCTGACCGAGACCGGCAAGAAGGACTCGATCGTGGCGATCGCTTTCGATTCCGACCCGCAGGAAGTCGAGGCGCTGCGCTCCGGCGCGTTGAAGGCGCTGGTCGTGCAGGATCCCTACGGCATGGGCTACAAGGGCGTCGACAGCATCGTTCGCGCGCTCGCCGGCGAGAAGTTGCCAGCCTACGTCGACACCGGCGCCAACGTGGTGACCAAGGCCAATATGGACGAGGCCAACTACAAGAACCTCCTCGATCCGCTGAGCCGCGCGATCAAGTGATCGCGACGGGGACCGGCGCCGTGCGCCGGTCCCCCCATTTGAACGTCGCATTCGCGGGGAGGAAGGCCGACATGGCCGAACTGATAGCCGCCCACGGCATCACCAAGGTATTTCCAGGCGTACGCGCGCTCGACAATGTCGATTTTGTCCTGCAGCCGGGTGAGGTTCATGCCTTGGTCGGAGAGAACGGCGCGGGCAAATCGACCCTGATCAAGATTCTGATGGGGGCGTACCGCCGCGACGAAGGCACCTTGCAGATCAAGGGCCGCGAGATCCGGGAATTCAATCCGCAGGCGGCGCAGGCCGCCGGCATGGCGGCAGTGTACCAGGACATCTCGCTGGCCCGCAGTCTCAGCGTCGGCGAGAACTTCTATCTGGGTCGCATGCCGACTACCAAATGGGGCACCATCGACTGGACCGGGGCCAACGCACGGTGCGGCGATCTGCTCAAGGATCTCGGCCTCGATATCGATCCGCGTGTTCCGCTCAAGAGCCTGCCAGTGGCCAAGCAGGAAATGGTCGCCATCGCCAAGCCGGTATTCGAGGGCGCCGACATCCTCGTCTTCGACGAACCCACAGCGCTGTTGACCAACGAAGAAACGGAGATCCTGTTTTCCATCATCCGCCGCCTGAAGAGCGAAGGAAAGGGGATCATCTATATCTCGCATCGCATGGAAGAGATCTTTGCCATCAGCGACAGGGTCACTGTTCTGAAGGACGGTCGGCATGTCAAAACACTTCCCGTCGCCGATACCGATGCCGACGAGTTGGTGCGGCTGATGGTCGGCCGCTCGATGGCGGACATGTACACGATCAAACGGGCGACGCCGGGTACGACAGCTCTCAGGGTGGAAGGGCTGACGCGCGAGCCGCGGTTCCGCGATATCAACTTCGATGTCCGGCACGGCGAGATCTTCGGTCTGTTCGGGCTGATCGGCTCAGGGCGGACCGAGACGATTCGCGCGATCTTCGGCGCCGATCCGATCGACAGCGGCAAAGTGTACCTCCACGGCAAGCCGACGCGCTTCGGCCATCCGAGCGACGCGATCGCCGCCGGCATCGGCTTCATGAGCGAGGATCGCAAGAACCAGTCGATCGCCCTGCCGCTGTCCGTGCGCACCAACATCAACCTGGCGAACTACCCGGCGATTTCGCGGTTCGGGATCGTCGACCAGGCGGCCGAGCGCGAGGCGGCGCGCAGCTGCATCGAGCGGCTGCAGATCAAGACGCCTTCGGACGAGGTGAGAATCCGCAACCTGAGCGGTGGCAACCAGCAGAAGGTCGTCATCGGCAAGAACCTCACCACAAAGGCGAGGATCCTGGTCTGCGACGAGCCGACGATAGGTGTCGACGTCGGCGCGAAGGGTGAGATCTACAAAGTCTTCGAATCTCTCACGCACGACGGCGTGGCCATTCTGATGGTGTCGTCGTACCTGCCTGAAATAATGGGTTTGGCCGACCGAATACTCGTCTTGTACGAGGGACGTCAGATGGGAATTGTTAGTCGCGATGAGTTCGATGAAGAACGATTGATCCGTCTCGCATCCGGACTGCAAGCTTGAAAGCTCTTGGTGGAGGATATCGTCTTGGCAGATAAAGTCGCAACCACTGAGCCATCGGGCTTGGCCGGGATCAGGCGGATCAACATCGGGACCAGCGCCACCCTTATGGTGATTGTGGTGATCCTGTTCGTCTTCCTCAGCATGACTTCGCCCGTGTTTCTGACCGGCGCCAACCTGTCCAATCTTCTGCGGCAGACGTCGATCAACGGCATCATTGCGCTGGGCATGTTGATGGTGATCATCACTGCCGGCATCGATCTGTCGGTCGGCGCCGTGGTCGCCATTGCCGGCATCGTCAATGCGCTGATGCTGCAGGCGGGCGTGCCGATGCTGGTGTCGATCCCGCTGACCATCGTCATCGGCGCGATCATCGGCATGTTCAACGGCTTCCTGGTTTTCGAAGTCCGCATCACGCCCTTCATCGCCTCGCTCGGCACCCTGACGATCGTGCGCGGACTGGTGATGATCATCTCAGGCGCGCGCATGGTCGCCAATCTGCCGGTCGAATTCGGGCGGATTGCTTCGGCGGAGCTACTGGGCATCCCCAGCATGTTCATCGTTTGGATGGTGTTGTTCGTGCTGACGGCGTTTCTGCTGAGCTATACGCAGATCGGACGCAATTTCTTCATCATCGGGTCTAGCACCGAGGTGGCACGACTGAGCGGTATCCGGCTGCGGCCGAACATCTATGCCGTCTACGGACTGTGCAGCGCCTACGCCGCACTGGCCGGCATCCTGCTCAGCGCACGTCTCAGCATGGGCGTGCCGACGGCCGGCATCTCCTACGAACTTGACGCCATCGCGGCTGTGGTGATCGGCGGCGGTAGCCTGTTCGGCGCTGCCGGCAGCGCTTTCGGTGCCGTGCTCGGCGCCATCATCATGCAGACGATCCGCAATGGCGGCAATCTGTTGGGTGTCGACCCGTTCGCGCTCGAGGTGATCATCGGAGCCCTTATTTTGATCGCCGTCGGCGTCGACCAGATCCGGGTGCGTAGAGCCGAACGGGGATGAACTGCATGAGATCGCGCAACCGCCGGACCGACCGCAGGGTTGGGCCGGCGGTCGGCTGCCGGGGCCGAGGGTCCCCGGCGGGACGGTTCGCCGGCGCCACAGGGTCGCTCTCGCGCTGAACTTCAGATCCCTCGGATGCGCTCCGAGATCGCGTCGGCGGCGGCCCCCTGCCGGGGCCGCCATTGTCAGCTAGTGGAGCGAATTTGACATTTGAGTCCCAGCGAGTTGCGCGGCCAAACTCAAATGTCAAATTCGAAGCTCCGCTGGATTCAATGAATTGCTAGTGGTCCTGGGACTCCGACATTTGCGCAAGAGCGCGCGCCAAGTGGGATGCAAATGTCGGAGCCGGACCACTAGCCGCCAATCGCCAGAGTTACGATCCGGATCATGACCAATCCGCCGGCAAGGATGAGATAGCCGCGCAGAGCCAGCATCCAGATCTTGCTCGCCCTCGACATCTCGGCCGGCGCAAGGGTCGCGAGCGGCGGCATGCGCCACAGATCTCGATTACCGACGAAGACGTCCCACGCACCGCGCGTCTTCTCCTTGAACACGCCCGACAGCAGCGCTGCGACCAGCGCCAGCATGCTGCCGCCGACCAGGATGCCGATCATGACCGTCTCGGTGGTCTTCTCGGGGAACAGCACCGAAGCGGTGAGGATCACCGACAGCATCACCAGAACGGCGATTACCGCGCCGGTGAAGAGATTGGCCAAGCGCGTATTGACCCAAGGACCGAGCACGGCCTTGTCGTTGCACAACAGCAGCAGGAACACAGTGGCGCTCGGCAACAGCACACCGGCCAGGGTCTGGACGGCATTGGTCAGCAGTCCAAGCGGCGCGCCGGGGGTCAACACGATTCCGGCGGCGGCGACGATGAGGCCAGCATAGACCACGTAGAAACCGGCGGCGTCGCTCACCTTGCGATGCAGCGAGTGCCGGATCGACAGAACATCGCCGATGGCATAGGCAGTCGACAGCGACACGGCCGAAGCGCCGATCAGGCTGGCATCGATCAGGCCGATCGTGAACAGCACGCCGGGGAGTTTTCCCCCATAGGCTTCCAGCCCGGCAGCCACGCCACCGGCGTCGGTGAACGCGCCGAATCCCGGCCGATCGGCGAATGCCGCCGCGGCAAACGCCATCATCGCCACCGCCCCGATCACGACAAGCACAATGCCGAACCACAGATCGGCCCGCTCGTATTTCATGAAGCGCGGGGTGATGCGCTTGTCGATGACGTAGCTCTGTTGGAAGAACAATTGCCAGGGGGCGATCGTGGTGCCGACGATGGCAATGATCAGCAGCATGACATCGCTGAGCTTACCGACTGCGGGCAGCTGCGGCACCAGGAGGTCATGCGCGATGTCGGCATAGGGCGGGTGCACCAGGAAGAAGATCGGCACCAGCACCAGACTGCCGAACACCAGCACCATCGAAAACCGCTCGAAGCGGCGGAAATTGCCGGTGCTGACCGCGCCCATGATCAGCAGGGCGGCCAAGGCGATGCCCAACTGCTTCGACAGTCCCAAGTAATCGAGCGCCAAGGCGATGCCGATAAACTCGGTGACGATGGTCAGACCGTTGAGCAGGAACAAGTCGATGACGCTGAAGGCTCCCCAGAACTTGCCGAAGCGCTCGAAGATCAGCCGTGCATGACCGACACCTGTCACGGCGCCGAGACGGAGCACCATCTCCTGGTTCACATAGAGAACGGGGATGAGCAGTACCAACGTCCAGAGAAGCGCGGTGCCGTAGTTCTGCCCGGCCTGGGTATAGGTCCCGAAGGCGCCGGCGTCGTTGTCGCCGACCATGACGATCAGGCCCGGACCCATGATCGCCAGCATGGTCCGGAGGCGATGTGCCCAATTCCTGCGTGGGCCGGTGTCGTGCTGAAGGATGGTGCCGAAGGCGCCGTTGATGTGGCCGATGTGCGCGTCGTCGAGGACGGTTGCCTGCGCTTCGTCGGCTCTGACGTGAAGAGTCATGATGTGCCTCCTGCCAATTCCGGCGCAGGAGGCGAGCCGTCAGGTCGGCTCAGACACTCCTGCCAGGAAATCGGTGGTTGGAATTGGTCGCTCGGTGTTTGGGGGCGCTCGTCGATCCGCTCAAACGCGAACCGGCGAGCCTAGTCGGGCCGTCGTTCATCGTTGGGGTCCTTCAACTGGCGAAACATATGTATGTCGGGGCATCGGCATCGGCTTGGCGATCAGCACGCGACCAGACACGCAGGGGACGTCCCGATACGGGATCAAGAGTCCAATGGCAGATGATGGTCGGCCGGCAACCACGAGCCGCCGTCGCAGCAGCGCGCAGAGCGGCGAGACGGGCATCCCGCCGCGGAACGAAATGAATGATGTTGTGGGAGAGCTCATTCATAGCTCACCTCCGATCGTCGGTTGATCCGAGCCGGAACGTGAGGGGCGCAAAATGGCCTCAGGCCATCGTGGCGCTTTCCACACGGGGTACCGGCCCGTGAACTGAGATGGCGAGCAACTGGCCAGCGGTCGAAGCCGCGAACCCATCACTCGTGCTGGTACTGCCCATGTGCTTTCTGTGCCTTCAGACCGGTTCCTGAAATCATTTCGGGACCGATGTTTCGGCTATTGATCCCTTACGCCGGATCTGTCAACTGGAAAAACACGATACCGCCGGACGGACTTCCAGACAGTCAAGGGCGACCATGACGATCCTCAAGACCCTTGATTTTGGCCAGTCGCTCGACCTGCTCTTGGGGATTTCGGCCGCATTCCTGCTCGCCACGATCATCGGCGCAGAACGCCAATGGCGCCAGCGCAGCGCCGGGCTGCGGACGAACGTCTTGGTCGCTGTTGGAGCTGCGGCATTCGTCTCGCTCGGCATGCGGTTGAGCGGCCATGCGGGTGCGGCGCAGCTTGCCTCATACGTCGTCTCAGGTATCGGTTTCCTTGGTGCCGGCGTCATCATGAAGGACGGCGCGCAAATCCGAGGATTGAATACGGCCGCGACGCTGTGGTGTTCGGGTGCTGTCGGGGCGCTCTGCGGCGCCACCATGGTGCCTGAAGCGGCAATCCTGACCGTGGCCGTGCTCGCCGGCAACACGCTACTCCGCCCGCTCGTCAATGCCATCAACCGGACACCGGTGGACGAAATGCGGTCGGAGGCGACCTACGAAGTGCATGTCGTGACCCACCCGGAGCATGTCGGCGAAGTGCGCGACTTGCTGACAGAGGAGCTCGAAAGAGCCAGCTATCCTGTCCGTCAGATCGAGGTCATCGAGCGCTGGGCCGAGGCGACGGAGCTGATCGCGACGCTCGTCAGTTCCGCAGTCGACCCTGAAGAACTCGATGCAGTGGCTGGGGCGATCGAAAAGTCCGACCTCGTCACGTTCGCCAGTTGGTCGGCCAGTTCCGGCGAGTAGGACTGTCGCCTGCGTGCTGCCCCGTGGTCGGCGTTATGCTGGGTTGTCGTGGGATTGGCGATTCGTTGCCTGAACCGGATCATCGAGGCGTCATGCGCTGCGGATGGCTTCATATCGGCCAACGGCACCAGCCGTCGCACGCCATCGCGCCAGATCAGCACGCCTTGACCTGACAGGAAGCAATCCCTCTGAGATCAGCTTCACGGCTGACCGGACCATCATTGTTTGTCCTTCCCGACGGAACGCATTCATTCGAAGTCGTGCGAAATTATAAGTGATGGCGGAGCGGACGAGACGCGGGTCCAGCCGTCTCTGCCGGAGGTGACTGCCTTGCGCCCAAACTGCCGCTTCCCTCGGCGGCGGCGGACGTCTGCTTCTGTTCCCGCATCAGGACCACGTCTTGGAAGGCAGGAGCGGAGACGTTTGCCTCCCTGCTGGGCGGACGACCGAATTTCCGGCTGTAGTCGCGACTGAAATGGGTTGGGCTTTCATAGCCGACGGCGTAGGCAACTTCGGAAACCGCATGGCATCTTCCCGTCAACAAGGCTCTCGCCTCGATCAGGCGAAGGTCCTTTTGATATTGGAGCGGCGTCGTGCCCGTGACCGCCTTGAAGTGCTCGTGAAAGGATGACGCGCTCATTCCGGCAGTTTTCGCCAAGTTTTGGACCCTGAGCGGAAAGCGATACTCGGACCTCAGCCGTCGGATGGCCTTCGCCACCCGGCTGGCGTGACTGTCTGCGACCAGAAGGCTCCGCAGCATCGCTCCGATCGACGCCAGCAGAAGGCGGTAGTGGATTTCTCGCAAGGTCGAGGACCCGAGGACCTGTGCGTCCAAAGGATTGTCCATCAACTCGAGATATCTGACCAGCGGCGCGAGCCAAGCCGGATCGGCCGGGGCTACCGAGAGAGAGCGGGCGCTGGCGTCCGGCGCCGGCGCGTCGGCGATCTGGTCGTAGAGGCTGCGAACCTGTCGCAAATCAAGCGACAGGACCAGCGAAAGATAGGGCTCCCGAGCGCTTGCCTTCGTGATCCGTGAAACGACGGGAAGGTCGTGGCTGACCAGCAGGGCATCGCCCGGCCCAAGTTCCACCGTCTGATCCCCTATGGACGTTACTTTTCCGCCTTGAAGGATCAGGCACAGGACGGGTTCGTATATCGCGGCCTCGATGTCGCTCGGGGCCTCCCGACAGAAAACGGTCAAATCAGGCAGTTTCTGATTTTGACCCTGCGTTTCCGCGCAATAGCGCATGGACAAGTCCGTGAGGCGCGAAAGGTACATGTGTCTCCCCCGAATGTGGAGCCTATCACCGGCGGCATGCCTGCACACCCGAACATGCGCAGGATTGGAGATATTGGCATATCTGGTGGAGGATGCGGCAGGCGCCTGACGGCGTATTCGGCTATCTCTCGTCATCTTGTCCCGGTCAGAAACAGCGAGCGTCCGATGTCGTCCATTCAGTCCCAGTTCCTCGATCTCGCGGTTCGCCACTCCAGATACCCAGCGATCGACCCGAGATCGGCGCTGAAGGACAGCGCGCGGGACAAGGTCATATTCATCACCGGTGCGTCCCGGGGGATCGGCCAGGCCACCGCCGTCGCCTTCGCCGAAGCAGGCGCTCGTGCGGTCTATCTCACCGCCAGGTCAGAGGACGCTCTCGAAGCGACGCGAGCCTTGGTCGGACGGGCCAACCCGGAAACGCAGTGCGCCTATTCCGTCTGCGATGTCACCAGCGCTGCGGCGATCGAGGCTGCGGTCGCGGATTGCGCGGCCAGGTTCGGCGGCATCGATGCGGCGGACGCCAATGCCGGTTACCTCAGCCCGTGGACGAAGATCGGCGAATCCGACCCCGAGAGCTGGTGGCGGACCTGGGAGGTGAATGTGCGGGGCGCCTACCACCTGATCCGCTTCACGCTTCCCCATCTCGCCCAATCCGCCAAGAGGCGCACCGCCGAGGGCCGGAGCGGCGGTCATCTCATCCTGCTCTCATCGGTCGGCGCGCAGCTGTTGATGCCGGGTGCATCCGACTACCAGACGTCGAAACATGCGATCAATCGTCTCTGCGAGTTCGTCCAGGTCGATCACGACGACGACGACGGCATCAAGTGCTTCGCCCTCCATCCCGGCGGCATTTCGACCGAACTCGGGCGGAATATGCCGCAAGCGCTGCATGCCCATCTCGTCGACGACCCCGAGTTGCCCGCAGGCTTCGCCGTATGGCTTTGCTCGGGCAAGGCGGACTGGGCCAAGGGCCGATATCTGAGCGCCAACTGGGATGTCGGTGAACTCACGGCGCTCACGGACAGAATCCTGCAGAACGATCTGTTGGTGAACCGCCTGCGCGCGCAGGTGTGACGGCCGTAACACCAGCTGCCATCCGGCCAACGCCAAGCGCGCGAGGCAAGGCGATGTCGATCGTCCTGCCTCCGACGGCGTCTGCTCCGGTCCGCGCGCAACGGATCGCAGTTGTGCGAAATTCCGAGTAGTGGCGGATGAGGCAGTCGAGCGCGAACTGGCCTCGGAATTCCCTCTATTCAAGGAAAATTCAGGCAAGTTCAGCTTAGTGACCCCAACGATAGCGCCGGCAGCGCCAGAAGATCCTGTCTCTTCAATCCGTTAGAGGCTAATCCC
>JARLIT010000254.1 GCA_031291575.1 Ancalomicrobiaceae bacterium
GACAGTCGTTGCCGCTTTGGTCCTGGATTGGTGCGGTTCGGTTTGGGTTTCGGCCAGGGCTTCGACCTCCTATTGACAAGGATCGGCACCTGGGCCATTGACAGCGCCGCTCTGGGCGGAATTTGACGGTACTGCCGGCGATACGGACCTGGATACATCCGGACCACCAGCCACCAGGCGGCTGCACTGCAGCGAAGCGAACCGCGCAGGGCGCTCGGGGCAGAACTTGGTTGGGGCACTTAGCTCAGGGGTAGAGCGGCTGCTTTACACGCAGCGGGTCGGCGGTTCGATCCCGTCAGTGCCCACCAATTCACTCGTCGCCAATGATGCAGACCATGACGTGGTGCTGTTCTGGCGCATGCGGCGACGCGGCGGCGGCATCGAACGTCGCGGCCCTTACGCAGGCAGGTGTGTATCAGTTCAATTGGTTGCGCCGGTTTGTTCAAGTGGGCGACGGGCAAGGCTGGGAGTTTCCTCAGGCTGGCGTTGGGGCGTGTCCTGGTGTTAGTGGTTGGCAAACCTGCCGGCCGGCGACACACTGGCGGCAACCTGTCCCGGGAGACGCCCATGACCGCCTATTCCATTGGCCCCAATTCCCCGAAGTGGGTGACGCTGACGAGCCACCGAGCCTGGCTCCTGGCCCGCGCCGAGGACATCCTCACCGTGTTCGAGCGCAATGCCCGCAATCCGAAGGGCGGCTTCCACGATCTCGACGACACGGGCAAGGCGATGACGGGCGAGGCCGGCGCGCTTCGCGCCCTGCATGCGACCACCCGTATCGTGCATTGCTTTGCCATCGCGCACCTGATGGGCCATCCCGGCGCGGCGGGCGTCATCGACCACGGCATGGACTACTTGTGGAACGGCCATCGCGATCGTGACCACGGCGGCTATCTTTGGAGCCTCAACGACGACGGCCCGGTCGACGCCACCAAACAGGCCTATGGTCAGGCCTTCGTGCTGCTGGCTGCCTCGAGCGCCAAGATCGCCGGCCACCCCGACGCCGACCGGATGATCGCCGACATCACCGAAGTGCTCAACACCCGCTATTGGGAGGAGAGCCACGGCGCGGTCGCCGAGGAATTCACCCGCGACTGGAAGCCGTTCGATACCTATCGCGGCCAGAACTCCAACATGCACCTGACGGAAGCGCTGATGGCGGCTTTCGAGGCGACCGGCGACGGCGAGTATCTGAAGAAGGCCGAGCGCATCGCCGAACTGATCATCTCCGGCCACGCGCGTGCCGCGGGCTGGCATCTGCCCGAACATTTCACCGAGGACTGGCAGGTCAACCGCGACTACTCCGGCAGTCCGATGTTCCGCCCCTACGGCACCACCCCCGGCCATTCGCTCGAATGGGCGCGACTCCTCCTGCAATTGTGGGAACTCGGCCAGCGCCGGCTCGCCTGGCTGCCCGAGGCGTCGAAGGCGCTGTTCGCCCGCGCCATCACCGACGGCTGGGACCATCAGACCGGCGGCTTCTACTACACGCTCGAATGGGACGGCGCACCGCGCATCCGCCACCGCTACTGGTGGCCGTGCTGCGAGGGTATCGGCGCTGCCGCCTTCCTTGGCCAGATCGACGGTGCCCCGCTTTATGAGGAGTGGTATCGGCGCATCTGGAACTTCGTCGCCGATCACTTCATCGACCCGAATTACGGCGGCTGGTTCCCGCAGCTCGACGAAAACCTGCAGCCCAATACGGATCCGTTCTTCGGCAAACCCGACATCTACCACTCGCTGCAGGCCTGCCTGATCCCGATGCTGCCGACGTCGGGCAGCATCGCCTCCGGGCTTGTCAAGACCGGCATCCGGCTGTGAGGGGGCGGGCAGGGGCCTGACCTCGTTCGGTAACGGAAGCGCTCGGGCGGAGCTGTCGATGTCGCTTGCGCGGGCAGGTCCACCGCGCCGGCGCCAAGGGGCTTGCGTGCGCCAAGTCATGGACCGCAGATGCCGATCTCTGCAAGAAGGGCGGGAACCAGTCCTTTGCCCCGTTTTCAGGCGCGAGCCCTGTCGGAAGTCTCATGCACGAGCTGTCACTCGCCCAAGGCATTACCGATCTCGTTGCCGAATGCGCCCGGCGCGAGGGGATTGGCAAAGTCACACGCGTCCTGTTGGAGATCGGCGTGGCGGCAGCAGTCGAGCCGGATTCGATCCGCTTCTGCTTCCCGATCACGGCGGAAGGCACCGTCGTGGAAGGCGCGGAACTCGTCATCAACCGGCCGCCGTTACGCGCCCGCTGCGAGGCCTGCGGCACCGAATATGAAGCGACCTATGTCGCCACGTCCTGCCCTGCCTGCGGTGCGCACGAGCCGAAGGTGCTGTCCGGACTGGAACTCAGGGTCGTGTCCTTCGACGGGGCGTGAGCCAAACCGATCAGACCTGACCGTTCGACGGCTCCTCAAAGTGCTGCGCCTGCCGGCGACGTATCTCCGGCGCTTGCCGGCTGGCTCAGGAGCGATATAGCATCCGCTGCGGCGCCCAGTATTCGCATTACGTCTCGGGCGGCGGAAATGTCAGCCCGTTCCTGTTCGCCAAATTGCATTGCGATTTCGGATCCATCCAAACTGCGGTCGATCCGGCGAGTTCATGTGAAAACATCATTTCGGAGTGGCTGGGCCTTGCGCATTTTCCTCAGCTATCGCCCTGAATTGATCCCCGAACTGGTGGCGAGCCGATTTCGCTCGCATCTGATGGCCGCCTATTCCGGCGCCGACGTGTTCTCGCCCGCCGGGCTTGCCGGCTCGCCGGGCGAACGGGCCTCGCGCATCATCAGCATCGTCGCCGGCTGCGATGCCCTCGTCGCGTTGATCTCTCCGGGGTGGCTGGAGTGCCGCGGTGACCGCGGGCGGTTCCTCGACGATCCGCTCGACCCCGTCAAGGCGGCGCTGATGGTGGCGATGAACCGGCAGATTCCGCTCCTGCCCGTGCTGATCGATCACGCGGCGATGCCGCACCGCCACCAGTTGCCGTCTTCGCTCTATGGGCTGGCGCAATTGCAGCCGGCCGAGATCCGCGACACCCACTTCGGCGCCGATTTCGATGTCGTCCTGCATCGGCTCGGTGGGGTGGCGCCCGTCGCACTGGTGTCGCATGGCGACCAGCGGCCGGTGCATGTGTCGGCGGTTCAACGCAGCAGACCATCTGCGACGATGCTGGCAGCCGCAGCGACAGGGGTGATCGTGGCGGCGGTGGCCGCGTGGGCGCTGCTCGGACGTTGAGCGGCGACGCCTGACGCGAAGGACGCGCATCAGCAGCCGGGCGGGCCGTCGATTTCCTCGCCCTCACCGCGGCAGAAGATATCCCAGAGCAAATGGATCATCCGTTCCACCGATTCGTCGGCAATGCGGTAATAGATCATTTGCGCATCGCGGCGGGTCGCGACCAGGCCATCGTCGCGCAGGCGGGCCAAATGCTGCGAGAGGGCTGATTGGCTGAGAGGCAACCTGGAGTTGATTGCCGAGACGGACCGTTCACCTTTCAGCAGCTCGCACAGGATCATCAACCGATGACTGTTCGCCAATGCCTTCAAAAAGGCTTCGGCCTTCTCGGTCTTCTCCAGCAAGGCATCGACATTCATCGGCTGATCGTCCTCGTCCACGGTCAGGCGCGACCGAAATACTCGGACAAATGCGCCGGGCGAATTCTTGGCGGCAAAACGCGCGAATTGCAAGTATCTCCTGGAGCTTGGCAGTCAAGTTGCACGGTTTGCGTATGGTATCATGCTGATTCCTATATCTGTTTTGGGCCCTGTTCGGATTGCGAATGCAACCTGAGGGCTACAGGCGAACCGGCGGGCGCCACATCTTCACACGCCTTACAGCGTGGCTCTGTATACAGAATTGGATCGTACGTGTTGCGCTTGGAACGGAAGTTCCAGTCAACGCGCGCACCTTGTGTGCAGCCGCTCAATTGCCGGCACCAGGAGGGTGAAAGGAAACGCAACCTCCAATAGCATCAACTGCAGATCGCTGACGATGCTCCGGCAGACCTCCGTCACGTCGTCGGGGATCGGCTGGCCCGCTGTGGCCGCCCGTGGCCGACAGGTGAGGCGAACCAGTGACAGCGACAGCCCGACGCGGTCAATCGCCGCCGGCCACCGCATGACTGACGCTTTGACCGTCGGTGGCGCGCAGGCCCCAGAAGGTGGCCGACGACAGGATGGTCAGAACGCCGAGGGTGATGAAGGCGTGGTGCAGAGCACCGATCACGGCGGTTTGGTCGCTTTGCGGCAGGCCGCCGAGGTACCAGGCGGTGATCAGCGAGCCGGTGGCGAGGCCGAAGCTCAAGGACAGCTGCTGCAGCGAAGAGGCGACGGTCGATGCCATGCTCGAATCGGCCGGCTCGATATCGGCATAGGCCATGGAGTTCATGCTGGAGAACTGCAGCGAGTTGAAGAAGCCGAGCGCCAGACTCAACAGGATCGGGATCCACAACGGCGTTGCTGCATTCACCTGCGCGAACATCAGGATCACGACGCCGATTAGCGCCGTGTTGACGGTCAGTACCCGGCGGAAGCCGAAGGCCTGCAGGATCGGCACCGAAATCGCCTTCATGGTCATGGCGGCGGCGGCGGTCGGCATCATCATCAGCCCGGACTCCCACGCCGGCAGGCCGAGCCCAAGCTGGTAGAGGAGCGGCATCAGGAACGGCAAGCCGCCGATGCCAAGGCGAGTGACGAAGCCGCCGCCGACGGCAATGCCGAAGGTACGCAGGCGGAAGAGATCAAAGCGCAGAAGCGGAAACGGCCGCTGGCGGGCGTGCCGGCCGTAGGCGAGAAGGAGGCTGAGCGCGAGGAGGAGCATCAGGCCGATCGTCACTGGCTCGAACTCATGCTCGCCGAAGATCTCCATGACCCAGGAGAGCAGCGCCATGCCTGAGCCGAACAGCACGAAGCCGACGAGGTCGAACGGTGGCTGCGTTTGGGCGCGATAGTCGGGCAGGTAGCGCCAGATCATAAAGAGCGCGACGGTTCCGACCGGCACGTTGACGAAGAAGATGTCGCGCCAGGTCAACCAGTGCACGATCAGTCCGCCGACCGTCGGGCCCAGAAGGGGACCGATCAGCGCCGGGATGACGACGAAATTGAGCGCCTGCAGGAGTTCGGCCTTGGGGAAGGTGCGAATGATGGTCAGCCGCCCGACCGGCATCATCATCGCCGCGCCGACGCCCTGGAGCACGCGTGCGGCCACCAGCATCGGCAGGTTGAGCGAGACGCCGCAGAGGAGAGACGAAAGGGTGAAGAGCGCGATCGCCGAGGCAAACACCTGGCGGGTACCGAAGCGGTCGGCAAGCCAGCCGCTGATCGGGATCGAGACAGCCAGGCTCAGCGTATAGCAGGCGACGACCGCCCTGAGACTCAAGGGCGTTACGCCGAGGCCGGCAGCCATCGAGGGAACGGCCGTGTTGACGATGGTGGAATCGAGCTGCTCCATGAACAGCGCGATTGCCACCACCCAGGGGAGCACGCGTTTGACGATCGAGGAATCCATCGGGTGTCTTGTCCGGTGAAACGGAGGCGGCGCTTGGGCGGAAGGCAAGGCGACGGACAACAGGTCGGCAGATTAGGCGATCAGGCAACGTTGGCAAGCGGACATCGGACGCGACGTCGGCTGGCCCC
>JARLIT010000255.1 GCA_031291575.1 Ancalomicrobiaceae bacterium
AGCCATTCGCCTGACGGCGCTCGTTCGATCCCCGTTACCGTGGTGAAGCGGTTGATCTCGGCGCCCATCTGGCGCGCGCCTCGCGCCAGCGCCTGGGTCAGGTCGGCCGGTTGGATGTAGCCGTCGTCGGGATGGCGGATGGCGCCCAGAATGCCGTCGGTCTCCATCAGCGGCCAGATCTCTCTCACCTGCTCCGCCGTGAGGAGCTCCACATTGACGCCGATCGTCTCGGCAATGCCCTTGTAATACATGTATTCGTCCCAGCGATCCTTGGTGCGGGCGAGACGAATGTTGGACACTTTCTTGAAGCCGACGTTCTGGCCGGTCTCGGCCTCGAGGTTGTCGTACAATTTGACCGAGTACTTGTGGATCTGGCCGACGGAATAGCTCAAATTGAACAGGGGCAACAGCCCGGCGGCGTGCCAGGTGGAGCCGGAGGTCAGCTCCTTGCGCTCGATCAGCACGACGTCGCTCCAGCCCTTCTTGGCCAGATGATACAGCGTCGCCACGCCGACGACGCCGCCGCCGATCACCACTACGCGCGCATGGGTTCGCATCAGGCTTCCACTCCATATTAAGCCGCATGGCGTCGAGGCGGGCGGCGACGGCCGGATCGGCAGCGGACGATTGTGCCGCAGTCTCTCGGATTGGCACGGCTTGCCGCTTGGCTGTCAACGACATGAACCGTCGGATTGGCGACAGGGGCGCAGTTCGCAGGTCCGGCGCCGCAGGCCCGGCGCGGGCAATCGCCGGCGGACAGTCTCTGGCCCGGCGGAATATCCAGAACCCGCCGTCCGATGGCGCCTTGAGGCAAGCGTCGGCCCGCTCCGACAGCATGCTTACACAGCTTGGCCGGATCGGGCTTTGATCGTCGGCCAGAGCCGACACGGCTGGATCCGCCGCCCTGCCCTTTGGAGACGCCCATGACCGACACGCCCGCCAGTCCCAGCGCCCAGCCCGCCCCCGAGGCCCGGCGCGGTCGCGAAGCGCGCAAGGCGGCGCGATCGGCTCGTGGCGCCGTCTCGGTGCCCTATATCTCGCGCAATCTGCCGCTGACCGAGGTGCTGTCGGAAGAAGGGCTCAAGCTGATCGTCGCCAATGCCGAGATGCTTTGCCAAGAGATCGGGCTGGAATTCCGCGATTATCCGTCCGCATTGGAGCGCTTCAAGGCCGCCGGGGCGGACATCAAGGGCAACCGCGTCCGCTTCCCCAAGGGGCTGTTGCGCCAACTGTGCGCCACCGCGCCGGCCGACTACATCCAGCATGCGCGCAATCCGGCCCGCAGCGTCCACATCGGCGGCAAGGACACGGTGTTCGCCCCCGTGTACGGCTCGCCCTTCGTCACCGACCTCGACCAAGGCCGCCGCTATGGCACCATCGAGGACTTCCGCAACTTCGTGAAGCTCGCCTACGTCAGCCCGCACATGCACCATTCCGGCGGCACAGTGTGCGAGCCGGTCGACCTGCCGGTGAACAAGCGCCACCTGGACATGGTCTATTCCCACATCAAATATTCCGACAAGCCGTTCATGGGCTCGGTGACGCATCCGGAACGTGCCAGAGACACGGTCCGCATGGCGGAGATCGTGTTCGGCAAGGCATTCCTCGAGACCAACACGGTCGTGACGTCGCTGATCAACGCCAATTCGCCGCTCGTCTGGGATTCGTCCATGCTCGGCGCAGCGGAGGCCTATGCTGCGGCCAACCAGGCGACGATCATCACGCCGTTCATCCTGTCGGGAGCCATGAGCCCGGTCTCGGTCGCCGGCACCTTGACGCAGGTGCTGGCCGAGGTGATGGCCGGCACCGCCTTCTGCCAGTTGGTCCGCCCCGGCGCACCCGTCATCTTCGGCACCTTCGTCTCGACCTTATCCATGCAGTCGGGAGCCCCGACCTTCGGCACGCCGGAAGCCTCTCTCGCCATCTACGGCGCGGCGCAACTCGCCCGCTTCATGAAGATGCCGTTCCGCACCGGCGGGTCCCTCTGCGCTTCGAAGGTGCCGGACGCGCAGGCGGCCTACGAGAGCGCCAATACGCTGATCCCGACCATCCATGCCGGCACCAACTTCGTGCTGCATGCCGCCGGCTGGCTCGAGGGAGGGCTTGCCAGTTCCTACGAGAAGTTCGTCATGGATTGCGACCAACTGGGCCAGATGCATGTCTTGGCCAAGGGGATCGACCTCTCGGAAAACGCCCAGGCGCTCGATGCCTTCCGCGAAGTCGGCCCAGGCGGGCACTTCCTCGGTTGCGCCCATACGCAGGCGAATTTTGAAAGCGCCTTCTATCGGTCGTTTACAGCCGACAACAATTCCGTCGAGCAGTGGATGGCTGAGGGCAGCCAGGACGCCTACGTCCGCGCCAACAAGATCTGGAAGAAGTGGCTCGCCGACTACGAGGCGCCACCGCTCGATCCGGCCGTCGACGAGGCGCTTCTCGCCTTCATCGCCGAGAAAAAGGCATCGATGCCCGACGCGAATTACTGAACCGGCTCAGCCGCCGGCAGGCCGCGCGGTTCACCGACCCGGGCGAAGATATGCTTCAGCCGCAGGAACGGCTGCTCGACGAGCGTGTACGACAGGCTCGCCAAGACGAAGACGATGGCGAGCTTGCCGAAGCCGGCCGCCAGCCCGACCGTCGTCAGACCCGCCAACGTCATGAAGTATATGACGCAACCATGCCAGACATAGAGGGAATAGCTGAGCTTGCCGACCCAGACGACCGGACGGGAGTTGGCAACCCATTGGACCATGCCAAGCTTTTCGCCAAATACGGTACCGCAGATGAGTGGGATGGTGGCGAAGCTCAAGGTCGAGAAACGCAGCGTCTCCTTGAATACGGCATCGGGGATCGCCATCGAAATGGCGATCATCGCAACGCCGAAGACGAAGGCAGTCCGCGTCGACAGAACCGCGATCACGCGCCGGCCCCAGTCGCTCTCGGCCAGGATCGCCAACAGGACGCCGAACGCGATGCTGTCGAACCGCGTTTCCGAATTCACATAGGTAACCAGACGCCCGATGATCTCTGGCCATTCGATGACGTAGATGCAGCGCAGCACCAGCGGGAGCGTGCAGGCGAGCCCGACGAACCACAGCATCGGCCGCAACCGGCCCTTCACCAACGCCAGAAACACCGGCGCCATAAGGTAGAAATGCTCCTCGATCGACAGCGACCACAGCACGCCGACCTGCATGGTGAGTTGATCGCCGTGCATCGCTTTGAATGTGGACAGGTAATTCACGAAGTAGAAGAGCACCGAGCTGACCTCGAGATAGCTCGGTTGCTCCCCCGTCCAGGCATCGACGGCCAACAGCGTGATCAGATAGACGATGAGAACCGGGTACAGTCGCAAGATGCGGCGCAGATAGAAGTTGCGGATGCTGATGGATCCGCGGGCCTTCAATTCTGCATAGAGCAGTCGTGTGATCAGGAAGCCGGAGATGGCGAAGAAGATATAGACTCCGAATGCGGCAAATCCGCCGAAACCCGGCACCAGGAAGTGCCCGCACATGACGATCATGATGCTGAGCGCTCTCAACCCATCCAGTCCCGGGATTCGACCGCCACTGCTCGCGGCTTCGCTGAGCTTCAATCGTATCGGAAACGATCGAATATCCTTCGCTGCAGCCATCGAGGTCCCTGCCGGATTGATTGGATGGGTTGAAACGTGTCGATCAATTGTAGCCTCGAGGCATTTCGAAACAGCGAATACGCCCTCCGACAGGCGTTTCGGGCCAATCTGCCCCGTCGCCGAACCCAAAATGTGCTCTACCTGTTACGCGCCGAACCTCAATCCAGGAGCCCGCCATGCCCGACGTTACCCTGATCCTCTGGCGCGACATCCCCGCCCAGGTCATCATCGGCTCCGGCCGAAAGGCGGTGAAACGCGAGCTGCCCGAACGCTTCCAGCAGGCGATCGACGCCGCGGCGATGCGGTCCGGCGCACGCGACACGGACTCCTATCTCGCCGACTGGCGCAAGGCGCCCTACGGCGCGCGTGACGGCGATGCCGAAGCGGTAGTCGCATCCGTGGCGGAGGAGATCGCCAAAGCCTACGAAGGTGGACGTCTCGCCCGGCTGGTGGAGGCCGGTGGGCACGAGAACTGATCCTCCACGCACGCCATTCAGGGGTCCCTCATGGAAACGCCGGCCGCATTCGAGCCGCGCGGACGGCGGCACCGTCATGCCGACCGCTTCGCCTGGCGCTTCGTTTCGATCCGCCATGCGCGGGCACTGGAGACCTTCTACGCCGGCTTCGAGCGCTTGCTCGTATGGCTGGCGCCGCTCGCGGCCCGCGTCGGCTGGGAGCGGCTGGAGCGTCCGGTCGCCTTCCTCGAGGCCGGGGTGAAGGGCATGCTGTTCGACTGCCGCATGTGCGGGCAGTGCGTGTTGTCCTCGACCGGCATGTCCTGCCCGATGAACTGCCCGAAAGGCTTGCGCAACGGGCCGTGCGGCGGGGTCCGCGCCGACGGCAATTGCGAGGTCTATGCCGATATGCCCTGCGTCTGGGTGAAGGCCTATGAGGGCAGCCTCAGGATGGCGGACGGCGCCCGCATCGCCGAGGTGCAGCCGCCGGTCGACCATCGCCTCAAGGGCCGCTCGTCCTGGCTCGCGGTTAGCCGTGAGAAATCCGGCCTCGGCAGCGCGCCGGCTGCGGCCGCCGGCAAGAAGGGGCCAACGTCATGACGAAACGTCCGCTGCACCCGGAAGACTTCGGCGAGAATCCGTGGGATCCGCTGCCCGAACTGCCGGGGCATTCCTCGCTCGGCCGGCTCGAGCGGGTGCTGAGACGCGGTGAATTCGCCGTCACCGCCGAATTGAACCCACCGGATTCGGCCGATGCCGAGGACGTCTACAAGCGCGCCGCGGTGTTCGAGGGCTGGGTCGACGCCATCAACGCCACCGACGGGTCCGGCGCCAACTGCCACATGTCGTCGGTGGCAATCTGCGCGCTCCTCACGCGGGCCGGTTTCGCGCCCGTCATGCAGATCTCCTGCCGCGACTACAACCGCATCGCCATCCAGGGCAACGTCCTGGGCGCCGCGGCGCTGGGTGTCGCCAACCTCCTCTGCCTGACCGGCGACGGCGTGCAGTCTGGCGATCACCCGGAGGCCAAGCCGGTGTTCGATCTCGATTCGACCTCACTACTCGACACCATCCGCACCATGCGCGACGACAGGCGCTTTCTCTCGGGCCGCAAGATCACCGCGCCGCCGCGCGTCTTCATCGGCGCGGCCGAGAACCCATTTGCGCCGCCCTATGACTTCCGCCCCTTACGGCTGGCGAAGAAGATCGCCGCCGGAGCTCAGTTCATCCAGACGCAATATTGCTTCGACGTGGCCCTGCTCGCCCGCTTCATGGCCCGCGCCCGCGACCTCGGGCTCACCGAGAAGTGCTTCATCCTCGTCGGCGTCGGGCCGCTGGCCTCGGCCAAGACCGCCCGCTGGATGCGCACCCATGTCGCGGGCGTGCACATCCCCGACGACATCATTGCCCGGCTCGAGGGCGCCAAGGACCAGAAGGCCGAAGGCAAGCGGATCTGCGTCGACATCATTCAACAAGTGCGCGAGATCGCCGGGGTCTCCGGCATCCACGTGATGGCCTACCGGCAGGAGGAATATGTCGCTGAAATGGTCGAGGATTCCGGCGTGTTGAAGGGCCGCCAGCCGTGGCGGCGCGACCTCAAGGCCCCTGGCATCGACCTCGCCAAGCGTCTGCACGACAACCTCGTCGCCAGCCACGAGGCTCCGGTGTAGCGGACTGAGGCGGCTGCGCGAAAGCTGATCGGGCCTCCGCTCAGCCTCGGCGCAGCGGATAGAGGAACTGGGCGATATAGCCGTTCGGGACGGGATGGCCGCCGATGCCGTAACCCTCCGGCCATCGGTCTTCCGGCATGTGGTAGGTGCCGAACATCCGGTCGATGATTGGAAAATGGATGGCGAAATTGACGTCGATCGCCTCGCGCTCGATGCCGTGATGCCAATGGTGGAAGCGCGGCACGACGATCCACCCTTCCAGCCAGCCGAGATTGACTTCGACATTGGCATGAACGAAGGCCGACCAGAGATAGACGATCAGGATATAGGCCTGCACCACCGAAGGCTCGAAGCCGAGGACGAACATCGGCGTCGCCGTCAGCGATCTGAGCACGATCACCTCGATGATGTGCATCCGCGCGCCGGCCAGCCAGTCCATCGCCACCGCCGAATGGTGGACCGCATGAAACCGCCACAGCGCCGGCACCTGATGGAACAGCCGGTGCACCCAATATTGGGTGAAATCGGTCAGGAACATCACCAAGAGCAGCTGCACGACCCACGGCAGGCCCGCCATCAAAGCTCGGACGCCCGATAGATCGACCGTCGTCGTCAAGACCCGCGACGGCGCCAGCGTCAGATAGGTCAGCACCTGTATGAGGAGGCTGCTGACGAGGTAGTAGAACAGATCCTCGCGCCATTCGGTGCGGAAGATCGATTGATCCCGCCGATGCGGCACCATCCGCTCGAACGGCACGAATAGAAAGCCGATGAACAGCGTATTCAGCACGAAATAGTCGAGCCCGACCGATACGCCGATCGAGCCGACATGCCGGGGCGGCAGGCTGCCTAACAGCGACGCCGCCAACGTCAGCGTCATGGCGAATATTCCGAGCGTCTTGTTGTCCCTGAGGATCAGGCTGAGGATCGACAGGGCGTAGGCCGCAATCAACACGAAATAGATCGCCGCCTGGAAGGCCGGATGCTGCCGGACGACCTCCAGTTCCGAGATCAGCAGGATGTCAGGATAGCGGTTGGCGAGCGCCAGCAACAGCGAGACGGATCCGGCCAACACGGCGAACGTTCCGGAGATCCACCCGGTGCCGAAGCGCCGCAGGTCCTGCGGGGCCTCCAGTTCGCGGCGGAGCATCATGCGCAATCGGGATACGGCCATGGCAATCTCGTTGGTCTCAATGTCGATGCGACATAAATACCATACGGAGATGAACGTAGGCTGCCTAAAGGCTCATCTTTGCCGCGTCTCCCAGCCTTCCGCACGCCAGTACGGCGCATTCGAGCGCGGCAGGGGGGCGCGACCGCGGATGGCGTCGGCCATCTTCTCCCCGATCATGATGGTCGGGGCATTCAGGTTGCCGGTGGTGATCGACGGCATCACCGAGGAATCCGCCACCCTGAGCCCCTCAACACCGATGACGCGACCCTCGGCGTCGACGACGGCGTTCAGGTCGTCCGGCTGGCCCATACGGCAGGAGCAGGACGGGTGGTAGGCACTCTCCACGTGCGCCCGGGCATAGGCGTCGATCTCGTCGTCGGAGACGACGCCCGGCCCCGGCGCCAATTCCTCGGCCCGGTACGGTTCGAACGCCTTTTGCGCAAAGATCTCGCGGGTGAGCCGTACGCAGGCACGCATCTCGATCAGATCGTCTTCATGGGTGAGGTAGTTGAAGCGGATCTTCGGGTGCTCGTGCGCATCTGGCGAGACGAGCCGAACGAACCCGCGTGACTTCGACCGCATCGGCCCGACATGCGCCTGGAAGCCGTGCCGGTCGGCCTGCGCCTGACCGTCGTAGCGGATGGCGGCAGGCAGGAAATGGTACTGGATATCGGCGTAGGGAACACCCGGCCGAGAGCGGATGAAGCCGCAGCTCTCGAAATGGTTGGTCGCCCCGAGCCCGTCGTGGAACAGCATCCAGCGCAGGCCGATCAGCGCCTTGGCGAAGGGCCCCATGTGCCTGTAGAGCGTGATCGGCTGGCGGCTGGCGACCTGGAAGTAGAATTCGAGATGGTCCTGCAGGTTCTCTCCCACCCCTGCCCGATCGGCGATGACCGGAATGCCGTGGGCGGCAAGTTCCGTCGCCGGGCCGACGCCGGAAAGCTTCAGGAGCTGTGGCGAGTTGATCGGCCCGCCGGAGAGGATCACCTCGCGCCGGGCGCGGATCGTCTGTGTCCGCCCGTCGCGCTCGACCTCGAGCCCGACGGCGCGCTTGCCCTCGAACAGAACGCGGGTAACCAGCGTATCGGTCTGCAGGGCGAGATTGGGTCGCCGCAGCGCCGGCTTCAGGTAGGCGTTCGCCGCCGACCAGCGCCGACCGCGATGGATGGTGCGGTCCATGCGGCCGAAGCCTTCCTGGCGGAAGCCGTTGATATCCTCGGTCGCGCCGTAGCCGGCCTCGATACCGGCCTCGATGAAGGCGCGATAGAGCGGGTTCGACATCGGCCCGTAGGAGGTGTGCAAGGGTCCGTCGCCGCCCCGGTAGACGTCGCCGCCCTCTTCGCGGCTCTCGGCCCGGCGGAAGTAGGGGAGAACATCGGCGTAGGACCAGCCTCTAGCGCCCTCCTCCTGCCAGCGGTCGAAATCGGCGGGATTGCCGCGCACATAGACCATGCCGTTGATGGAGGACGAACCGCCGACGACGCGACCGCGCGGGCAGGCCATGATCCGGCCGCCGAGGCCCGGCTCCGGCTCGGTCTGGTAGATCCAGGTGTAGGCCGGATTGTTCATCGGGATCGACAGCGCCGTCGGCATCTCGATGAAGATCGAGCGGTCCGAACCACCGCGCTCGACCACCAGGACGCTCGTCGCCGGATCCTCCGACAGCCGCGCGGCGATGACCGAACCGGCCGAGCCAGAGCCGACGATCAGATAGTCGAATTCGGCGGTCGTCATTGTGTCGTTACCTCATCTTGTGGCAGCGAGTCCGCCGTTCCGAATAATGCATTGATATAATTCAACTTTGCCGAGCACTTCAGGTTCAGAGTCCGATTCCGCAGCCGCCGACGGCGCCTCCGGCTGCAGTTGTGATTCCGGTTGAACCCGGCGGCTGGGCATCTTCACGTCCGCCCTGGGTCATCAGCGCGAGCCGGACGAGCGCGATCTGCGCATCGACGAAGCCGTTGACCATGTCGCGCGCTTGCCCCCCGTCGGAGGCCGCCGTCGACAGGGTCGCCCTCAGCCACAACCCGTCGATCATCGCCGCAGTGGCCTCGGCCAACCGTCCGGCCGCCGCGCCCGGCACCAGACCGCGAAAGCCGGCCGTGAGGTTGGAAATCATCCGCCGCTCGTAAACGCGCTGAACGCGTGCGAAGCGGGCCACGACCGGCACCTGCCCCCAGAACGCCAGCCAGACGGTGGAGATGCGGCGGTCAAATTGGCTTGCTCCGAGGTTGGCGTCGATCACCGCGGCGATCCGTTCGCGCGGGGCCGAACCGGTGGCAAGCGCGGCGACCAGCGCGGCTCGCAATTGCGCGGCAAGATGTCGCAGCGTCGCTTCCAGCAGCCCATCCTTGTCGCCGAAGTAGAAGGCGACGAGACCGACCGAGACGCCAGCTCGTCCGGCGATCTGGGTGATCGTCGCCGCGGCGAAGCCGACATCGGCGATGGTGTCGACGGTCGCCTCGATCAGCTGCCGCCGGCGGACGTCCCCCGGCTCGAACCGTCTCAGCCGCGGCAGGGGCGAGGATTGGGCTCTAGTGCTCATGGCTGGTGCTCGGGACTGCGTCTGTTGAAGCTTCATGCTGCGGGCCCATCACCGTGGAGCCTCGTGCTCACAGGCGGGGCATCTGCCTCCGGTTTGGGCGCGCGGGTGGGGCCAGCCGGCGATCGGCGGCAGATCGGACAACGCGAGGTCCGATCCGCCTCGCATCCTATTTTGAACGCCCGTTCAGTCAAGCAATTCCACGTATAATCTCCTCGGGCGGACCGATCATGGCCGCCGAAGCCGCCAAACCGGCCTCGGCAGCGGCGAAAGCGCGCACGGACCGCCACCCGCCTCGGCACAATCGCTTGATCTCAACTCATTATCCAAAATGCCTTCGGCGTCAGCGGCGGGGCTGACACCCGGCACGGCGCGCGGCCGGGAGTGGGCCGGCCGGCCCGCGGCACGGATTCTGCTAGTCTGTTTCGCTGATGGTAAAAATACCACGCAGACCGCTTGCGCCGTCGATTGAATACGTGTTCAATCGGATATGCCGCAGGCGGTTCTCAATCCCGGACTGCGGCCAACGGCCGTCAACACCGCAACCGACGAGCCAAATCCTATGGCGGAGGACAGCATCATGACGTTCAAGGCATTCATGCTCGCCGCGGCGCTGCAGGCGTCGCTCCTGTCGGGGCTCACTTCGGGGGCCGCCGGCGCGGCCGAACCGGCCTCCTGCAAGGCCGTCCGCTTCTCCGATGTCGGCTGGACCGACATCACCGCGACCACAGGCCTCGCCAGCCGGGTGCTGATCGGCCTCGGATACGCACCGAAGTCGGAGGTGCTCTCCGTGCCGGTCACCTACGCCTCCTTGAAGAACAAGGACATCGACGTCTTCCTCGGTAACTGGATGCCGACGATGGAAGCCGACCGCAAGCCGTTCGTCGAGGACAAGTCGGTCGACGTCCTCGGCGCCAACCTCGAGGGCGCCAAGTACACGCTCGCGGTCCTCGAGACGACCTGGAACGCCGGCCTCAAGGATTTCAAGGATATCCCGAAGTTCAAGGACAAGCTTGCGGGCAAGATCTACGGCATCGAGCCGGGCAATGACGGCAACCGGTTGATCCTCGACATGCTCAAGGACGAGAAGTGGGGCCTGAAGGGTTTCGAACTCGTCGAGTCCTCCGAACAGGGCATGCTCGCCCAAGTCGAGCGGACCAATCAGGACAAGAAGGACATCGTGTTCCTCGGCTGGGAACCGCACCCGATGAACACCAATTTCAAGCTGAAGTACCTGACCGGCGGCGACGACGTGTTCGGACCGAACTTCGGCGGCGCCACCGTCTACACCAACGTGCGTGCCGGCTATGCCAGCGAATGCACCAATGTTGGCGCGCTATTGAAGAACCTGACCTTCACGCTTTCCCAGGAGAGCCAGGTGATGGGCTTGATCCTCGGTGGCGAGGCCGACGGCACCAAGGCGGCCGAAAAGTGGCTGAAGGCTAATCCGGGCGTGCTCGAAGCCTGGCTGAAGGGCGTGACCACCATCGACGGCAAGCCGGGTCTCGAAGCCGTGAAGAAGAGCCTCGGGCTCTGACACCGTCGCGGCCGGGGCGACGTGCCGCCGGCCGCACGCGTTGCCATCTTGATACGCCAGGCTCAGTTTCCGTCATTGCGAGCGAAGCGAAGCAATCCAGATTTGGAATAGAGATATCATTCTCGGTTCTCTGGATTGCTTCGCTTCGCTCGCAATGACGGTGTTGATTTTGCGACTATTCGACCGCGGCATTCCCGATTCCTTGCCTTAACCTCGTTCATCGCGTGCGCCGCCCCTTAACCGGCCGGCATTCGGAGGTCCGCCGATGGAAGACTGGATCACGGGCAGCAAGATCCCGTTCGGCGCCCTGATGAACGTGATCATCTCGTTCATCAAGGCCAACGGCCGAGCTCCCTTGGAGACGATCACCGGCGCGTTCAAGTTCCTGATCGAGGGGCTGAGCACGGTGCTGCAATGGCCGCCGCCGCTGGTAACGATTCTGATCATCGCCGGCCTTGCCTGGGCGCTGCACCGGCGCATCGGGCTTGCTGCCTTTGTCGCCGCCGCGCTCCTGTTCATCCTCAACCAGGGCTACTGGGACGCGACGATGGAGACGCTCGCCCTCGTCGCCTCCGCCACCCTCGTCTCCGTCGTCATCGGCGTGCCGCTCGGCATCCTCGCCGGCCACCGGCCGATCGTCTATCAGGTGATGCGACCGATCCTCGACATCATGCAGACGCTGCCGACCTTCGTCTATCTGGTGCCCACCCTCGTCCTCTTCGGCCTCGGCGTGGTCCCGGGCCTGATCTCCACCGTCGTCTTCGCCCTGCCGGCGCCGATCCGCATGACGCGGCTCGGCATCGTCTCGGTGCCGAAGCCCTTGATCGAGGCCGGGCTCGCCTTCGGCGCCACCAAACGGCAGCTTCTCTGGAAGGTCGAACTGCCGTCAGCTCTCGCCACCATCATGGCCGGCATCAATCAATGCATCATGCTGTCGCTCTCGATGGTGGTCATCGCCGCGCTGGTCGGTGCCGGCGGCCTGGGTAAGCCCGTAGTGAGGGCCTTGAACACCGTCAACATCCCGATGGGCTTCGAGGCGGGCTTCGCCATCGTGCTGCTCGCCATCGTCATCGACCGAATCGCCCGCGCCGAAGACATGAAGGGAGGCGGCCAGTGAACACGCCCGCGTCTTCACAGCCTGCGATCGAACTGCGGAACGTCGACATCGTATTTGCCGGCGACGGCAGGAGCCGGCGCAAGGCGTTGGAGATGATCGATGCCGGCAACAGCCGCGAGGAGATCCTCAAGGCAAGCGGAGCGGTGCTCGGGGCGGCCGGGGTCAACCTCACGGTGGAAAAGGGCGAGATCTGCGTGCTGATGGGTCTGTCCGGCTCCGGCAAGTCGACGGTTCTCAGGGCGATCAACGGGCTCAATCAAGCCACCCGCGGCGAGATCCTGGTCTCCCACGAGGGCGAGACGGTCGATGTCGTCTCCTGCAGCGCCAGAACGCTGAGGGAACTCCGACAGAAGCGCGTCGCCATGGTGTTCCAGCAGTTTGCGCTTCTCCCCTGGCGCACCGTCGGCGACAATGTCGGCTTCGGGCTGGAACTCGCCGGCATGCCCGTGGCAGAGCGCAAGACCCATGTTGCCGAGAAGCTCGCCATGGTCGGACTGACGCAATGGGCGGACAAATTCGCCCACGAGCTGTCAGGCGGCATGCAGCAGCGCGTCGGGCTGGCGCGCGCCTTTGCCACCGATCCGGACGTGTTGTTGATGGATGAGCCGTTTTCGGCGCTCGATCCCTTGATCCGCGCCAAGCTGCAGGACGAACTCCTCGTCCTGCAGCGGCAGGTGAAGAAGACCATCGTCTTCGTCAGCCACGACCTCGACGAAGCGCTGAAGCTCGGCACCCATATCGCCATCATGGAGGGCGGCCGGGTCGTCCAGTATGGCCGGCCGGAGGACATCGTCCTGCATCCGGCCGACGACTACGTCCGCGACTTCGTCGCCAACGTCAATCCGATGAACGTCCTGACCGCCTATCACGTGATGCGCGACGTGCGCGATCTGGAGCAGGACGCCGACGGCTGGATCACCCTGCAGGCGCGGCCGACGCGGGTGCGGCTGAAACTCGATGCGACGCACAAGGTCGAAGTCGCCGAGGTCGGCGGCGAGCCGGCGGAGTGGCTGGCCAGCCGCGAGGCGAACCAGCCGTTCCCCGAGCATCAGCCGATCGTGTTCTGGTCGAACGTCAATGCCCCCTTGCGCCACGTCATCCGGGCGATGCAAAGAGATGCTGGGCCGGTCGCCGTGTTCGACGGCGAGCACCGGCTGGTCGGCGTCATCGGTGTCCGCGACGTGCTCACCGCGGTGATCCGGCGCGAGGATTAGGACGAGTGGAATGGCGCAGAGGGTGATCGAGACCATCGGCATCGATGCCGACGACACGCTTTGGCACAATGAAGTGCATTTCCAGGCGACGCAGGAACAGCTCGCCGAACTGCTCGCGGGCTATGCCAGCCGCGAGGCGCTGGGAGCGCGGCTGAACCTCGTCGAGCATCGCAACGTGCGGCTCTACGGCTACGGCATCAAGGGCTTCACCCTGTCGATGATCGAGGCGGCGATCGAACTGTCGGAAGGTGCGATCGACGCCGGCTGCATCCGCGAGATCATCCGCCTCGGCCAGGACATGCTGGCCGCCCCGATCGAGCCCTTGCCCGGGGTTGCCGAGACGCTGGAAATCCTCAGGCGCGACTACCGCCTCGTCGTCATCACCAAGGGCGACCTTCTCGACCAGGAAGCGAAGATCGCCCGCTCCGGCCTCGGCGAGCTCATCGACGACGTGTTCATCGTGTCGGAGAAGACACCGGACGTCTACCTGCGCGCCTTCGGCGGCGAGACGGGCGCGAGCCGCGCCGCGATGATCGGCAATTCGCTGAAGTCCGACGTCATCCCAGCGCTCGAAGCCGGGGCCTTCGGCGTCTACATCCCCTATCACCTCACCTGGGCGCTCGAACATGTCGAGACGGAGCCGGTCGATCCGCGCTACCGCCGGCTTGCGCAGTTCGACCAGGTACCGGCATGGCTGAAGGGGATCGGGGGATAGGGGCGAATTCGCCGACCGCTGGCCTCTCTACGCCCAACTCCCTCTCAGGCTTTTCCCACCCGCCCTACAATCTCGCTGGGTGCACCGCTCGCGCGTTGACACTCGATCGCTCCCAGGCGACAAAAAGGGTGGGGCAGAAGGAGAAATAGGGGGTAGCGTGTGAATGACCGCAGATCGGATCGCAGAACCAGAAACCGATTCTTGATATCGATTCTGGCTGTTATTCTGATGTCTTGCTGCGGTGGGGCATTTGCCGGCGGCCGGCCAAAGCCAACTGCGATCGAGGCTGCGCTGCAGCAGGTCATAATGCGAGCCTACTTCAAACTCCATTTTGGAGAACCCCTCAGCCTTCCCCGATTTCACGAAGACGCTGGCTGTAGCAGAGCGGAGGTGGGCGACCTGTTGGTGCGCAAAATTGCGGACCAGAATATTCTTGATCACAGGCAACCCATACCTGACTATATTCAACAACTATTTGGCCACCTGGAATGTATGCCATTCAGCGTCTCAGGCGGAGACATGAAAAGAACGCGAAAACTCCAAGAAAGACTGAAGATTAGCGATCCAGTTATCGTTTTGCGCCTGCCGGATGCAATCAACAATGATGATATTCTGACTACGATCAATTGGGCGTTAAGCCATTTGACTGTCGAGGACATTCATCGCAACGACAGCTCCGTCCGGGCCATTCAAGATGCATTTAGGCAGGCTTACGCACTTAGAGCACCTAAACTTGCGGACGGCGGCGAATATTCCGAGTCATTCTGGTTTGAGCTATCTGACGAGTGGATCGTCGACGCAGTTCGAGGGCTGAATATACGAGAGGCAAAGATAGTCGATGAGAAGATCAGTTTTGACTCGTGGAGCCGCGGTATGCGCTCGGTATATGTGCAACTGATGAAATGATAAAGGCGAACACCCGCTGCCATGGCGGGGGGCCCGAAGGGTCGGAGCACGCTGGCGCTCCCGAAACCGCTCACCGCAGCGCCGCGTCGTCGACCGCATGGGCGTAGTAGCGGATCTCATGATCGCGCCAGCCGGCGGGGTGGCCGGCAAAGCCGGTGACGAGGCTTGCGCGCGTGTAGTTGCGGCCGCCGGCCTGGATGACGTCGGGTCCCTCGGCGGCCATCGCCTCGGGGCTCTTCGACGACGGACGCACGATGGCGATATGGCCGGGTCGGTCGTCGTGATGGTTGTGATAGCTGGCGACGACGAAAAGTCCGCGATTGGCGGCGTCCTGCGCGGCGTCCATATCCGGCAGCGACTGCCAGCCCTCGCCGAGACCGGCGGCGAGCCAGTCGGCCTGCGCATTGGCGAGCAATACCTGACCGTGCTGCGGCGGCCGCAGGATATAGATGCCCAGGCGTTTGGCGGCAGCGGCGACGAAGGCCGAGCAATGCGTGTGCTTGCCCGGATACCGTTCCGGCCGACCATCAGGCGCGCCGGTCTCCCAGTCGATGTGCACGCCGGCCTGCCACAAGGTCTCGACATCGAGGCCGTCGTAGAATCGACCGAGCCGCAGTGCCTTCGCCGTCGGTTCGTCCGCGAAGGCGGCAGCCGGCGGCACGGCAGCGAGGAGCGGCAGGGTGCAGACGAAGGCCAGAACAGAGCGGCGCGAGACGGGCATGAGGCATCCTGAATGCGAAGTGGGGCGCGTCGAACGACACGCCCCAGCCTAAGTCTCGCACATGAACCGGATCCGAACGCCGCTCAGCCGCGGCGGCGCGACTTGCGCTCGCGCGGCTCAGTCGTGTCGGCCGGCGGCGATACCAGCGGTCCCAGCCGCTCGATGATGGTGGCGACCGACGGCCGGTCTCCTCGCTGGTGCGTATCGATGGCGTGGCGCATGGCGGCGACGTGGCCGGGCGCATTGCCGCAGCAGCCGCCGACAATACGGACGCCGACGTCGATCGCGAGCCGCGCATAGTCGGCCATCAGCTCCGGCGTGCCGGAATAGACCACTTCTTCGGCGACGAAGCGCGGCACGCCGCAATTGGCCTTGGCGACGACGATCGCATCGGGGTGCGTCTCCAGGATCGAGCGCACGGAGACGAGCAGGTCCGAAGCGCCGACGCCGCAATTGGCGCCGATGGCGATCGGCTTGTCGGCGAACGTCTCGGCGAGATCGCCGAGCGCCGGCGGCGTCATGCCCATCATGGTGCGGCCGGCGGTATCGAAGGATGCGGTCAGCACGAAGGGCAGACCGACCTCCTCGGCTGCGGTGACGGCGGCGCGCATTTCTTCCGGCGCCGACATAGTCTCGATCCAGGCAACGTCGACGCCCGCCTCTTTCATCGCCCGCATCTGCTCGGCGAAGACTGCAACCGCCTCGACTTCGGTGAGGGCGCCCAGCGGCGCGAAGAGATCACCGGTCGGACCGACCGAACCGGCAACGATGACCGGCCGGCCGGCGTCATTGGCCACCGAACGGGCGATCGCGACCGCCGCCATGTTCAATTCGCGCACCCGGCTTTCCAGCTTGTGCAGCATCAGTCGGCGGGCATTGCAGCCAAACGTGTTGGTCAGGATGATGTCGGAGCCGGCAGCAACGAAGCTTTCAGCCAGCGCGCGGATCTTCTCTGGTTGTTCGACGTTCCAGAGTTCCGGGCTATCGCCCGAGGTCAGCCCCATGGCGAACAGGTTGGTGCCGGTGGCCCCGTCGGCGAGCAGCACCGGACGGCTGGCAAGCAGGGCTTCTAGAGCGTTCTGGGAGGCGTTCGGCTCGGACATCGGCTCTATCTCGTTGACGGATCTGGCTGCTCATATAGCGCGCGGGAGCCCGGGGCGCAAAGCTTCCCTTGCTCGGCGGATCGAGCATGTCGGAAGCGCCGCTCTCCTGAGATCCGCCAGCAGGCCCCCGACTGCGGCGGATTGGTTCGGCCGGCGCGGGGGCAGATGACGCCGCTCGCTCAAGCCGCCCGCGCCACCACATAGGCGATGCCCGCATAGTGGCAGCCGGCAGCGACGGCGACGCAGCTGTGCCAGATGGCATTCTGGAACTTGAGGCTTTCCCACTTGTAGAACACGACGCCG
>JARLIT010000256.1 GCA_031291575.1 Ancalomicrobiaceae bacterium
AGGAGGTTCCACGATTGCAGCATGTGCGCCGGCAGCGGCGCGGTGACGTCGATGAGGCCGCCGTTGGGGTGCGGAATGACGATGCGCCGCGCCAGGAGATGCAGCCGGTTCTGCAGCCCGCCCGGCAACTCCCAGTTCTGCTTCTTGAAGTATTTCGGGTCGCCAATGATCGGATGGCCGATATGGGCGGCATGGGCACGCAATTGGTGGGTGCGCCCGGTGACCGGCTTCATCGACAGCCAGGCGAGTGTCTGGCCGGCGTGATCGACGACGGCATAGTAGGAGACGGCGTGGCTGGCACCTTCGTCGCCGTGTTGGGCGATGACCATGCGGTCGCCCTCCTCCTCCTCGCCACGGGCAAGGAATGTCGAGATGCGGCCCTGCGCCGGCTTCGGCACGCCGGCGACCAGCGCCCAATAGGTTTTGCGCGCCGAGCGGGCCCGGAACGCCGCCGTGAGCTTGCCGGCGATCTGCCGCCGTCGGGCGACGACGAGGCAGCCGGAGGTCTCGCGGTCGATGCGGTGGACCAGCCGGGGCACGTTGCCGCGCTTGTCGATGAGCGCTTCGAGCATCTTGTCGACGTGGCGGGTCAGCCCCGAACCGCCCTGCACGGCGAGGCCCGCCGGTTTGTTGAAGACGAAGACGTCGTCGTCCTCATAGAGGAGGATCGATCTGAGGAACGCCGCGTCGCCCTCGGCCGGCTTCTCAGGCTTGTCTTCCGGCTTGCGCGTATCGATCTTTGCATCGACCGCCAGCGGCGGGACGCGAACCATCTGCCCGACGGCGACGCGATCGGACGTCTCGACGCGCTTGCCGTCGAGACGGATCTGGCCTGAGCGCAGCAACTTCTGCAAGGCGACGAAGCTGAGCCCCGGGTAATGCTGCTTGAACCAGCGATCGAGGCGCATGCCTGCCTCGTCCTCGCCGACTGTGATGGTTTCGACCGTTGCCATGGGCGGGAAATCTCCTCGCCCCACCCATCGCGCAAACCGGCGGGCGACGCAAGCGCCTCACGCCAGCCCGGCCCGCAAGCGCCTCACGCCAGCCAGGAACGCGTCCCGATCAGTGCGATGGCCAGCACGGCAAACGACACGACGATCGAGGAGACGACATAAAGCACCATCTGGCTGATGGCGCCCCGCTCCCACAACACGATGGTGTCGAGCGAAAAGGCGGAAAACGTCGTGTAGCCGCCGAGAATGCCGGTGGTAAAGAACAGTCGCAGTTCGTTTCCGCCGTTGTCGGGCGTCCAGCGGGCGAGAATGAGGGCAGTCAGGAACCCCATCAGTGCCGAGCCGACGACGTTTACCGCGAAAGTGCCCCAGGGGTAATGCGGGCCGAAGTTGGCGAGCGCCCAGAGATTGGTGAGGTAGCGCGCGGCGGACCCGATGCCGCCGCCGATAAAGACGAGAAGAATGTGGCTGAAGGGCACTGTCATGACGGATCTCGGGCGAGAGCAGGCGCCGTTTACAGGGAACCACCGCGGCAATCCGCCGGCTGGCGGACTGACGGCCCCGTTGATAGCGCAAAACGACACACTCCGCCGCCGCAGGCTTCCAGGCGACGGCGTCGCGTTCTAGACGAAGTCGGCAGTCTGGCCGATTCATCATAGGATTGAAAGCGCCGTTGCCGCGCGGATCCCATGCACCGGCGGTACCCGACCGGTCGGTGGCGCATCATCTCCGGATCAGCCCAGCCGCTCGCGCCTGAGCTTGGCCCAATAGTCGAGCCGCTTGCGGATCTCGCGCTCGAAGCCGCGTTCGACCGGCTCGTAGAATGTCTGCCGGCCGAGGCTTTCGGGGAAATAGTCCTGGCCGGAGAAGGCATCCGGCTCGTCGTGATCGTAACGGTAGCCCGAGCCGTACCCCTCGGTCTGCATCAGTTTCGTCGGCGCATTGAGGATATGGCGCGGCGGCATCAACGAGCCGCCGGTCTTGGCCAGCCGCATGGCGGACTTCAGTGCGGTATAGGCGGCATTCGACTTCGGCGCGGTCGCCACATAGATGACCGCTTCGGCGATCGCCAGTTCGCCCTCCGGCGAACCGAGGAAGTCATAGGCCTCCTTGGCGGCGTTGCACACGACCAGCGCCTGCGGATCGGCCAGTCCGACATCTTCGACCGCCATGCGGGTGATGCGGCGCATCAGGAACAGGGGGCTCTCGCCAGCGTCGAACATGCGGGCGAGATAGTACAGCGCCGCGTCCGGGTCCGAGCCGCGCACCGACTTGTGCAGGGCCGAGATCAGGTTGTAGTGGCCGTCCTGGCCCTTGTCGTAGATCGGCGCGCGCCGCTGCACCACCGCCTGCAGCGTCTCCGCCGTGAATGTCTCGCCCTCCCCGGCCGCCCGCCACAGGTCCTCGGCGAGCGTGATGGCAGCGCGGCCGTCGCCGTCGGCCATGCCGATGAGACTGTCGCGCGCTTCCGGCTCGAGCGGCAGCGGGCGGCCCATCTCGGCCTCAGCCCGGGCGAGGAGCCCACCGATTGCAACGTCGTCCAGCGGCTTGAACACCAGCACGTGCGCCCGCGACAGCAGCGCCGCGTTCAATTCGAACGAGGGATTCTCGGTGGTGGCGCCGACGAGGACGATGGTGCCGTCCTCCATCACCGGCAAGAAACTGTCGAGCTGGGCGCGGTTGAAGCGATGGATCTCGTCGACAAAGAGAAGCGTGCCCTTGCCGATCGCCCGCCGGGCCCGTGCCGCCTCGAACACTTTCTTCAGGTCGGCGATGCCGGAGAAGATGGCCGAGATCTGCTCGAATTCGAGCGCCGTCTCATGCGCCAACAGCCGCGCCACCGTCGTCTTGCCAGTGCCCGGCGGCCCCCACAGGATCAGACTGCCGAGGCTGCCGGAGCGCAGCATGCGCGTCACCGCCCCGTCGGGGCCGACCAGATGGTCCTGGCCGACCACATCGCCGAGCCGCATCGGCCGCAGCCGATCCGCGAGCGGTCGGACGACGCCCTTCTCCAGACCGGCGGCAGCGAACAGGTCTGTCATCTCAAGGCCATGCGGATCACCTGCCCGCCGCGCGACACCGAGAAGCGCCAGAGGTCCGGCTCGCTCCCGGCAATGCGAACAAGCGTCTTGGTATCGACGATCTTCGTGCCGTTGATGTCGAGGATCACGTCGCCCTTCTTGAAGCCGACCCGATCGGCAACGGTGCCGTCGGCAACGGATGTCACCACCACACCCTCGACCACAGCCGACATGCCCAGTTCCTCCGCCACAGCAGGCGAGAGATTGACGACGGTGGCGCCGGTGAACGGCGAGCGGCCGGCAATCACCCGCTCGTCGCGCGGCGGGATCTCAGGCGCCGCCTGCAGAACCACATCGACCGCCGCATCGCGGCCATCGCGCTTCACCGTCAGCTTGGTGGTCGACCCCAGCGGCTTGGTGGAAAAGCGGTAGCCGAAGCCGTCCGGGTCCTCGACTTCGACGCCGTCGATCGCCGCCACCAGATCGCCGACCTTCAATCCCGCCTTGGCCGCCGGACTGCCGGGTACGACCTCCGTGACCAGCGCACCCGACGGCCGCGTCAGCCCGAGACTCTCGGCGACTTCCGCCGTCACGTTCTGCAGGGACGCGCCAAGCCAGGGCCGATGCACCACACCACCGGTCTTCGCCTGACTGAGGATGAACTTCACCATCGACACGGGGATGGCAAAACCGATGCCAATCGACCCGCCCGAACGCGAATAGATCTCCGAGGGGATACCGACCAGCCGTCCATCGAGACTGACCAGCGCGCCGCCGGAATTGCCGGGATTGATGGCCGCATCGGTCTGGATGAAGAACCGGTAATCCGAGGTCCCGACCTGCGTGCGGGCCAAAGCCGAGACGATGCCCTGTGTCACCGTCTGGCCGACGCCGAACGGATTGCCGATCGCCAGCACGATATCACCGACCTCGATGGCATCGGAATCGCCCAGATCCAGATAGGGGAACTCGCCCTTGTCGCGGATCTTCAAAACCGCCAGGTCGGCCTTCTCGTCCTTCAACACCACGGTGACGTCGAGCTCACGCTTGTCGGCCAGCGCGATGCGCACGTCGGTGGCGTTGGCGATGACGTGAAAATTGGTGACGATCAGTCCGGACTTATCAACGATGACGCCGGAGCCGAGCGACGATTCGACCCGCTCGCGCGGCACACCCTCCAGCGCACCACCGCCGAAGAACTTGCGGAAGACGGGATCGTCGAACATCGGCGAAATCTGGGTCTGCACCCGCCGCGTCGCATAGACGTTGACGACGGCCGGCGTGACCTTCTTCACCACGGGGGCAAACGACAGCTGCACCTGCGCCCGCGTCTCCGGCACCTCGCGCAACGTCTGGGGGACCGTTTGCGGCGTCTCGGCAGCAATGAC
>JARLIT010000257.1 GCA_031291575.1 Ancalomicrobiaceae bacterium
CGACATCGCCATCAGCCTGCAGCGTTCCGGCATCGCCTTCGGCGCGGCCATTGCGCTCGGCGTGCCGCTCGGCCTCCTGATGGGGCAGATCCCGGTCGTCGAACGGCTTCTCGATCCGCTGTTGCAGTTCTTCCGCCAGACTTCGGCCTTAGCCCTCTACCCCGTCTTCATCCTCCTTCTCGGGCTTGGCGAAGCATCGAAGGTCTTCGTCATCTTCTGGGCGACGCTGTTTCCCATTCTCCTGGCCACCATCGGCGGGGTTTCCCAAGTCGACGCCAAGCTGATCGAGATGGCGCGGGTCTACGGCGCCTCGCGGCTCACCATCTTCCGCCGCGTGATCCTGCCCGGAGCCGTGCCGCCGATCTTCGTCGGCCTGCGGCTCTCGGCCACGACGGCGCTGTTGATGCTCATCGCCGCCGAGATGATCGGCGCCCACCAGGGCCTCGGCTTCGAGGTGATGAACGCTCAGTACAACTTCCAGATCCCCCTGATGTTCGCGGCGATCCTCCTCCTCGCCGCGCTCGGTCTCGCGGTCAACTACGCCATCGTCCGCCTGCAGCGGCAACTCTGCCGTTGGGACACGAAGGCCTGAGTCAGCCGGTTTCCCCATTCCCCGACAACGAACGGTGACCAACGTGCTTGCATTCCTTCGCTCGAGCGGCCTCGCGGTCGCTCTCGCCGGCAGCCTACTCGCCGGAGCCGCACCCGGCCCCGCCGCTGCGGTCGAAACCGTGAGCTTCCGCTACCTCGCCAACCCCGGCGGCGTCTCGCCGGACGAACTCGCAGCCGCGCTCGGCTATTACGACGGCACCGGCGTCGCCCTCGACAGTCTCGGCTTCGTCGGCGGCGGACCAGCCTCGCTGTTCGCGCTCGCCTCAGGCGGCGTCGACATCGGTTCGGCGGCGACGTCCGCCGTGATCAATTCGATCGCCGGCGGCAATGACTTCGTCGCCGCCTATCCGTCTCAGGGTATCGGCAAGGAAGTGTTCTCGACGCTCTATGTGCTGAACGACAGCCCGATCCATTCGCTGGCGGACTTGAAGGGCAAGACCATCGCGGTCAACACGCTCGGCGCCCACCTCGACTACACCATCCGCGAGGCGTTCCATCAGGCCGGCCTGCCGGAGAATTCGGCCACCCAGATCGTCGTGCCGGGGCCACAACTCGAACAGACCCTCAGATCCAAACAGGTCGACGTCGCTGCCTTCGGCTATTGGCAGGCGACCTTTGCCGGCGTCCTCGAAACGCACGGCGGGGTGCGCGCCGTGCTGAAGGATACCGATGTGCTCGGCGAGATCGCCGGCGGCTTCGTCGTCCTGCGGCGCGACTTCGCCAAGGCGCACCCGGAGGCGGTCCGCGCCTACGTGGCCGGTGCCAAGCGTGCCGCCGACTGGTCGCGCGAGCACTTGCCCGAGGCACGCAAGATCGTCGCCAAGATCCTGGAAAAGCGCGGCGAGAACCCGGAGATCGCACAGTTCTGGACCGGCTTCGGCTTGCGTACCGGCGCAGATCCCGTACCGCGCGACATCGACTTCTGGGTCGGCGTGTTGGAGCGTGGCGGCAGTCTCGCCCCTGGCAAGATCAAGGCGGCCAACATCCTCTATCGCCCGGACAGCCAGGCCTCGAACTGAAGGAGAGCCCGATGTCGCTTGCCGAGCCCTCGTTGCGTGGTGACGTCGTCATCCGCAACCTGTCGAAGTCCTTCCTCCTCAACGATCGCCGCTTGAGCGTGCTGTCCGGCCTCGATCTGGCGATCCGGCCGGGCGAATGCCTGGTCATCGTCGGGGCCAGCGGTTCGGGCAAGACGACGTTGTTGCGGATCCTCGCCGGGCTGGAGACGGCCGACTTCGGTGACGTGAGGATCGATGGACGGCCGATTTCGGGCGTCGGAGCCGAGCGTGCCGTCATCTTCCAGGAGCCGCGGCTGCTGCCCTGGCTGACGGTGCTCGGCAACGTGATGTTCGGCCTGGAAGTGCGCGGCCGGGCGAAGGCGGACGCCGGGCGCCAGGCGCGCCACTACATCGATCTGGTCGGGCTCGGCGATTTCGCCGACGCCTATCCGTCGCAATTGTCGGGCGGCATGGCGCAGCGCGTCGGCATCGCACGGGCGCTGACGGTCCGCCCCGAGATCCTCCTCCTCGACGAACCGCTCGGCGCACTCGACGCCATGACCCGGATCGCCATGCAGCAGGAACTCGCCCGCATCTGGCGCGACGAGGCCGTCACCATGATCCTCGTCACCCACGACCTGGAAGAGGCGGTCTATCTCGCCGACCGCGTGCTGGTACTGCCGAGGCAGAAGGGCGCTGCGCCGAAGCTGATCGACATCGATCTGCCACGCCCGCGCGACCGCTCCGAGGTGCAGTTCGTGCGGCTGCGCGAGACGCTCCTCAGCGAATTCGGACTGCACTGAGGGGAGGCCGCACACGTCGGCGCCCACCCGAGATTGCCGCAAGGCCGTGAACAACGATCAACCCTACCTATCCACAGGAGTAGCGAGCATGTCTAGACGCGACGGCCAATTGAGCCTTGGAGCCTTCCTTCTCTTCACCGGCCACCACGTCGCCGCCTGGCGGCACCCCAAGGCCGCCGACAGCACCACGCTCGCCGATTTCGCGCACTTCGCCCGCATCGCCGAGGAAGCGAAGTTCGACGCCGTATTCCTCGCCGATGGAGTGAACCTGCGCTCGCGCAATCTCGACGCCTCCAGCCGCAAGGCCCATTCCGGCTACTATCCGTTCGAGCCGATCACGCTTCTCTCGGCGCTCGCGGCCTCAACCTCCCGCATCGGGCTCGTCGCCACCGCCTCGACCTCCTTCTCTGATCCCTACAATCTCGCCCGGCAGTTCGCCTCACTCGACCATCTGTCGGGTGGCCGCGCCGGCTGGAACCTCGTCACCTCCGCCGACACCGATGCGGCCTTCAACTACAGCCGCGACGCCATCGTCACCCATGCTGACCGCTACACCCGCGCCGAGGAATTCGTCGACGTCGTCACCGGCCTATGGGACACCGCGGAAGACGACGCCTATCTCCGCGACCGCGAGACGGGGCAGTATTTCGATCCCGGCAAGGTGCGCGAACTCAACCACCGCGGGGCCCACTTCCAGGTTCGGGGACCGCTCAACATCGCCCGCCCGCCGCAAGGCCATCCGGTCGTCGTGCAGGCGGGATCCTCCGAACCCGGCAAGGAACTGGCGGCCCGCACGGCGGAAGCAATCTTCACTGCGCAGCAAACGCTCGAAGACGCCGTCAGCTTCTATGCCGACCTCAAGGGACGGCTCGCCAAATACGGCCGCAGCGCCGACGACGTGAAGATCCTGCCGGGCGTGTTCCCGGTCGTCGCCAGGACACGGGCCGAGGCCCAGGACAAGTTCGAACAGCTGCAGAACCTGATCGACCCGGTGGTCGGGCTCGACCTCCTCTCCGGCCTTGCCGGCGTCGAGGAGTTGCGTAATCTACCGATCGATGCGCCGGTGCCGGAGGTACCGGACACCGAGGGCGGCAAGAGCCGGCGGGCGCTGTTCCTCGACCTGGCGGCGCGCGAGAACTTGACCATCCGCCAGCTCTATCTGCGTGTCGCCGGGGCGCGTGGCCACTGGCAGGTGGTCGGCTCGGTTGAGGACGTGGCGGACGCACTCGAAGAGCGCTTTGTCGCCTACGGCGCCGACGGCTTCAACATCATGTCGCCGATCCTGCCGACGGGCTTGACCGACTTCGTCGAGCTGGTGGTGCCGGAGTTGCGCCACCGCGGCCTGTTCCGCACCGACTATTCCGGCACGACGTTGCGCGAACACCTGGGCCTGAAGCGCCCAGGCGTCGCCCCTGCCGGAGCTGCCCGGAAATCGGCTTGACCGCGGCTGACCGAGGCCGGCTGACGGACCTTCGGCCGAACGAATACTATTCCGCCGCGACGTCGCCGCCGCGCGGACGTTCGGGCGAGCGTCGTGTTGCCGCGGACTTGGCACGAGCACGGCGTTCCCGGCCGGACGGGTCGGTTTTCCACCGCGGTCCGGATACGACAAAGCCCAGCGATCCTTTCGTGGCCACTGGGCTTTTGCGCGCAGCTTCTAGTCATTGGGTCACACAACCACTGACAGTCCATAGGCTGGCGAACTCCCCGGTCGCGACGATGACCGGCTTCACCGCCGGGTCGGGGGTGAGCCTCTGTGTCGGTGACCGCACCATCCCAGACATGGTGCGGCGTCGCCAGCACCGTTCCGTCGGCACTGCGCCACACTCCGTCGTTGAACTTCGTCGCTTCCTCCCAAAGCCTCGCCCGTCAAGGTCAGCGGATCCGCAGCCCATCCGCATCGAACAGGCGGACATTCGCTGGGTCGAAACGGAGGGTGGCCAGCTCACCCGCACGATTGCGGCCGGGTTGGCGTTGCGCGACGATCGCCTCGCCGGTCGAAATCGTTCCGTAGAGGTAGGAGGTCGATCCGAGTTGTTCGATCACGTCGGCGGTCATCGCCAGATCGATCCCGTGGGCGGCGTCGAAATGCTCGGGCCTGACGCCGAACTGCACCTCGGTTCCCGCCCCGACGTCGGTAGCGATCGGCACCTCGACCTCGATGCCGCCGACCGCAAGCCGCTTGCCGCCCTTTGCCGTCGCCTTCAGAAAGTTCATCCGCGGCGAGCCGATGAAGCCGGCGACGAAGGCGTTGTCGGGGTCCGCATAGAGATCGAGCGGCGCACCGACCTGCTCGATTCGACCCGCCCTGAGCACGACGATGCGGTCGGCCAGCGTCAGGGCTTCGGTCTGGTCGTGGGTGACGTAGATCATCGTGTTGCCCAGCATCTTGTGCAGCTTGGCGATTTCGACACGCATCTGCACCCTCAATTCGGCATCGAGATTCGACAGTGGCTCATCGAACAGGAACACCCGGGGATCGCGGACGATCGCCCGACCGATGGCGACACGCTGACGCTGACCGCCGGAGAGTTGCGCCGGCTTGCGGTCGAGCAGTTCCTCGAGCCTGAGGATCTTGGCCGACCGCGCCACCTTCTCGGCGATCTCATGCTTCGGCCGACGCGCCATGCGCAGCCCGAAGCTCATGTTGTCCGCCACCGACATATGCGGATAGAGCGCATAGGACTGGAACACCATCGCCAAGCCCCTGTCGGCAGGCTCCTCATCGGTCATGTCGCGCCCGTCGATGAAAATCTGGCCGCCGGTGACCTCTTCGAGGCCGGCAATCACCCTGAGAAGCGTCGATTTTCCGCAACCGGACGGTCCGACGAAGACGGTGAATTCACCTTCCTCGATCGACAGCGACACGTCGTGGAGCACCTCGACGGATCCGAAGCGTTTGTGGACGTTACGGAGTTCAATCTCAGACATGAGCTACCCTTTGACGGCGCCGACGGCGATACCGGAGACGATCTGCCGCTGGAAGAAGACGTAGAGGATGACGATGGGAGCGGCGGCAAGGACGAGGCCGGCCGACAACAGCGGCACATTGGTGGTGTACTCGCCCCTGAGCGCGGCGATGCCGACCATCAGGGTCCGTTGGTCTTGCAGCACGAGGAGCGAGATGAGGACATCGTTCCAGCAGTAGAGCGTGTTGAGGATGCCGAGCGTGATCAATGCGGGGCGTCCGAGCGGCAGCATCACATGCCACCAGACCTGGCTGAACCGGGCGCCATCGATGCGCGCCGCCTCGATCAACTCGCGCGGCAGGCCGGAATAGAATGCCGTCATCATGTAGACCGAGAACGGCAGGAAGAATGCCGTGTAAGAGATGATCAGGCCGATGCGGGTGTTGACCAAGTCGAGGGCGATGACGGTGCGGTAGAACGGCACCAGCACCACCTGGATCGGGATCATCAGCGACGCCAGAATGATCGCGAACAGCAGTCGCCGGTAGGGAAAGCGCAGGCAGGCCAGCGCGAATCCGGAGATCGACGACACGAACAGCAACAGCAGCACGGCCCCGACCGTGACGACGACCGAGTTGATGAAATACTCGTTGAGATGCGAGCGGGTCCACGCCTGGACGAAGTTCGCCAACGTCGGCTCGTAAGCGAGGCTCAAGCGGTCGAGAATATAGGCTTTGTTGCTCTTCAGCGCATTGTTGATGGCGAAGAACACGGGATAGACGCACGACAAGGCGAGGACCGCCATCGGGATCGAGGCGATCCACAGCGCACGCTTCTGTCTCTTGCCGGCTCCGGGCATGATCCGTCTCAGAGGTTGGTGTTGCGCGACATGATGCGGATCTGCAGCCACGCCAATCCGGCCATGATCACGAACAGCATCATCGAGATGGCGGCAGCATAGGCGGGCTGGTTGAGTTTGCCCTGCTCGAGCCAGATGAGGAATTCGGGCAACGTCGTCGACGTACCGGGACCGCCGGCGGTCAAGACGTAGATCAGCCCGAACATCGAGGTCAGCACGCCGATGGTGGTCACGACTGCGGAAAACTCGATGATCGGCCTCAGCGAGGGGATGATCACATGAAGCCAGATCTGCCACATCTTGGCGCCGTCGAGCCGGGCCGCCTCGACCATATCCTTCGGCACGGTCGACAGGCCGGCGAGGAAGATCAGCACGCCCATGCCGAAGGTCGACCAGAACTGCACGGCCAACAGGCTCAGCAGCGCTGTCGTGGAACTACCCAACCAGTCGACCGCGTCGATGCCGATCGCCCCGAGGAAGGCATTGAAGCTGCCGTCGTAGCGCAGGACGACATTGAAGATCGAGCCGATGATGACACTCGATAAGACCGCCGGGAAGAAATACACGGCGCGGAACAGCTTGCCGCCCGGCACGCCCTGATCGATGAGGATCGCCAGCACCATCGGCAGCGCCACCCAGATCGGCAGTGTGGCAAGCAAGAACAGCGTGTTGACGATCGAGTCGCGAAAATTCGGGTCGCTGACGGCCTGGACGTAGTTGGCGATGCCGATGAAGTGCGACGGAGCGACCCCCGTCGCGTCGGTAAATGAGATGGCAAAGCCCCACAGAAGCGGAAAGATGCGGAAGACGACGACCAGAAGCAACGCCGGCAGCAGGAACAGGTAGGCAAACCGCATCTCGGCGCGGCGGCTCTTGCTGGCAGTGCGCAGTCGGCTTGCACCGGTCGAGGAATCCGGAGTGGTCATCGGATGAGGCTCGGTGATGAGGGCGGGCAAAGCGACTACGCCGCAGCGCGCGGCGCAGTCCGATGGCTTCGGTCAGCTCACTTCTGCGGCTTGACCTTGGCCTGCACCACATCGAGGGCGGCGGCGGCCGCATCGACGGTGGTCTCGCCATTCAACAGCTTCTGGCTCTGACGATGCCATTCCTCAAGCTCTTCCGAAGAGGAGTTGGCATGGGCGGTCGGAGCGACCGAGGTTGTCAGCCACCCCTGGATGCTCTTCAGCGAGGGGCTCGAAATACCGCTCAAGTCGACTGCCGTATTCGCCGGAACTACGCCGGCGCTGGCGACGAACACCTTGATCGGGTCAGCCGCGGCAAACTCCTCGACCAGAGCGACCGCGAGGTCGACATTCTTGGAGTTCTTGTTGACGCCGTAGCCGATGCCGCCGGCGATCGGGATCTTCGGTTCGCCCGCCGTCTTGTCGGCGGCGATGGTCGGCGACGGATGACGGAAGGCACCGACGTTCTCGGCTCCCAACATGTCGCCGAACTGCTTCCAGTGGGCAACGTCTGAGAGGAGCCCAATGGTGTTGGCGCCGTCGCCGCGCATGAAGCCTTCGTATTCGTCCATGAACTTGGCGGTGGAGTTGGCGCCCTTCTCGTACCAGCCGGCCTTGCCGGTATCGACCCAAGCCTGCAGGATGGCCTTCATCTGCGGGCTTGACCACTTGAGCTTGCCAGAAGCAAAATCGGTCTGCTCCTGCGCCGTGAGCGAGGTCGCGGCGATCGAGGAGAGGAAGAACTCGGCGCCGTAACCCTCCTTGTTGCCCATGATGAAGCAGGGAACCTTGCCCTTCGCCTTGAAGGCCTCGCACACCTTCTGCAGCTCGGCCCAGGTCACCGGCGGCTTCTCCGGATCGAGGCCGGCGTCCTTGTAGAGCTTCTTGTTATAATAGACGACGTGGCCCTGAAGGGTGATCGGCAGACCATAGACGCCGCCATCCGGACCCTTGAATTCGTCCAGGCCAGTGAGGGTCTTGATCAGCCCGCCGGCTTTGTCGTCGAGCTTGAGAAGCGAGGGGACTCGGGACTTCGCCAGGGCGCCACCGTTCATCAGGAACACGTCGGGACCGGCGTTGGACGACAGCGCTGTGCCCAACAGCGTATAGTACTGATCGTGCGGCTGCATGACATATTTGACCGTCACGCCCTTGTGCCCGACCTCGAAGTCGTTCTTCACCTTGTCGAAGTAGGCAGCGAGCGAAGGATCGCCACTCTTGAAATCCCAAACCGTGATTTCTTGCGCGAGCGCCGGCGAGGCGGCAACAAGTGCCGCCAAGGCAACCATCAACGTCGTCTTCCTCATGATGTTCCTCCAGTCTTTCTTATAGATCCGACTTCGTCCCAGCGTCGCGACGAGCTAGGGAGCGAGAGCAACGCGAGGGTTGAAGGGCGGCGGGCCGAGGTCTTCTCTCGGCAATAGCGCGGGCCGCGACCACTCGCGGCGCGCGGACTCGGAGAGCACCAGACCGTGGCCCGGGCGATCGGGCGCATAGGCCCAGCCATCGCGAATCTCGATCGGCTCGTCGACGAGATGGTCAAAATTCTGGAACGAAAATTCGAGCCACTCGACCTCGGGCAGGGCACACGCCATGTGCACGCCGACCTCCAGGAAGGTGTTGCCGAGGCTGACGGGGATGCCCATTTCGGCCGCGAGCCAGCCGATGCGCATCACATCGGTCACTTGGCCGTGGACGTTGAGGATGTCGGTGCCGCCTGCCAGCATCAGCTGCCGCTTACCGGCGGCGTCGAGATATTCGCCGGAGTTGATGAGCGTCCACGGCGCCCCTTGCCGCAGCAGCCGCAGTCCTTCGAAGTCGTGGCGCAGGATGGGATCTTCCACCCACATCAGCTTGAATCCGGCCTCTCGAATGGCGGTCAGCTTGACCAGCGCTTCCTTGGCCCCCCAAGCTTCATTCGAATCGATCATGACAAGCGCGCCTGGGCGCACCGTCTTGGTCAGGAGGTCGAGCCGGTGCAGGTCGCGTTCGAAGTCGGGGTGACCAACCTTGATCTTGAAGGCGTTGTAGCCGATCGCATCGGCGTGGCCGAACAGCGCGGTAAACTCCGAATCGTCCAGATGGAAGTCGAGCCCCGATGCATAGGCCCTGACACGATTGCGCCGGCTGCCGAGCAGGCGGTGGAGTGGCAGGCCGACCTGTTTGGCGGCGAGATCCCACAGCGCCACTTGCAAGGCTTCCTCGAAGGGCAGGCTGAGGGCGCGCTGATTGCCGCCGCGTGGCCGGTTGACGCGGTGCACCAGTCCGAGCGGCAGCTGACCTTCGAACCCCGGCCATACTTCGCTCTGGAAAACTCGGATCATTTCGGCGAGCGCCGGCAGCGGCCGAAACAGGCTCTGGGCGAAGCCGAGGCCCGTCCGGCCCTGCTCGTCGATCAACTCCAGTGCCGCGATATTGACGTCGTCCGCTCGCACCTGACTGTCGCCGATGACACGCTCGCGAGCAAACTGGAAGCGGGTAAGGCGAAATTCGGATATACGCATGTAGGTCGACTATGCCCATCTGTTGATATATCAGATTGAACCGTTCATAGATCAGCCGCCGGGAGGAAGCAAGTGCTGGTTGCCAAGAACCCTCGGAAGGGCGGAGCCGCCAGCAATGGTGGTCGGCTGCTCAGCGACGTCGCCTATACCCGCATCATGGAAGTGCTGTTCGAACAGCGCCTTCCGGCGGGAGCGTTCGTGTCGCAGAACGCGTTGGTCGAATTGACGGGCGTACCGGTCGGACCACTGCGCGATGCGCTGCGTGTGCTTGAGGCCGACGGCATCGTCACCATTCATCCGCGCGCCGGCATCGAATTCGTCAAGCCCGGGCTCGAATTGACGCGGGCGACGTATCAGTTCCGCGGCATCATCGAGGCGTCCGCTGTGGCGGTTTACGCTGAAACGGCTGACGAAATCGAGATGAAAGCAACCGAACGCCGCCACCTGCAGGCGGTTGACGCCATCGCCGGTGCGGGGCTGACGCCACAACTGCGCGATGAACTGGAGGCGCTCGAGGAGCTGCTGCACTTCTCGATCGTCGCTACACTCGGAAATCCGCTGGTCGATACGAGCTATCGCCGCATCCACAACTACCTGCGAATTCTGCGGCTCGATCGCAAGATAACCGAACCGCTGGCGCTGCGCTCGCTACGCGAGCACCTCGCCATCATCGAAGCGTGTCGCCGTCGCAGCGCCGTCGACGCCCAAGCGGCCCTGCAAACTCATTTTGCCAACGCGATGCAGCGCAACATGGGGCTCTACTGAACCGGACGCCCCACACCGGCGGAACGTCCGCCATTTCAAATGGTGCCGACACACCCCGGGCACCTGAGAGCTGGAATCGTCCCGCCTGCGAGCATGGCGGCTCAGGCCCGCCTCCCGTCCGCCGTCGGCGACGGCCGCCGCGCCGAGCACGGTGACAGCTCCTGGGGTGAACGGCCAACCGACGTGATTGCGTATTCGACACCCAATGTCGAGGTCATAACGACGCGCCGCCAGACCAGGCCGCTTCGCTTCAGGCGCCTGACCGCCTCCGTCAAAGCCGCGCGCGTGATGCCATTGAGCCGCCGCTCTATAGCGTTGAACCGCGTGGGCTCGATGCAAACAGCTGTGAGAATGAGGACTTCGCCGATCAAACTCCCTGCCATCGGCATACCCATTACCTTTGGGCCGCAGGGCCGGTGGTCAAACGATCAGTCGGCACATCGTCTGGCGTGCCGGCGTCCGCCGACATCGATGCGTCGTCGGAAGCAGATCCCGAGCGCATCCTGCGGCGCACCTTGCGGTAGCCGATATCCTCCCCGACGACGTGGCGTTCGAAAATGCTCTCGGCGCGCCGAAAGATCTCGCGCAGATGGCGGCGCATGGCTGCGACTGCCCGCGCTTCATTGCATTCGGCAATACCGGTGAGAACTTCGCGGTGTTGTTCGATGAGCAGCGGAATGTGATTGGCGTCCTCGCGCAGCGTCAGATGGCGCACGCGATCGAAGTGGACCTTGGTCTGGCGGATCAGGTACCAAACCTCCTCGCGTCGGGCGATCCGGGCGATGGTGCGATGGAATGCCTCATCGGGTGCGAAGAAGTCGGTGCCGACGCCCGAGTGCGCCACTTCTTCCTGGCGTTCAATCAGATCCGTGAGCTCGCGCAGCGAGGTTGAATCGATATAGCGGACGGCCTCAGCGACCAGTGCGCACTCGAGGTGCTCACGGATGAACTGGGCGTTGCGGAAGGCTGCCGGCGAGATCGGTGCCACAAAGGTGCCGCGCTGCGGCATGATCCGGACCAGGCCGATCTCGGCGAGTTTGATCAGCGCTTCGCGCACCGGCGTGCGACTGACCTTCAGCCGGTCGCATAAGTCGAGTTCAGAGACCGGCGTCCCTGCAGGCAGGGCACCTGTGACGATGTCTTCGATCAGTCGATCGAAAACCTGGTCTGCTAGTCGTGGTTGCGGAGCTTCAAGCGCGTCTCCAGCCATGCAGGTCTCGTTCCCCTGATTGAAAGTCCGTCGGCTCGACGCGGTGATGCCGAATTCAGGAGCGCCGGAGGTGGCCTCGAAAATCCGCGCGATGGTCGGTCGAGCTTCTGCCCCCTTTGTCGGGGGAAATCGCGGAGGCATCAATCCATCTCGCTACCTAATTTTGCTCCGTTCGGAGGAAACCGAGCGGAATCCAACGGAACACGGCGATTGGCGGCGGCATGCCGGCCGGCCGCAGGCCATCCGACCGGGGCAAGGTCCGGGGGCACCGCGGTAAGCGCACCCGACAACACGCAAGCTGCTTCTGGAAACAGCCGCGACATCATCGAGGCCGCCGCACTTCGGGTAGACATGGCGGTCGACCTTGGTGAGCTGTTGAGCCATCTGCACGGTGGCCGCGGTTCCGTCGTTTCCTGTCGTCAAGGTTTGGATCCCGCTTTCCCGACCGGTGTATTCATTAGGATACCAGTTGATAGTATGAAGGCTTCACAGCAAGCCGCCTTAAGGCGCCGGCATATGCGCCGGAATGACGGGTGTCATCTGCGGCCTGCTTCGCCTATTGGCCGAAAAGCCAGAGGATCTGGCGGATTTCGACCAAATGGCAGGCGGGTCCAGGAGGATTTCCCCTAACACCGCAGCAATCTCGAATCATTCGTCAGACTGGCCGGTCAGCATTCGTCGATGTCTCGTGGGTCCACGGCTTGTATCCCTATTATGGCCGTGGTATCAATCGGTGATCCCGCGTCATGTGGCGATTGCCATTCCCGGCATAGCCTTTCCCAGACCGTGCAGCTTTCGAGATCGCACGCGTCATCTCCCGGAGCGACAGCTGCGGAGGCGGAAGAGGAGCGAGCAAACGATGAAGTGTCTGGTCGTCGAAAGCCCCGGCCGCATGGCGATCGTTGATCGTCCGCGCCCCGACCCCGCCCCGGGCGAGGTGCGCGTGCGCGTCGAGCGTGCCGGCATCTGCGGATCGGACGTCCACATCTTTCACGGCACCAACCCGTTTGTTCAGTATCCGCGCATCATCGGGCATGAGTTCTTCGGCCATGTCGACGCGGCCGGCGCCGGCGTCCGCCTGCCGGTCGGCAGTCGCGTGGTCGTCGATCCGGTCGTTGCCTGCGGCCATTGCTACCCTTGTTCGGTCGGCAGGCCGAATGTCTGC
>JARLIT010000007.1 GCA_031291575.1 Ancalomicrobiaceae bacterium
CGCGCCAATACGCGGTTGCGGCGCAGCAGCTGATCAAGGCCGATATCCGCGGCTTCAATCCGACGCACGATCCGAGCATTCAGCCAATGCCGACCGGTTCGTACAACGCGGAACTGGTGAAGCGGCTGAGCCCGGCGATGGTGGCGGTGCTGAAGGCGCGGTTTGCGACGCCGTAGCTAAGGACCGGCCATCGCATGGTTCCACGCGACGCGCTCGGCCCCTAGCCGCCGTCGGCGGTTGCCGGGGGACGACGAGGCTTCAGGCGCCGGCCTTTGCCCCCGATCGGATCCGTTGGCGGCCGAGGTGCAGCTTCGGCAATTGCCGGAGGACGACGGGGCTTCAGACGCCGGCCGGTGTCCCCCGTCAGCTCTACCGTCGGTTGAGCAACGGCTTCGGCCCGTTTGCCGCTGCGGTCGATCAAACGGAAGAACAGCGGAATGAACAGGGTTGCGACAAAGGTCGCCGCCGACATGCCTCCGATTACGCCGGTGCCGATCGAATGGCGGCTGGCCGACCCTGCACCGGTGCTGATCGCCAGCGGCAGAACGCCGAGGATGAAGGCGAACGACGTCATGATGATCGGCCGGAAACGCAGCCGCGCCGCAGCCAGCGCCGCGTCGATCACGCCGAGCCCCTGCTTGCGCTGTAAAACCGCAAATTCCACCAGCAGGATGGCGTTCTTCGAGGCGAGGCCGATCAGCGTGACGAGACTGATCTGGAAATAGACGTCGTCGCTGAGCCCGCGCGTCCAGATCGCCCCGAGCGCCCCGAGGAGCGCGAACGGCACCGCCAGGATGACGGCAAACGGCAGGGCCCATTGTTCGTATTGGGCGGCGAGGATCAGGAACACCATGATGACGCCGAAGATCAGCGCCTGCGCACTGGTGCCGCCAGTGGCGATCTCCTGGTAGGCCGACCCCGTCCATGCGACCGCATAGTCGGTGGACAGCGAATCTGCCGCCACCTGACGGATGACCTGCAGCGCCTGGCCCGACGTGTAGCCCGGCGCCGGATTGCCCATCACCTTGGCGGCGGGGAAGTTGTTGAATCGTTCCATCAGATCCGGGCCGACGATCCGGTTGATGGTGACCAGCGAGTCGAGCGGGATCATGCTGCCGCCGTCGGAACGGATGAAGATCTGGCGCAGATCGTCAGTCTTTTCGCGGAAATTCGCTTCCGACTGCAATTTCACCTGAAAATTGCGGCCGTAGAGGGTGAAGTCATTGACGTAGAGGCTGCCGAACGTCGCCTGCATCGTCGAGAAGATCGAGGTCAACGGCACGCCGAGCGCCTTGGCCTTCTCGCGATCGACGCTGATGCGATACTGCGGCACGTTGGTCGTCATCGTGGTGCGCACGCCCGTCAGTTCGGGACGCTTCGACGCCGCTGCGACCACTGCTTCCGTGGTGGCGAGCAGGGCCGCCGTGCCGGTGCCGGCGCGATCCTGGACGTACAGTTCGAAGCCGCCGGTGGTGCTCAGCCCCTGGATCGGCGGCGGATTGAACGCCAGAACGAGGCCGTCCTGGATGCCGGCGTTCAGGCCCATGATGGTGCGCGGCATGATGCGGGCATCGAGGTCGGGCGAGGTGCGGGCCGACCAGTCCTTCAGCTTGACGAAGGCGGCGCCGGCACTGGGGGACTGCGCGCCTGCCAACAGATCGAAGCCGGACAGGGCCAGCACATTCTCCACCGCCGGGTGTTTGAGCGTATTGGCGGTGAGCGCCGACATCACGTCGTTGGTGCGCGACAGCGCCGCCGCCGGCGGCAGGATGCCGATCGCCAAAACGACGCCCTGGTCCTCCTCCGGCACCAGCGCGCTCGGCGTATGGACGAACAGGTAGGCAGCCGACCCGATGACGACGGCGAACAGCATCAGCCCGAGGATCGCGTGCTTCAGGAAAAACCGCACGCCGGCGATATAGCCCTGCGTGATCCAGCGGAAGACCGCGTTGAACAGGCGGAACGGCGCGGCTGGCGCGCGGTGGTCCGATTTGAGCAGAAGGGCACACAGCGCCGGTGTCAGGGTGAGCGCGACGATCCCCGACAGGGTCACCGACACGGCGATGGTGATGGCGAACTGGCGGTACATCTGGCCGGCAAGCCCGCCCATGAAGGCGACCGGGACGAACACCGAGTCGAGCACCAGAACGATGGCGACGACCGGGCCCGTCACTTCGCCCATCGCCTTGACCGTCGCCTCACGCGGCGGCAGCTTTTCCGTCGCCATGATGCGCTCGACGTTCTCGAGCACCACGATGGCATCGTCGACGACGATGCCGATCGCCAGCACCAGACCGAACAGAGTTAGAAGATTGATCGAGAAGCCGAGAGCGTAGATGCCGGCGAAGGTGCCAAAGATCGACACGGGAACGGCAATCAGCGGAATGAGGGTCGCCCGCCAGTTCTGCAGAAATACGAAGACCACGACGACGACCAGCGCCAGCGCCTGGGCGAACGTCTTGATGACCTCCTTGATCGATTCCTGCACGAACAACGTGGTGTCATAGGGGAGGGCGTAGCTGACCCCCTCGGGCATGCGTTTGGAGATCTCGTCGAGCGTGTTCTTGACCGCGGCGATCGTGTTGAGGGCATTTGCCCCCGGCTGCAGGTAGATGGCGATCGGCACCGTCGGCTTGCCGGCCTGGATGGCACGGAAGCTATAGTCCTGGGCGCCGAGATCAATCCGGGCGACATCGCGCAGCCGCAGCGTGGCGGCATTGGCATCGGACTTCAGGATGATGTCGCCGAACGCTTCCGGGTTGGGCAAGCGGCCGTCGGTCGTTACCGCATAGGAATAGAAGAGCGGGTTGGCATTCGGCGGGTCGCCAATGCGGCCGGCGGCATATTGTTCGTTCTGCTCGCGGATGGCCGCGGCGATGTCGTCGGTCGTCAGCTTGTACTGCGCCAGCTTGTCCGGGCGCAGCCAGACCCGCATCGAATAGTTCTCGCGGCTGAACAAGGTGGCTTCGCCGACGCCCGGCGTGCGCTTCAATTCGTCGATGACGTTGAGGAGGGCGTAATTCGCCAGAAAGACCGAATCGTAGCGTTCGTTTGACGACGACAGGGCCGCGATCGCCAGAATCGAGCTGGATTGCTTGGTCACAGTGACGCCGAGACGCTGAACTTCCGTCGGCAGCGCCGAGATGGCGCGCTGCACCCGGTTGTTGACGTTGATCGTCGCCTGATCGGCATTGGTGCCGGTGGCGAAGGTCACGATCAGCCGCATCGAGCCCGCGCCCGAATTGGTCGACTGCATGTAGAGCATGTTCTCGACGCCGTTGATCTGCTCTTCGATCGGCGCGGCGACCGTCTGGGCGAGAACATCGGCGCTGGCTCCGGGGAAGCTGGCGCTCACCACCACCTGGGGCGGCGTGAGTTCGGGGTATTGCGCGATCGGCAACACTCGCATCGCCACCAGCCCGGCCAGCACGATGACGATCGAGATCACGCCGGCGAACACCGGCCGGTCGACGAAGAAGCGGTTCATTGGCCTGCCTGCGGTGTCTGGGCGAGCGTTCGCGTAACCGTGACCTTGGCGCCGGGACGCACCTTGATCACGCCTGAAGTGACCACACGGTCACCCGATTTCAGGCCGCTGCGCACCACCCAGCCGCCACTGACGGACTGGTCGAGTTCGACCGCGGCAATCGACGCAATGCCGCCGTCGTCGATCCGGAAGACGAACTTGCCTTTCGGCCCCTGCATCACCGCCGGCTCCGGCACGACGATGGCCGACGGCAGCGATATGCCGGATATGGTCACGCGCACGAACTGACCTGGGATGAGATTGAGATCGGGATTGGCGAAGACGGCGCGCGAGCGGACCGTGCCGGTTTGCAGATCCAGGCTTGCCGAGGTGAAATCGACCTCGCCGGGCAGGGCATACTTGCGGCCGTCACCAAAGGTGATGCCGGCCGCCAGCTTCATCTCGGCCATCGATTTGGCGCGGCTGCCGACGACTTTCCAGATCTGGGTGGAATCGGCGTCGGTGAAGGAGAAGTTGACGTAGACCGGATCGAGCTGGGTGATCTTGGTGAGGAGACTGTCGGCGCTGCCCGAGCCGACCAGGCTGCCTTCGGGCACGACGTCGAGGCTGGTGATGCCTTCGATCGGGGCTCGCACTGTTGCGTAGTCGAGGCTGATACGGGCGGTCTTCAACTGCGCCGCCGCTGCGTCGACCGCCGCCGCCCCCAACTCCACGGCCGACTGGGCATCGTCGCGCGCCTTCTGCGTCCCGACTTGCCGGGTGAACAGTTCGCCGGCGCGATCGAGATCGCGATGCGCCTGGGCGAGTTGGGCTTCGGCGGTCTTGAGCTGCGCCGCCGCCCGCTCGACCGCCGCCTCGTAGGTGGCGGAATCGATGCGGAACAGGACGTCGCCGGCCTTGACCTTGGCGCCTTCGACATAGGCGCGCTGCTTCAGGATCCCCCCGACCTGGGCCCTGACCTCGACCTCGCGAAACGCCGCGACCCGTCCGGCATAGGTGTAGGTGATCGGCACCTCGTGCGCATCGAGGACCATGACCTCGACCCCGGGCGGCGGCGGAGTCTGTGCGTGCGCGGGAATAGTGCAGACGGTCGTTGCCGCCCCGAGGAGGACAGCGGCGACGGTCGCAAAAGCGAGACGACGGCGCGGCAGATAGGCCGTGTTCATTGCGGGCGACCACATTTGAGGACCAAGGATTCCGATTGACGCAATATACATACATACTACAATGTATGTAAGTGGGAGCAGGCATGCGACGGACGAAATCCGAATCCGAAGAAACACGAAGGCGCATTCTCGATGCGGCCGAGACCGTGTTTTTGGAAATCGGTGTCTCCATGGCGTCGCTTGATCGCATCGCCAAGGAGGCCGGGGTCACCCGCGGCGCCGTCTATTGGCACTTCTCCGACAAGAGCGAGATCTTCACGGCGATGGTCGCGCGCGTTCATTCGCTCCACAAAGATCTCATCGAAAACGGCATCGATGACGACGAGTCCGAGCCGTTCCGCTTCATCGCCGAACGGGCGATGGGCCTCGTACACATCTTCGAAAGTAATGATCACGCCAGAAAGGTCTATAAGATCATCGTTACCCGATGCGAATATGTCGGCAATATGCGAGGATCGCTCGAGTGGCAAAGAACGCTATTCGACGCCATGGCCTCTGTCTTCCGGCGCGCCTTTGACTTCGCCGAACAGCGCCACATGTTGCATCATCGTTGGACCAGTCAGACGGCATCGATGACCTTCCAGTGTTTCATGTCAGGCATGCTCACCGACTGGCTCCGCTACGACTTCGACGAGACATTCTCGAAGACAGTGCGCAGTTCCGTGCTGACTCTGCTGGACAGCTTCCGCGCCGATGCGGAACCGGCGTCGCGCTCTGAGGTTTCGAGCCTCGACACAGCGGTTTGACCGTCCAGTCCGAGAGCGCCGAAACGATCAGGCGTTGGCGGCAAAGCGGGCGATGGTCGCCTCGACGTCCGCTGCGGAGAGCCTGACCTCCTTGACCAGCAGCGCCGCCCCGAGCAGTCCGGCATCGCCGCCCGAGCGCGCCGGCTCGATCCTGAGGTCGCGCTTGGCCAGCGGCAGGACGCGCTCTCGCACCACCTGGTCGACCTCTTCGAACAGCGGCGACCCCATCGCCGCCAGCGTGCCGCCGATGACGATGATGCCGGGATTGAGCACGCTGACCACGTCCGCCGTGACCTCTCCCAGAACCTGCCCGGCCTTTCGCGCCGCCTCCAGCGCTGCTCCATGTCCGCCATGGACCAGCCGGACGACGTCGCGCGATCCACGCACCGAAACCCCCTGCGCCCGGAGATCGCGCGCCAGCGCCCAGCCCGCCGCCCGCGCCTCGACGCAACCGAGCTTGCCGCAGCGGCATAAGGGCTTGGGTTCGCTGGCGAGTTGGATATGGCCGATATCGCCTGCCGCTCCCTGGGCGCCGCGGTAGATCCGCCCGTCGGAGATGATGCCGCTGCCGATGCCGCTGGCGAACTTGATGAAGAACAGATGCCCGACGTCCTGCCAGAACGTCCGCCATTCGTACAGCGTCAGCAGGTTGACGTCGTTTTCGCCGAGCACGGGGACGCCGAGCCGGTCCTGCAACCAGGTGCGGATGTCGAAGTCGTCCCAGTTGGTCATGATCGACGGGCCGAACACGCGCCCGGAGGCATAGTCGACCGGTGCCGGCAGGCTGAGCCCGATGCCGATGGCCTCGCCGAGGGATCGCCCGCAGCGGCCGAGGAGATTGGCGAAACGTTCTGCAATGGCGCCGAGAACGACCTCCGGTCCTGCGGCGAGTTCGACGTCGAACATCTCGTCGACAATGACCGCCGGGGTCAGATCGGTCACCGCCAGCCGGACGCTGGTTTCGCCGATATCGGCGGCGAGGATGACGCCGAAGTCGGAACCGATCGCCAGCATGCGGGTCGGGCGCCCGCCGCTGCGCATCGTCTCTTCCGCCTCGCGCAACAGCCCGGCATCCAGCAACGCCTTGAGCCGGCTGACGATCGTATTGCGCGAGAGCCCGCTCAAGCTGGTCAGGTCGGCGCGCGAACGGGCCTGGCCACCAGCGACCAAGGACAACAGAATACCCGTTCCCGCGAGGGACTCACGACCGGAAAGCTTCATCCGCCACGCCGAAAAGGACCGCCGACACCCGTGAAACAGCGTGAATTCGCAGCTACTTCACCGTCTAGCCCTACCAGAGCGTATATCCGCCATCAACGACAAACACCGAGCCGGTGGTGAAGCTCGACGCATCGCTCGCCAGCAACAGCGCCGTCGGTGCGATCTCCTCGGCCTTGGCGTAGCGCTGCATCGGCACTTCGTCGCGCCAATAGTGCCGGTAGTCCTCGTATTCGGTGCTGGCGATACCGGTCTTGACGTAGCCCGGAGCGATGGCGTTGACCCGGACGCCGGCAGTCGCCCATTCGGCGGCGAGTGAGCGCGTCAGGTGGTGCACTGCGGCTTTGGAAATGCCGTAGGGCGAATGCCATTGCGGCCGGTTGATGATGAAGCCGGAGATCGAGCCGATATTGACGATCGAGCCTTTGCCGCGCGCCACCATATGCCGGCCGACGATCTGGCAGGCCTTCCACATGCCTTCGAGGTTGATCGAGAACAGCCGATCCCAGTCGGTATCGGGCAGCTTCAGCGCGTCGGCGTGGAAGCCGATGCCGGCACTGTTGATCAGCGTGTCGATCTGCCCGAATTCGGCGATCGCCGTCGCTGTAAGGCGTTCGATGTCGTCGCGGCTGGCGACGTCGGTGGTGACGGCCAAGACTTTGGCGCCTGTCTTGCGGCGGATGTCCTCTGCGACGGCGGCGTTGCGCTCGCCGTTGCGCGCAGCGATGACGATCGCCGAACCGGCCTCGGCGAGGCCTTCGGCAATCGCCAGTCCGATGCCGTTGCTGCCCCCGGTGACCACCGAGACCTTGCCCTGCATCGAGAATTTATCCATGATTCCCATGGAGTTTCCTCCTTCATTCTGGTTCTGCGACCGCCGTCACGCCGGCACCGGCGCGAACAGGGCGGATGGGACGGACGCGGCGTCGAGGGCGCCGGTCATGATTGCCACGACCTGGTTCGGCTTGACGATCTTGGGATCGACCACGGTGGCCCGCCGGCCGAGGCGATGGATGTGGATGCGATCGGCGATCTCGAACACGTCTGGCATGTTATGGCAGATCAGCACCACGGCGAGACCGTGGTCGCGCACGCTGAGGATCAGATCGAGCACCTGGCGGGTCTCGCGCACGCCGAGCGCGGCCGTCGGCTCGTCGAGGATCACGACCTTGCGGCCCCAGGCCGATGCCCGTGCCACCGCGACCGCCTGACGCTGACCGCCCGATAGCGTCTCCACCTTCTGACGGACCGACTGAATGCGGATGCCGAGCGCCCGCATGTGCTCCGCCGCCTGGGCGCGCATCTGCACCTTGTCAAGCTGGCGGAACCAGTGGCCCGCCCAGCCCGGCTTGCGCAGCTCGCGACCGAGGAACAGATTCTGTGCCACATCCATCTCGGTGGCGACGGCCAATTCCTGGTAGACGGTCTCGATGCCGGCAAGCCGCGCCTCGAGCGGGCTGCGGAAATGCACTTCCTCGCCGTCGAGGAGGACTTTGCCTTCGTCGGGAACCGACGCCCCTGACAGCACCCGGATCAGAGTGGATTTTCCGGCGCCATTGTCACCGACGACGGCCATGATCTCGCCTGACGCCAGCTCGAAATCGGCGTGCTCCATCGCCACGACATGCCCGAAGCGCTTCGACAGGCCGACGCCCTGCATGACGATCCGCCTGTCGCTCATGACTGCCTCCCGGAGCGGAAATACTGGTCCCAGCCGACTGCGAGGATCACCAGGATGCCGGTGCCGATTTGCTGGTAGAGCGAGTCGATGCCGGCCTGGGTCAGTCCGTTTTTCAGCACGGTGACGATCAGTGTGCCGATGAAGGTTCCAGCCACCCCGCCGCGCCCGCCGAACAGGCTGGAGCCGCCGATCACCACCGCGGTGATGCTGTCGAGGTTCGCCGCCTGATAGCCGCTCGGATCGGCGATCGGGGTGCGCCCGAGCGCCTGCCAGGCCGCCAGGAAATAGAACAGGCCGGCAAGGGTATAGACGCTGAAGATCACGCGGTTGACGTAGATGCCGTTCAGTCGCGCCGCGCCCGGCGAATTGCCGACGGCATAGACATGGGTGCCCCAGGCCGTCTGGGTGAGCGCGTAGCTCAAGGCGAGCGTCAGGGCGATCCACAGCATGCTGCCGTAGGAGAAGGTGATGAGGCCGTAGCTTGGTCCGCTGCCCATCAGCATCAGCCAATCCGAGGAGATCGGATAGCTGCGCGAATTGGTGTAGAGACGGGCACCGGCGGTGACGATCGTCAGCATGCCGAGCGTCGCGATGAAGGGTGGCAGGCGGAAGCGCGTCACGGCGATGCCGTTGAGTGCCGCCACGGCGAGGCAGGCGAGGGCGCCGAGCCCGAAGGCGAGCGCCACGTTGCCCTGCATGGCAACGCTGCCGATGACCACGGTCGCCAGCACCATGATCGCGGCGCAGGCGAGGTCGATGCCGGCCACCAGAATGACCAGCGTCTGGCCGAGTGCCAGCGTGCCGATGACGACGGATTGCTGGAAGATCAGCGACAGGTTGCCGACGTTGAGGAAGGTCGTGGTGGTGAGCGAGAACACCGCCATGATCACGACGAGGGCGAGAAGCGGCCCGGTGACCGGCTGGGCCACGGCGTTGGTGACGGCTTGCCTCCAGCTCTCCGCGCGGGGGGCGTCGCCGCCCCCCGACAGGTCGGGCCCCGATTTCGGGGACGAAATCATGCGTTACTCTCCCCAGCAGTTCGCCAGACCCCACTTGGAGTCCTTGGACTCGATGCCGGCGACTGGCTGGTCGGTGATCAGCACCGTGCCGGAGTTGTTGACGCCCGTCGGCTTTTCGCCGGTCTTCACCGCCTTGTCGATGGCGTCGACGGCCAACCGTCCCATATTCGACGGGAACTGCATGACGGTCGCACCAATGGTTCCGTCGACGACGCTGCGAACGCCCGAGCAGCTGCCGTCGATCGAGGTGAAGACCACCTTCTTGCCGGCACGCTTCGTGGCAAGCGCGGCGCCCTGGGCGGCCGGCTCATTGATGGTATAGGCGACGTTGATGTCGGGATGGGCGGCGATCAGGTTCTCCATCGCCTGCTGCCCACCGTCGACGTTGGCTTGCGTCAACGCGGTGCCGGCGATCTCCTTCGAGGTCTCGGACAGGCCAAAGCCCTTGAGGAAGCCGTCGTGGCGGGCCTTGGAGGTCTTGTCGGAGAGATCGTAGTCGATCAGCGTGACGCGCGGATTGGCGCCGATCTTGGCCTTGGCCCATTGGCCGATCAACACGCCGGCGGCGAAATTGTCGGTCTCGTAGGATGCATCCGCCGCCGTCGGCGGCTCGAGCGAGGTGTTGGTCGTCACCACGATGATGCCGGCGGCACGCGCCTTCTTGACGATCGGGACCAATGCGCTGGCGCTGCCGGGATCAAGGACGATGCCCTTGACGCCCTGGTTGATCATATTCTCGATGCCGTTGACCTGGGAGGCGGCGTCGCCGGCCACGGTGGATTCGGCGGTCATGGTGGAAAGGCCGAGTTCCTTGGCGCGCTGTACGGCGGCTGCCTGCAACTTGCCGAAGAACGGATTGGCGAGCTGCTGCTCGACGACCCCGATCTTGTAGCCGTCGGCAAACGCGGCCTGTGGCATCGCCAGCATCCCAGCGGCCAGCAGACTCGTGCTCAACAGCTTGCCGGTATTTCTGAATTTCCTCTCTATTGCAGTCATGCTTTTCGCTCCCTCGTGTGGGTCGGGAACAGCAGGAGGCCCGGCAGTCCGCCGGGTGTGCTCCTTTACCGTTGTCCCGACGTTTCGGCCGCGATCTCATCCGCACGGCCTGTCTCATTTCGCCCGGTCCGGGAGTTGGCGTAGGTGCGCGAAGCGAGCGTCGATAGCGAGCGCATCGTCCTCCGCACCTCGTCGTCCTCCGTCAGGGTCCGATAGTGGGCGTAGATTTCGTCGTAGATCGGACCCAGGTCGGCATTCGGCCGGTAGCGCCGCATCTGCTTGGCGCCGAAGCGGGCCTGGCCTTCCGCAAAACTGGTAACCACTCCGGCAGCGACGGCGCCGTGGATGGCGGCTCCGACCGAGGTGGCGTTGTCGATCAGCGGCACCTCGGCCGCCAGGCCGGTGACGTCGGCTAGAGTCTGCACGACGAGCGGGCTGCGCTCGGCGACGCCGCCGGTCACGATCAGCCGCTCGGTCGGCAGGCCGCCAGCCGCCAAGACCTCGATGATGGTGCGTGCCCCGAAGCACAGGCTTTCGATCAGCGCGCGGTAGATGGCCGGCGCCGTGGTCGACAGGTTCAGCCCGACCAGGAGGCCGCTGAGGTTGGTATCGGCGAAGGGAACGCGGTTGCCGCTCCACCAGTCGATGGCGAGGATCGGATGCGTGCCCGGCCGGATCGTCGCAGCCGCCGCGTTGTAGAGGTCGAAGTTGCGGCCATCGTCGGCATCGCGCGGGAAGGTGCGGGCGAACCAGGCGAGCACGTCGCCGAAGGCCGGCTGGCCGGCCTCGTAGCCCCAGAAACCCGGCTGGGCGGCGCCCTCCGCCGTGCCCTCCAGCCCGCGTGGCAGCGGCTGGAAGCGGTCGGTCAGATAGAGATAGGCCGCCGACGTGCCGAGCGCACAGACCAGGGTCCGATTGTGGACGGCGTTGACTGCCGGAACCACGGCATGGGAATCGATGGCGGCAACGGCGACCAC
>JARLIT010000258.1 GCA_031291575.1 Ancalomicrobiaceae bacterium
ACCTGAGGAAGCGATCGCCTATGCCGTGGCAGCTCTGCGGGCCGGGCGGATTGCCGTCGCTGAAAACGTGTTCGCCCAGGTCCTCGATGCCTTCCCGGACCATCCCGACGCCTTGCATTTTTCCGGCCTGTTGCGCGCTCAACAGGGACGCCGCGACGAAGCCGTCGCCCTTGTCCGCCGCTCGCTCGCCGTCGCTCCGGAAAACCCGAGCGCGTGGAACAACCTCGCCAATCTCCTCCTGTCCTCGGGCGACGTCGACAGTGCCCGCCCCGCCTACCTCAAGTGCCTGGAACTGGCGCCGGATTTCCCTGAGGCGCTCGCCAATATCGGCCTGATGCTGCGCGAGGCCGGCGATATCGACGACGCCGAGGCGCTCTACCGCCGCGCGCTCGGCATCCGCCCCAACTTTGCCGAAGCCTTGAACAATCTCGCCACCATCCAGATCGCCCGCGGACAATTCGACGATGCCGTCGTCTCCTTGCGTCGCGCCATCGAACTGGAGCCGCGCTTCGGTGATGCCTACACCAATCTCGGCACCGCACTCGGACACCAGGGCGATCAGCTCGGTTCGGCCGATTGCTTTTGGAAGGCCTTGGCGCTGCGCCACGGCGACAAGGTCGCCCGCAAACTGCTGATCTACGCGCTCGTCGAGACCGGCGAACGCGACAAGGCGATTGAGGTCGCCCAAGAATGGCTGGCATTGTCGCCGAACGACCCGGAAGCTCAGCATCATTACGCTGCCGTCACCGGCGAGAATGTGCCGGATCGCTGTTCGGAGGCCTACATCGAAACGGTGTTCGACAAATTCGCCACCAGTTTCGACAGCACGCTGACGAAGCTCGGCTACCGCGCGCCGGAGCTGTGTGCGGACGTGCTCGGCCATCTCGTCGGTCCGCCGCAAGCGAGTCTCTGCATTCTCGATGCCGGCTGTGGGACCGGCAAGTGCGGTCCGTTCCTGCGACCCTACGCTGATCGGCTCGAGGGCGTCGACCTCTCGTCCGGCATGTTGGCCAAGGCCGAAGCGCGCGATGTCTACGATCGCCTGACCAAGGCCGAGCTGACGGCAGCCATGGCCGGATGTCCGGCGACGTTCGACGCCATCGTCTCTGCCGACACGCTCATCTATTTCGGTGATCTCGCCACCGTGCTCGCCGTCGGCGCCACGGCGTTGCGACCGGGCGGCCATTTCATCTTCTCGCTCGAAGCACTGCAGGAACCGCACGAGCGCGGCTTCCGCATCCATGTCGGCAGCGGGCGTTACGCCCACACGCGCGGCTACATCGAAGCCGCTGCCGTCGCTGCCGGACTGAAAGATCTCGCCTTCGTCGAAGCCGATCTCAGGATGGAGGGCGGCAGGCCGGTCGCCGGCTTCATCATTTCTGCAAGGATTGATTGACCCCATGTCTTCGCCCAACGCGTCTTCGCCCAACCCCTCTTGCCGTCTCAGCCCGCTCCGCGCCGGCCTCGCCGCAGCCCTTGCCGCGCTTGTCGCCGCTCCGGCCACCGCCAATGATTCCACCGCCCAGATCGGCGCCGGCGGTCTCGTCCTGGTGCCGAACGCCGGCGTATCGATGCAGTCGGAAGACCTCAGACTGTCCGTCAACTCCATCGACATCGACTATGTCTTCAAGAACGACACCGACGCCGACATCACCACCCTCGTCGCCTTCCCGCTGCCGAAGCTCTCCGGCAACGACGAGGACTTCACCGTGCAGTTGCCGAAGGAGAACGATCCGATCGATTTCATCGGCTTTTCGATCGAGGTGGACGGCAAGAAGGTCAGCCCGCAGGTCGAGCAGCGCGCCTCGGTCGTCGGCATCGACATCACCGACCGGTTGAAGGCTGACGGCATTCCGGTCAATCCGTTCAGCCACACCGGCGCCCGCGAGCAATTCGCCAAGCTGCCGGCGGACAAGCGCGCCTTCTACGAGAGCCACGGCCTCGCGTTCTGGTCCGAGGGCCAGCCCGGTGGCGTCTCCTGGGATGTGTCGACGACCTTCTACTGGATGCAGACCTTCCCGGCGAAGAAGGAGGTCAAGGTCCATCACAGCTACCACCCGATCATCGGCGGCTCGTTCCTGACCGAGTCGAGCGTCACCGAGGCGACGCAACTTGCGCGGCTGACCAGGACCTATTGCGCCGATACCGGCACGATCAATGGCATCAAGAAGGCGCTCGCCACCCTGAAGCAGAAGTCGCCGGACAACTCCATCCTGTCGGAGCAGCGGCTCGACTACGTTTTGTCGACCGGGGCCAACTGGGGCGGCGCCATCGGCACCTTCAAGCTGACCATCGACAAGCCGTCGGCCGACGCGATCATGACGCTGTGCTTCCCGGGCAAGTTCCAGAAAGTGTCGCCGACCCGCTTCACCTATACTGCCACCGACTTCGTTCCCGACCAGGATCTGTCGATCCTGTTCGCCTCGTCGGGCACCCAGCAGTGACGGCGCGACCGGACGTGTTGCTGTCTCGCCCGATCGTTCGGCGGGAAACGTGAATCGACAGGGCCGACGCCGGCCCGAGGAGGACGACCATGTTTGCCAAGCACCATGACCGTTTCCCGCTGGCCGGCCGGGCGGCGCTCTGCCTCGCCGCCTCGCTCGCCGTCCTTGCCCTCTCAGCCGTCCCCGCGACCGCAGCCGACGCCAAAGTAATCCACCAGCTCGGCATCGGCGACGGAATCAACACGGTCGGCGTCATGCCGGGCGGCAAGGATGTCGAGGCGACGGGCCCGCAGGCGATGTACATGGGCGAGGACGGCAAGCTCTACGTGCTCGACCAGATCAACGGCCGCATCCTGTCGATGGACGCCGACAATCCGCAGGCGCAGCCGAAGGAATTGAAGCTGCCGGACAATCTGTCGCCGAATGACCTCGTGACGGTCAACAACCAGCTCTACGTCTGGGACGGTCAGGTGCATGCTCTCAACGCCGAACCCGGCAAGGACGGCACGACACTCGAAGCCCGCGCCGTCGGCGATGTCGACGACGTCACCCGCTCGGCGTTTGCCCAGATGGGGTCGCAGACGCCGTCATCCGACGAGGACGTGCTGAATACCGCGGGGCGCAGCCTGAACACCTCCACCTTCGACACGCCGATCAAGTCGACGCTGCAGTCGCGGGCGCTCGGCGCCATCAATGTCGCCGTGCTGCCGCGCACCGATGGCAAGAGTGCCGTTATCGAACTGAGGCCGGAATCCGACCCGCTGCAGGTCAACCATGCCGACGTCAAGGTGAAGGACAAGCTCGGCGTGCTCGAGGTGCTCGACGTCACCGCCAAGGGCGACGTCTTCATCTTTACTGAAGACGTGCCGTTGGCCGGCAAGGGCTCGGCCACCTACGTCGCCCGCTACAATGCCAAAGGCAAGCTCGTCTCGATCTACGACATGCCGATCTCGCCCGATCAACTGGCCTCGAAGCGCTTCGTCACCATCTCGCCCGGCGGCAGCGTGCTGTTCCTGAAGTCGGATGCCACCGGCGTCGCCATCGTCGAACTGAAGAGCCGCACGCCAGCGAGCCAGACGCTGGAGCCGCCGAAGGTCAAGGTCGCGGCCTCCGAGCCGACCGACCTCGGTCCCGGCATCGATGCCGACATCGTCACGGCGGTCAGGCCCAATTCCCGCCTCGGCGCCATCCGCATGGGGCTCGCCTTCGAAGGGCTGAAGTGGACGGTGACGCAGCAGAATTATGGCCCCGATCCCGATCCGACCTGCACCGGCTTTGCCGACCGCACCCGCCGTCCGTGGTATCTCTCCGGCAAGGTCGGCCAGGAGGTGCGCGGCGTGCCATACTGCTGGGGCTGCTTCGGCACCATCCTGCAGTTCAAGCGCAACGTCGAGCGCGGCGTCTTGGCCGGCAACATCTGCACCAAGAACGATCCGCGCCGCGACGTCGCCGGCGTCGACTGCTCGGCCTTCGTCTCGGCCTGCTGGGGCCTGTCGCACCAGTACACCACCCAGGACATCCCCTCGATCACCGAGCCAGTGCAAAACCCCTGGGACATGAAGCCGGGCGATGCCTTCAACAAAGCCGGCTCGCACGTCATGCTGTTCGTGAAATTCACGCCCGACCGCAAGGCCGAGGTGCTGGAATCCTCGACGGGGGGGTGCAACGGCCGCGTCTGCCGCAACGTCTATCCTTTGTCCGTCCTCTTGGCGCGCGGTTACAAGCCGGTTCGCTACAAGGCGCTGACGGACTGAGACGGCGGCCTCAACGCGCATGCAAGAGCACGAAGCTGGCGGCCCTCCCCCGTATGATCCCTGCCCTGCTGCGGAATCGATTGTGGCATAGCCCATCGCAGCGCTAGAACATGGACGCGTTCCGTCAATCATTGCCCGGAGGTGTTCCATGGGACCGCAAGTCGTACCCGTAGCCTCAGACTTGGCCGTGCCTGGGCAAGCCGACGTCGTCATCGTCGGTGGCGGCATCATCGGGGTATCGACGGCGCTCTATCTCGCCGAGCGGGGCATGAAGGTCGTTGTCGCCGAGAAGGGCCACATCGGCGGCGAGCAGTCGAGCCGCAACTGGGGCTGGTGCCGCCAGGCGGTCCGCGATCCGCGTGAGAACGAGTTGGCCCGCGAAGCGTTGAAGCTGTGGCCCGGCATCGAAGAGCGCACCGGCGGGGCCTGCAACTTCAAAGTCACCGGAATCCTGTTCTCCGCCGCGGAAAAGGGTGACGAGGCCTATTTCGAGCGCTGCATCGCCGAAGGCAAGGCGGCCGGCATCGATCAGCGTTTGCTGACGCCCAGGCAAGTGGCCGATCTCGTCCCCGGCGCCGCGACACCGCGGCTGCCCGCCCTCTATTCGCCCGACGACGGCCGCGCCGAACCGCAGAAGGCCGCACCGGCCATCGCCGAGGCGGCGCGCCGCGCCGGCGCCGTGATCCTGACCGACTGCGCCGTGCGCGGCATCGAACTGGGCGGCGGCAAGGTCATCGCCGCCGTCACCGAACGCGGCCGCATCACCACATCGAACGTCGTCGTCGCCGGCGGCGCCTGGACCCGCCGCATTCTCGCCGACCTTGGCCTCGACATACCGCAATTGAAGGTCCGCTCCAGCGTCCTGCGCACCTCGCCCGTCGAGGGCGGGCCGGAGCCGGCCTACTGGGGCGGCAATTATGCCTTCCGCCGCCGCGCCGACGGCGGCTACACCGTGGCGGGCGGCATGTCGTCGATCGCCTACGTCGTGCCGGACAGTTTCCGCTTTTTCTTCCACTACCTGCCGGCGTTGCGACACGACTACGCCAATTTGAAAATGCGCTTCGGCAGCCGCTTCTTCACCGAATGGCGCGAGGCGGCGGCGCGGCCCTACGACCAGCCTTCGGTCTACGAGGAGACGCGGGTGCTCGACCCGGCGCCGGATCTCCCCTACCTCCGCGGCGCCTTGAAGCGGCTGCAGCTCAACTATCCCATCTTCAACGATGCCCGCATGGTGCAGGCCTGGGCCGGGTTCATCGACGTGATGCCGGACGCGATTCCCATCATCTCCACCGTCGATGCCGTCTCCGGCCTCGTCGTCGCCACCGGCTTCTCCGGCCACGGCTTCGGTATCGGCCCCGGCGCCGGCCACCTGATCGCCGACATGGTGACCGGAGCGACGCCGATCGTCGACCCGAAGGAATTCCGGCTGTCCCGCTTCTTCGATGGTTCGCCGATCCGCTACGTCGCCGGGCTGTAGCGCATCGAACCTACGCCTTCAGGACGGCCAGGAATTCCGCCGCCGCGCGTGTGTGATAGCGTTCGCGGTGACGGAGAGCCAGGAATGGCCGCTTCGGCAGGCCGGCATCGAGCGCCTTCAGCCGACCGGATTCGATCGCCCGCACCGCGACGAGGCGCGACAGCACCGCCACGCCAGCTCCCGCCTCGACCGCACTCCTGACGGATTCGTTGGTCGGCATTTCCAGCGCCACCGCGAGCGTTTCCGGCGCAATCCCGTCTGCCACCAGCACGCCCTCGAACACCGAGCGTGTGCCGGACCCGGTCTCGCGCACCACCCACTTGGCTTCGGCAAAAGCGGCCGGAAAGGCAGGCGGTGCGGCGACCCAGGGATGATCCGGCCCGACCACCAGCACCAGTTCATCCTCGGCGATCGGTTCGATGATCAGCGCGGGATCGGCCACCTCGCCCTCGACAAACCCCAAGTCGGCGATGCCGTCGATCACCTGTTGCGCCACCACCTCGGTATTGGCGATCGTCAGGCCGACGGCGACGCCGGGAAAGCGTTGATGATAGCGGTGGATCATCTGCGGCAGCCAATAATTGCCAACGGTCTGGCTGGCGGCGAGCGTCAGGCGACCCGCCCTCAGCCCGGCGAGATCGGCCAGCAGCGCTTCCGCATCAGCCGCTCGCGCCAACACCGACTTGGCCTCTGGCAGAAAGGCCTGCCCCGCCGCGGTCAACAGGATCCGCCGGCCGACGCGGTCGAACAGCTTCGTCGCATGCCGTTCTTCCAACGCGGCAATAGCCGCGCTCACCGCCGACTGCGTCAGGTGCAGCGCCCGGGCCGCCGCGGTGACGTGCTCGCGTTCGGCGACGGCGATGAAGATGCGGAGTTGTTCGAGCGTCATGGGCGTCCAAGACAGCGGTATCGGCGGGGAACCGTGCGACCGGCCGCCGGCTAAGCCCAAAGCAGCTCTATCAGCACCAGGCTGGTGCAGGCAATGAACGCCGCTGCAAAGGCGCCAAGCAGGAACGGCTTGATTCCCTTGGCCAACAGTCGGCGCGCGTGGGTTTCGAGTCCCATCGCGGCAAGCGCCACCGTCAAGAGGAACGTCGTCACCATGCCAGCGACCGGTCGGGCGGTGGCAGGCAGCGGCATCACGCTGTTGAGGATGACGAGCGCGACGAAGCCGACGACGAACCAGGGAACCGGCACCTTGGCGGAAGCTCCCTCACCGGTGCCGCTCCGCCGGGCGACGACCCCGAGGCTCAGAACCAACGGCGCCAGCATCAGCACGCGCGACAGTTTGGCGACCGTGCCGAATTCGCCGGACGTTTCGCCGCCGGCAAAGGCGGCCCCCACCACCTGCGCCACCTCGTGGATCGAGGCGCCGGCCCACAACCCGAAGCCGCGCGCATCGAGCCCAGTCGCATGCTGCAGGAGCGGATAGGCGAACATGGCAATGGTGCCGAACACGGTGACGCAGGCAACCGCATAGGCGACGTCCTCGTCGTCGGCGTCAGTCACCGAATTGGTGGCGACGATGGCCGAGGCGCCGCAGATCGATGTGCCGGCCGCGATCAATTCCGCCAGTTGGCGTTCGATGCCCATCAGCCGGCCGACCCATTTGGTGGCGAGGAAGGTGGAAATGAGCGTCAGCACGATGATCGCCATGCCGACTGCGCCGACTTCAGCTACCTGGGCAAGCGTCAGCTGCAGGCCGAGCAGCATCACCGCCAGTCGAAGCAGCCGCTTCGCCGAGAAGGCGATGCCGGTTCGCAGGCTCTCCGACGTGCCAATGGTGTTGCGCCAGACGACACCGATGAGAATGGCCAGGATCATCGGACTGAGGGTGGCGACGCCCGGAATGAACCGCAGCCCGTAGGCTCCCAGGGCCACGGCGACAGCCAGTCCCAGGCCGGGTGTGAGGCCGACCAATGACGCAAGCGATGGATGGCGGTCAGCGAAGGTGGACGGACTGGAAACGGCGAACGGATCGGCGGAAACGGTCATGGCGGGGTCCCGATTGGCACACCGTCACCAACCATGAGCGCCGACCCCGGATCCAACGCATTATTTTTCTAATTTCAATCGATAGAATCGAATGAAATTCCCCTGGCGCCCGCCCATCGGTCTCGGCAGCTCAAGACTACGCCCGCTCACACAGGCACGCGCGTCGTGCGTTTGACCGTGCGGAGCGTCAGGTTCGACTGCACTCGCACCACCCCCGGCAGCCGTGTCAGCACCTCCGAATGCAGCCGTTCGAGGTCGGCGACATCGCGGAAGATGACGCGCAACAGGTAGTCCGACTGGCCGGCGAGAAGATAGCATTCCTGGATCTGCGCGATGTGGCGCACCTTCGCCTCGAAGGCGTCGAGCCGCTCGCGATCCTGGTTGGCCAGCGTGATCGACACATAGGCGGTACCGGTAAACCCCGCCTCGGCCTGGTCGAGCACTAAGTGCGTGCCGGCGACCAGATCGCCGTCCAGCAAGAGGTTTACCCGCCTCAGACAGGCCGAGGGCGACAGGTGCACCTTCTCGGCCAATTCGGCGTTGGTGAGCCGGCCGTCGGTCTGCAGTTCGGCGAGAATTTGGCGGTCGCGATCATCCAGTTGCATCGTCGCAGAATATTCGATGAATTTCTGATTTCAACTTATATTCTGCGAACCACCCATGCGATTATGCCTTGCTTTGGCGGGAAATTGCGCCCAACCGGCCGCATCATTCGCAGATAGTTCGACGCCGGAAACGCTCGTTCCGGCCCGCAGTCAACAGGCCAGCAGCACCCCAAGAGGAGGCCCGTCATGCGCATCGGTGTACCGAAGGAAATCAAGGATCATGAGGACCGCGTCGGTCTGGTGCCGGCCTCTGTGCGCGAACTGACCGCGCACGGCCACACCGTCCTGATCGAGGCCGGCGCCGGCAAAGGCATCGGCATTGCGGATGCGGCCTACGAGAAGGCCGGCGCCAAGATCATCGCCAGCGCCGACACGATCTGGGCCGATGCCGAGATGATCATCAAGGTCAAGGAGCCGCTCGCGAGCGAACGCAAGAAGCTGCGCGCCGGCCAACTCCTCTTCACCTATCTGCATCTGGCCCCCGATGCCGAGCAGACCAAGGACCTGATCGCGAGCGGAGCGACCTGCATCGCCTATGAGACGGTGACGTCGCCGACCGGCGGTCTGCCGCTCCTCACCCCGATGTCGGAAGTCGCCGGCCGCATGGCCGTGCAGGTCGGCGCGCATGCGCTGGAGAACGCCGATGGCGGCCGCGGCATTCTTCTCGGCGGCGTGCCAGGCGTGGCCCCGGCCAAGGTCCTCGTCTTGGGCGGCGGCGTCTCCGGCACGCATGCCGCGACCATCGCTCTGGGCATGGGCGCCGACGTCACCGTCGTCGACCGCTCGCTCGACGCGCTCCGGCGCCTGACCGCGCAGTTCGGTTCGCAGCTGAAGACCGTCGCCTCCACCCGTGACGCCGTGGCCGAACTCGTCACCGAGGCCGACCTCGTCATCGGCACGGTGCTGATCCCCGGTGCCGCCACGCCGAAGCTGGTCACCCGCGACATGCTGAAGACGATGAAGCCTGGTTCGGTCATCGTCGACGTCGCCATCGACCAGGGCGGCTGCACCGAGACCTCGCACGCCACCACCCATTCCGACCCGACCTATGTGATCGACAACGTCATCCACTACTGCGTCGCCAACATGCCGGGCGGCGTCGCCCGCACCTCGACCTTCGCCTTGACCAACGCCACGCTGCCGTTCGCTCTCGCACTCGCCGATAAGGGCTGGAAAGAAGCGTTGAAGGCCGACAAGCATCTCGCCAATGGCCTCAACGTCCATGCCGGCCAGATCGTCTGCCCGGCGGTCGCCGAGGCCCTCGGGCTTCCCTTGAAGCCGCTTGCCGAAGTGTTGGCCGGCTGAAGCTGCCAGTCGGTCCACGCAAGCGCCGGGGATGGGCAACCGTCCTCGGCGTTTCCTTTGTGCATGCAGCACGATCAACGGCCGGTCGTTGACTTTGCCCGATAGACGACGCCCGGCAGCCCGGCGAAGTGCGCGTCGGAGGTCAGAAGCTCTGCCTGATGCAGCCGTGCCGTCGCGAGGACGATGGCGTCGGCCGTTGCAAGCTTCAGGGTCCCGCAGAGGTTAGCCGCCTCCAGGGCGATTGCCGTATCAAGTGGAATGATCCGTCGCGTCATCGAGAAGGCGATCACCCGATTGCGCAGGTCCTCCGATCGCTCACGCATCAGCCATTTCGAGACTTC
>JARLIT010000259.1 GCA_031291575.1 Ancalomicrobiaceae bacterium
CAGCACCGTTTCGTCATAGTAGAAGATGAACTTGCGATTGGACTTGTCGCTCTCGCCGTCGAACAGCGCCGTCTGGTCGAAGCCGTCGAGGTGCAGTTTGTAGCTCCGGTCGCCATAAGTCGCGCCGGTCTTCAGCCTTTCGACGACATCGGGTTCACCCGCCGCGCGCGCCAGAGTCGGGAACAGGTCGGTCATGTCGACGATTTCGCCGCTGACCCGGCCGGCCGGCGCCCCCGGCCAGCGAATGACGAACGGCACGCGCACGCCGCCTTCCCAGGTCGTGCCCTTGTCGCCGCGAAACGGAGAGGTCCCGCCTTCCGGCCACATATATTGATAGGCGCCGTTGTCGGTCGTGTAGATGACGATGGTGTTTTTCGCGAGCCCGGTGTCGTCGAGCTTCTTGAGCAACACGCCGATCTGCGCGTCATGCTCGGCCAGTCCGTCGCCATAGACGTCCTCGATGCCGCCGCGGGAGACGCCGCGGTCCTTTTCGCCCACATGGATGAAGACGTGCTGGCGGGTGGTGTTGTGCCAAAGGAAAAACGGCTTGCCGTCCTTGGCGCGCCGGTCGAGGAAGTTCACCGAATGGTCGAGGATCTCGTCGTCGATCGTTTCCATCCGCTTGGTGGTCAGCGGGCCCTCGTCCCTGGTCGGGCCGTCCGCCGTGCCGGAGATCACGCCGCGCGGATCGAACTTCTTGCGGAATTCCGGATTGGTGGGACGATCGGGGTCTTCGAGATCCTCATTGGCGTTGAGGTGGTAGAGGCTGCCGAAATATTCGTCGAAGCCATGCCGATGCGGCAATTGCTCTTCGAGATCGCCGAGATGGTTCTTGCCGAACTGCGCGGTGGCGTAGCCCTTGGTCTTCAAGACTTCGGCGAGCGTGATGTCTTCCTTTTGCAGGCCGGCCGGCGATCCGGGCGTGCCCACCGTCGTCAGGCCGGTGCGGACCGGCAGCTGGCCGGTGATGAAGGCGGCGCGGCCGGCGGTGCAGCTCGGCTGCGCGTAGAAGGCGGAAAGGCGCAGGCCTTCCTTGCCGATGCGGTCGATATTGGGAGTCCGCACGCCCATGATGTCGCCGCCAAAGGACGAGACGTTCATCCAGCCGATATCGTCGCCGAAGATGACCAGGATGTTCGGCCGGCTCGCCGTCTGGGCGACCGCGAAAGAGGACAGGCAGGAGGCGGCCAGCAGGCCCGCCAACGCCGCGCGGAGCGAGAACGATCGTTGCGTTTTCATCAAAACGGGTCTCCCCAAATTCATTTCAATCAAATGTCGGGCGAAATTGTCATTGCTGCGGAGTGACGGCGGGGGGCGTCCACTGGCCCGCCAGAATCTCGGCCTTGGGCACGTAGAGACGCATCGACATGCGGAAATTTCCATCCGGCGCCGGAAGCCAGTTTCCCATCTTGCCGGCGTCGGGAGCATCCTTCTGGACGTAGATCGTCAGCGAGCCGTCCGGAGCCGTCTTCAGTCCTTCGGTGCGATTGCCGATGGCGTTGCGATTGATCGGATTTTCGACAAAGAAGTCGCTCGCGTCATACATGGACACCGACCAGAAGCCGTCGACCGGCGGCAAATCGCCCTTCTTGAACGTGATCGTGTATTTCTTGCCGCCGTTCAGCCGCTGCTTGTCGCCATCGTTCAGGACGTTCATGTAGATCGCTTCTTCGGGCGTGTTCTGCCCGAGCGAGCGAAACGCAATCGCGGCGCGCAGGTTGAAATCCTGTCCCCATTTTCCGGCGTTGAGATTATAGGCCCAGCCGTTCGACACGACGCCGCCCGACTTCTGCGCCTCCATCTTCAAAATCTGCCTGCCGGCCTCGTAGGCGCGCTCCAGACCTTTCTGCGTCGCTGGCGAAAGATGGTCGAGGTCGAACCCGTTCTCGACCGTGAGGCCGATGGCCGCGAACTGCTTCCAGAACGCGCTGTCGGCGGCCGGCGGCGGATTGTCCTTCATCATCTGCCCGGCCCAACGGAAATAGGTCTTCCAGTCCAGGCTATCGACCTGCTGGACCGGCGGCATTTTCGGCTGCAGCGCAATGCCCCAGCGCTCCTTGGCGGGAACGGAATCGAGAACCGGAGGGACCATCGTGAGCTGATATTGCTTCTGGATCGCTGCGACGTTCGGCATGTCCTTCTCGCCGTCGATCAGCGTGCGGCCGATGATCCAGACCAGAGGCGTCGGAGAGTCGATGCGCTTGGCCCCCGCCGGCGTCTCACCCGTCCAGCCCGGACCGGCGATGAGGTAGGTTCCGGCGCCGCTGCCCGTCGCGCGCAGGCCGATATAGCCGAAGACATTGGTGTAGGCGTCTTCCAGCATCAGCGAATAATAGCGGCCGCCGGTGTCGGGAACGGAGACGAGCGCGGCGCCCCGCTTGAGGTCGACGAAGGCGCTGGAATAGATCGTGTCGGCGTTGGGAGAAACCACGTCCTTGTCGGCGGCGGTCATCAACTTGCCGACATGGCCGAACGTGTTGAAGGGGGCGTGGCCGTTCGGGAGTGGTCTGTCGGTGCTGGTCGCGAGTTCAGCCGTCGCGGCGGTGATCGCGAGCGGATAGGCCCAGATGGTGGCGTCGACGCCGCGCGCGAAGGCGAGGTCCTCCTGCGCCTGCTCGATGCTGAGCGGCGCCGGCTGCGGCTGCGCCAGGGCAGGGGAGCCGAAGCAGGCGACCAGCAGCGACATGGACCCGAATGCGGTGCGTATTTTCATCGAGTGGCTCTCCCTCGCGCGCCGTCTTCGCGGATGGCGCTTTTTTATGGTTTGCCGCCGCAACGGCTGGGCG
>JARLIT010000260.1 GCA_031291575.1 Ancalomicrobiaceae bacterium
GCCGCGGTTGCCGGCTGGAGCCTGTTTGCCTGCGTCCACGCTCTCATGGGCTCGGTCCTCGGCTTCAAGATCGCCCGTGCTGGCCTCGGCTTGACTGAAGGCGGCAATTTCCCGGCTTCGATCAAGACGATTTCGGAGTGGTTCCCGGCCAAGGAGCGCGCACTAGCCACCGGAATCTTCAACGCCGGATCCAATGTCGGCGCCGTCGTCGCCCCGATCCTCGTGCCGCTGGTCATGATCGCCTGGGGCTGGCAGGCTGCCTTCCTGGTGACTGGTGGCATCGGCTTCATTTGGGTCGTCTTCTGGTGGGCGTTCTACAAGCGTCCGGAAGAGCATCCGAGCGTGTCGGCGAGCGAACTCGCCTACATCAAGTCGGACCCGGTGGCGAAGCAGGTGAACATCCCCTGGATCGAACTCCTGAAATACCGCGGCACCTGGGCCAACATCGTCGGCACCTGCTTCTCCGCGCCGGTGTGGTGGTTCTACCTCAATTGGGTGCCGGGCTTCCTCAACAAGCAGTACGGCGTCAATCTGATGGCCGCGATGCTGCCGCTGATCGTCATCTATTGCATGGCGGACGTCGGCTCGATCGGCGGCGGCTGGCTGTCGTCGGCGCTGATCAAGCGGGGAGTCAAGACGCTTCGCGCCCGCAAGATCGCCTTCCTCGTCTGCGGTCTGTGCGTGGTGCCGGTGTTCATGGCCTCGCAGGTCTCGAACATGTGGGTGGCCGTCGTGTTGATCGGCATCGCAGCCTCGGCGCATCAGGGCTACTCGGCCAACGTCTACACCATTGTCACCGATACGATGCCGCAGAATACGGTCGGCTCGGTGGTCGGTATTGGCGGCTTCTGCGCCTACATCGTCGGCATGTTCGTGTCGATGGGCGTCGGCCGCCTGCTCGACGCGACCGGCAACAACTACAATCTGTTGTTCGCTATCGCCTCGTCTCTCTACCTCATCGGACTGGTGATCATGCACTTCATCCTGCCGAAGACCGGGTCGGGCAAGACGCTGGCGGGCATCGAAGTCTGATCGGCTCGATGCCCTGCGGTCCAATTCCGTCATTAGCATCCGGCTCACAGCAACTTCGAAAGCAAATGTCGGAATCGTGGGGCAACCAGCAACGATCTGAATCTAGTGGATATTTGAATTTGACATTTGGGTGAGGTCGCGCTGCCGACTGGGACTCAAATGTCAAATTCGCTCCACCCGCCCCACGCCCGCCGCTTTGCCGCGAAGCGGAACGACTTCGACGTTCGGGTCCGAGAGCGCCGTCTGAGATGGCTCGAATGTCGAATTGGAGGCTCCCCCGCAGCCAGTAATATGGTAGTAGTCGGCCGGGCCCGACGAGCGCAGACGCGCGGCAAGCCGGATGCGGAATTCGGAACCGGGGCATGAGCCAGGCGCGGTATGAGTGGGCGGACGCATCGTTCGCCTCCTCGTGTTTCGCCGAGGCCGCGCGGGCTCGGCCGATCCGAGGCGCCGTCTGCGGCATATGCAGACGGAAGTCGCATCGAAATCGGGGCAGAGGCCCCATCCGAAAGGCAAATTGCCATGTCCACTGAGACGGCTCCTGACACGTTGAAGACCGCCGGGCTCGAACGCCTGTCCACCGCCACGCTTTCCCGACTGCCGGCCGCGGTTGGCCGCCCCACCTATGACCGCGCCAAGGTGACGCCGGGGATCGTGCATCTCGGCATCGGCGCCTTCTGCCGCGCCCATCTGGGTGTCTTCACCGACGAGGTGCTGGCCAAGGCCGCGAAGGATGGCAGCGCTCTGGACTGGGGGATCGTCGGCGTCGACCTCTTGGCGCCCGACATGCGGGCGGCGCTGAAGCCGCAGGACTGCCTCTACACGCTCATGCGCCGCATCGACGGCGTCGACCGTCTGCAGGTGATCGGCTCCTTCCTCGACGTGGTTACCACGGTCGAGGGGGACGACGAGGTGTTGAGCCTGATGGTCAGTCCCAAGATCCGCATCGTCACGCTGACCGTCACTGAAAAGGGCTATTGTCAGGATGCCGCCACCGGGCGGCTCGACGAGTCCCATCCGGGCATCCGCGCCGACCTCGCCAATCCGCGTCGCCCAAAGACGGCGCCCGGCCTGATCGTCGAAGCGCTGCGGCTGCGCCGCGCCGCCGGGGTCGCTCCCTTTACCGTGCTGTCGTGCGACAATCTGGCGCAGAACGGCAAGACCGCCCGGCGCATCGTCACGCGCTTCGCAGACCTCGTCGATGCCGACCTCGGCCGCTTCGTCGAGCGCGAGGTATCGTTCCCCTGCACCATGGTCGACCGCATCACCCCAGCGACGAAGGATCCAGATAAGGCGGCGGTCACTGCCGGGCTCGGTCTCGTCGATGCATGGCCGGTCGTCACCGAACCTTTCCGGCAGTGGGTGATCGAAGACCGCTTCCCGCTCGGCCGGCCGGCCTGGGAAAAGGCCGGGGCCATCCTCGTCGACGACGTCCACCCGTTCGAGACGATGAAGCTCAGGTGTTTGAACGGCGCCCATTCGACACTCGCCTATCTGTCGGTTCTCCTGGGGGTCGAGACCGTCGCCGGGGCTATGGCCGATGCCGACATTCCGCGCGTTCTACGCCGGTTGTGGGACGAGGATATCATCGCCACCGTGCCGCCGGTGCCTGGCACCGATGTCACCGCCTATACGCACGAATTGGAAAAGCGCTTCGTCAATCCGGAGATCCGGCATCTGACCATCCAGATCTCCTCCGATGGCTCGCAGAAGCTCGGACCCCGGCTGTTGGAGGCGGCAGGCGAGATCTTCGCCCGCGGCGGCCGGCCGAAGATCGTGCCGCTGGCCGTTGCCGCCTGGATGCGGTTCCTTCTCGGCACCGACGGTTCGGGGCGGAATTGGACCGTCGCCGATCCGATGGCCGAGCGGCTGACCGGTCTGGCGCGAGCCAATGCCGGGTCGCCGGAGGCGTTCGTCGACGCGCTCCTCGCAGTCCACGAAATCTTCCCGGCGGAACTGGCCGGCAATGCTCGCTTCCGCTCAGACGTTGTCGGCTTCGTCGCCCGCATCGCCGCCGACGGTGTCCGCAAGACGCTTGCAAGCCTTTGACGCCTCACTCGACAATGGCCTGAAGCTGGGGCGGCGGCGTCCCTCCTTCGGCCGGAAAAGAAGCCACAAACAAGGAAACCCTGAGATGCAGCAAACCTGGCGCTGGTTCGGTCCCGATGATCCCGTCACCTTGGCGCATGCCCGGCATGCCGGTGCCTCCGGCATCGTCACCGCGCTCCACCACATGAACCAGGGCGGGGTCTGGCCGCTCGACGAGATCCTGAAGCGCAAGCGCATCATCGAGGAGGCCGGCCTGAAGTGGACGGTCGTCGAGAGCATCGGCGTCGGCGAGGAAATCAAGACCCGGACCGGCAACTATCGCGAGAAGATCGACAACTACAAGCAGTCGATCCGCAATGTGGCCGCCGCCGGCATCCATGTTGTGTGCTACAACTTCATGGTGATTACCGACTGGAGCCGGACCAATCTCAATTACCGGCTGCCGAACGGGGCCTTCGCGCTCAGGTTCGACGCGGTTGACTTCGCTGCCTACGATCTCTTCGTGCTGAAGCGGAAGGATGCGGAGAAAAGCTACGATGCCGAGAAGATTGCGGCTGCTCGGGAGCGCTTCGAGGCGATGACGCCGCAAGCGGCGGCCGAACTCGAGCGGGTCCTCATCGACTGGCTGCCGGCGCGCGATTTCTCCTACGATCGCAACTCGTTCCGTTCCATGCTCGAACTCTATTCGACGATGGACACCGAGGCGCTCAGGGCCAATCTCATCGCCTTTCTCGCCGAGATCACACCGGTCGCCGATGAGGTCGGGGTCCGCCTCTGCATCCACGCCGACGATCCGGCCTTCCCGATCTTCGGTCTGCCGCGGGTGATGTCGTCGGCCGACGACGTGCGCGCGCTGTTCAAGGCGGTTCCCTCGGAGGCCTGCGGGCTGACGTTGTGCACCGGGTCCTTCGGCTCCAACCCGGTGAACAATCTCGTTGCCATGGCGAAGGAATTCGCCCCGCGCATCCACTTCGTCCATCTGCGCAATACCACCCACGAGGCGGACGGTTCGTTCTACGAGGCCGATCATCTCGGGGGTGACACCGACCTCATCGGCGTTGCAGCGGCGATCATGGCCGAGGAAGACCGGCGGAAGAGCGTCGGGCGGGCGGATGCGCAGATTCCGATGCGGCCCGACCACGGCCACCTCATGGGCGACGACATCGGCAAGACCATGAACCCTGGCTACTCCTTCGTCGGCCGCCTCAAGGGGCTCGCCGAACTCAGGGGCGTGATGCAGACGATCGAAGCCTTCCGGGCGCATCGGGTCGTCTGAGGACGGAAACATCGGCCGCGACGGAATGGGGACGTGCTGCCCCGCCGCCGCGGCGTGATCGTCGTCCATTGAACGGGACTTTCCTGGCGCGACCGAGGTCATTCGCGCCAGCGGCACGCAAAGCGGTTGCAATACGCCCGGGGCGCCGGATGTCCAAGTGACGCAGGCCCCAATTCGTGGCAGAGAAAGACGAACGAATATCGACGTCTACATTCGTGTCACGAGACTAGCAGCCATGGACCGACGCGGCTTCAGACTGACAGCGCAAGTCTTCGACCGTCTGCGTGACGAGATCGTTCGAGGCACGTTGGCGCCCAACTCGCAACTGTCCGAGCAGGACCTGTGCGAGCGGTTGGGCGTGTCCCGGACGCCGGTCAGGGAGGCACTGATCAAACTCGCCGAAGAGGAGCTGGTCGAGATCTACCCGCAGGTCGGCACGTTCGTCGCGCCGATCTCGCTCGACGCGGTCAAGGTCGGCCAATACGTGCGGGAACACCTCGAATGCGCCCTCGCGGCCGATGCCGCCCGGCGGCTCGATGCCGATGGCATTGCCCGGATCCGCGATTCGATCGCCCGCCAGGAAGTCGCCAAGACGCAGGAGGAGTTCTTCGGCCTCGACAATGAATTCCACAAGCTGATCGCGGAGTTAAGCGGCCAGATCGGCGTGTGGAGCGTCATTTTGAAGATCAAGACGCAGTTCGATCGCGTCCGCTACCTGAGCGTGCGCGATCCCGGCCGCATGGCGGAGATCCTCTACGAGCACCGCCGCATCGCCGAGGAACTGGTCAAGGGCGATGCGGCTGCCGTGCAGATGGCGCTTCGGAGCCATTTGCGCGGTGTATTCGCCACCGTCGAGCGGCTCCGCCCGTCGGATACCAAGCGACCCGATCAGCTCAGACGCCGGCATCGCGGCAAGTCCGAGCCGGCGTGACGGGGGGCGAGCCTGGCGCGGTCGCTGAACATCGTCAGTAGGGGCGGACACAAGCAACGAAAGGTGTCATCCCGGCGGATGCCAGGATCCATTGGCCTTTCGGTGTGGCGCGGAAGTCGCCGTGGAGCCATTGATCATAATCTCATGGCTTTCGCAAGTTGAGCCGATAGTGGATCCCGGCCTTCGCCGGGATGACATCTTGTATCGGGCGGTTCTCCTCAGAACACCACTACCGAGCGGATCGACTCGCCTGCGTGCATCAGGTCGAAGGCATGATTGATGTCGTCGAGCGGCATGGTGTGGGTAATGAGATCATCGATATTGATCTTGCCCTCCATGTACCAGTCGACTATTTTCGGCACGTCTGTGCGGCCACGCGCGCCGCCGAAGGCCGAGCCGCGCCAGTTGCGCCCCGTCACCAGCTGGAACGGTCGGGTGGAGATCTCGGCGCCGGCGGGTGCCACGCCGATGATGATGCTCGTTCCCCAGCCGCGATGGCTGCTTTCGAGCGCCTGACGCATGGTGGTCGTGTTGCCGATGCATTCGAAGGAGAAATCGACGCCGCCGTCGGTCAGGTCCTGGATCGCGGAGACGACCTTGTCGGCGCCGACGTCCTTCGGGTTGACGTAATGCGTCATGCCGAACTTCTTGGCCATCTCGGCCTTGGCCGGGTTCAGGTCGATGCCGATGATCTTGTCGGCGCCGACCATCCGCGCGCCCTGAATGACGTTGAGGCCAATGCCGCCGAGGCCGAACACCGCGACATTCGCCCCCGGCCAGACCTTCGCGGTATAGATGACGGCGCCGATGCCGGTCGTCACACCGCAGCCGATGTAGCAGATCTTGTCGAAGGGGGCGTCCTCGCGGACTTTGGCGAGAGCGATCTCCGGTAGCACGGTGAAATTGGAAAACGTCGAGCAGCCCATGTAGTGGAAGATCTCAGCTCCGCGCTCCCCGACCGGCTCGCAGGAAAACCGGGTCGTCCGGTCCGGCATCAGGCCTTGCCCTTGCGTCGAACGGATGGCGGTGCACAGGTTCGATCGCTGCGACAGGCAGGTCTTGCAGCTGCGGCATTCCGGTGTGTAGAGCGGAATGACGTGATCGCCGGGCTTCAGGCTCGTCACCCCGGCGCCGATCTCGCGCACGATGCCAGCGCCCTCGTGCCCCAGGATCGCCGGGAACTTGCCTTCCGAATCAAAGCCGTCGAGCGTGTAAGCATCGGTGTGGCAGACGCCCGTCGCCATCACTTCCACAAGCACCTCGCCGGCCTTTGGCCCGCCGATGTCGATCGTCTCGATGGTCAGGGGCTTCTTGGCTTCCCAGGCGACGGCGGCACGTGACTTCATGGCGGGGCTTTCCTCGGGCTTCGTTTGACGGTGTTGGAACACGGCTCTGCGACGCCAGTATAAATACTGCAGCGAAAACGCCTAGGGGCGCGGTTCAACGCCAGTGAAGCGCCGCAGCGACATCGGCCGGCATGTCGATTTCCTCCGGCACGGCGGCGAGCCCGATCTTCAGGCACCAGTCGCCGACACGCGGGTCGGCCGAGAGAACCGCGAGCGGAATGGCGAACAGGAGCCCGAGGATCATCGGCAGGCCCCAGATCGCCAAAGGCCCGAGCACGGCGATCATCAGGCAAACGAAGACCATCTGCGGCCAAAGGCCGGAGATCGCCGTTCGCCACGACAGCCGCTCGGCGTCGCGGGTCTGTCCGTCCCAGGTGACGGTTCGCCCGAAGGCGAGGCCGATCATGAACAGTGCCGCGCGGAAGGCGATCACCGGAGCGATCAGCATCGAGAATACCAGTTCGGCTGCGGCACTGGCCAGGAGCTTGGCCCTGCCGCCATAGCGGTTCGCTGCCCCTCGGGTGATCAGCACATCGGCAATGCCGGCGAGCTTCGGCATCAGGCTCATCAGGAACATGCTCACGAAGAGGCCGATGCCGAGCCCGGTGGGGAACGGCTCGCTGGTCGGCTTCACCTCGAACACGCTGAGCATGGCGAGGACGACGAAGGCCATCCAGCCGAAGGAGCCGAGATACAACAGGATCGCCCAGGCGATCTGAAAGCGGCTCAAAGGCTTGAGGCCGGGTTCGAACAGGAATCGCCAGTACTGCATGTTGCCCTGACACCAGCGCAGGTCCCGCCGGGTGAATTCGGCAAGATGCGGCGGGTTCTCCTCGTAGCTCTGGCATTCCTCGGGGAGCACGCGCACCTCGTAGCCGGCACGACGCATGAACGCCGCCTCGATCTGGTCGTGCGACAGCACCGGACCGCCGAGTGGCGGCTTGCCGGGGATGACCGGCAGCCGGCAATGCGCCTTGAACGGGGCGATGCGGATGATGGCGTTGTGGCCCCAGTAGGGACCGCAGTCGCCCGCCCACCACGAGGCGCCCATCGTGTAGATGCGCATGTTGTGGCGCATGCCGAACTGGAACAGCCGGGCAAAGGCGGAGCGCGACGGCAGGCCGACGACGAGGCTCTGCAGGATGCCGAGGCGCGGATTGGCTTCGACGATGCGCACGAGCCGGAGAATGGTTGGCGCACCCATCAGGCTGTCGGCGTCGAGCCCGAGCATCAGGTCAAAATCGTCGCCTGAAGCGTCGAGGAAGTTGCGGATGTTGCCGGCCTTGAAGCCGGAATTGTCTGCCCGCCGGCGATAGGTGAGGCGGGCACCGGCGCCGGCGGTCGCCACCTCGCGAGCGAACGCGGCCTCTTCCGCTGCAGCGATTTCGGGTCTGTTGGTATCGGAAAGGACGAAATAGGCAAAGCGCTCTCCGGAACCGCTCGCCTCAAGGCCCTCTCGGACCAGCCGCAGCCGGGCCAGGGCGCGATCCGGGTCCTCGTTGCGGATGGTCATGACGACAGCGACGCGCGCGCCGATCGGGGTGCTGTCATCTGCCTTGAGCGTATAGGGATGCACCTCGCGGGTGGGATCGCGGCCGCCGTGCATCAGCCAAAATCCGATCACGGCATTCCACAGGCTGAGAATGTTCCACGGCGAGGAGACGACGAAGGCGACGACGAGGCCAAGGTCGAGGAGCGTCCAGCCGCCGTGGCCGGCAAGCCGGCAGAACAGCGCGGTGACGAGGACCAGCGTTGCCAGATTCAAGCCGGCGACGATCAGCCGACGGCGGTTGAGAACGGCGAGGCTCTGGGTTCCGCTCGGCGTCAGTCCGGCGATGCCGGTATCGGCGACGAGCGGGGAGGGCTCGATTGCGGCTTGCAGCTCGTCACTCATGCGGTACCCGGGGCTTCCTGGTCGATCGGCGAGGTCCGCCGAAGTGGGGGGTGACGAAGTTGGCTATGCGCTCGGTTGTCATCCCCTGCCTTGAAGAGACGTTTGCCAGCTGTCTGCACCACCTGCGTTCGCCGGCCGTTGGTCGTTGGTGCCGGCTTTCGCTGGCAGGGAGGGGATGCTAGCAAAGCATTCGGAGATTTGCTGATGAACTCGAGGTGATCGATGCGGAGCGGGGCGGCGATCGAGGCCGAGGCGCTATGGTACATCGGCGCGGCCCGGGCCGAACTCCGACGCGAGACCCTGCGCCCGCTCGGGGCCGGCGAGGCGCAGGTGCGGACGGTCGTCTCGGGGGTGAGCCGTGGCACCGAGCGACTGATCGCATCGGGGCGTGTGCCGAAGGGCGAATTCGAGACCATGCGGGCGCCGTTCCAGGCGGGCGATTTCCCGTTTCCGGTCAAATACGGCTATCAGGCGGTCGGTATCGTCGAGGACGGGCCGGCGGCCCTCGTCGGCCGCGCCGTGTTCAGTCTGCACCCGCACCAGGATCGCTTCGTCTTGCCGGCCGCCGCACTCACTCCCCTTCCCGTCGGACTGCCGCCGGCGCGCGCAGCGCTTGCCGCCAACATGGAGACCGCGCTGAATGCCGTGTGGGATTCCGGCGCCGGGCCGGGCGACCGCATCGTCGTCGTCGGCGGCGGCGTGGTAGGCCTGATGGTGCTGGCGCTCAGTTGTCGCCTGCCCGGAGCGGAGGTGACGCTGGTCGACATCGACCCGGCTCGGGCGGCTCTTGCCCGCGGTTTTGGCGCAACGTTCGCCTTGCCGGAAGCCGTACCGCAAGAGGCCGATGTGGTCTTCCACGCCAGTGCTTCGGCCGAGGGGCTGGCGACTGCAATCGCCGCCGCCGGGATGGAGGCCCGAATCGTCGAACTCTCCTGGTACGGCGAGGGACAGGTCACCGTGCCGCTTGGCGGTCGCTTCCACAGCCGGCGGCTGTCGCTGATCGCCTCGCAGGTCGGGCGCGTGTCGGCCTCGCGCCGGCC
>JARLIT010000261.1 GCA_031291575.1 Ancalomicrobiaceae bacterium
CTTGGGTCTTGCCGTTGAAATCGGCATTGAACGGGATGCCGGCCTCCTGGGCGGCGCGCAGGAAGGCGTGGCTGATCGGCGGTGGATTGACGGGGTAGGAGACGCCGAGCGGCCCGCCGTAGCCGTGGTAGGCGTCGGCGTAGCGTTGGTTGTCCTCGCTGCGCTTGAAGTAGGGCAGCACATCTTTGTAGCTCCAGCCGGTGGCGCCGGCCTCACGCTCCCAGGCGTCGTAATCCCGGGCATTGCCGCGCGTATAGAGCTGGGCGTTGATTGACGAGCCGCCGCCGATCACCTTCGCCTGCGTGTACCAGATGACGCGGCCGCCGAGGTGTTTCTGCGGCACCGTGCTCCAGCCCCAACTGGCCACGCCCTTGGTCATCTTGGCGAAGCCGGCGGGCATTCGGAACAAGGGGTTCCAGTCGCTTCCGCCCGCCTCGATGAGGAGGACCTTGATCGACGGATCGGCGCTCAGGCGGTTGGCGAGAACGCAGCCGGCGGATCCGCCGCCGACGATGATGTAGTCGTAACGCATCGGGTCAATCACCGTTGGTTCGGGCGCACATTCCCGAAAAGTTGACGACTTTTCGGAAAGGAATGTGCGTAAAAACAAATAGTTATAGCGTCTCTCGCAATCCTGCCGATGGCGAAGGTACACGAAGGTCGCTGCGGGCCACGTGGTCGGCGACGCGCAGGGCTTGCGCGGCGATGGTGAGCGATGGATTGACCGCCGCCGACGTCGGCAGGAAGGAGGCATCGACCACGAACAGGTTCGGATGGTCGTGGGCGCGGCAATAGGGATCGAGCGCTGATGTCGCTGCATCGGCGCCCATGCGGATGGTGCCGCACTGGTGCGACGGCGTGCGCCGGTCGAACGGTTTTGCCAACACGATCGGATAGCCTGCTGTGTGCAGGCGTTCCTTGAGAGCGGCGACGAGGGCCAGATGAGCAGCCCAGTTGCTGCGCTTCCAGTCGAGGCGGATCCGGGCTCCGTCGATGGTGACGCGGCTGTCGGGATTGGGCAGATCCTCGCTCATCGCGTACCAGTCGACCGCGTGCCGGCTCATCTGGTGCAGCACCCATTCGGGCGCCAGCCGAACGGACGATTTCAGGATCGGCGCCGTGACCCGGCCGAGTAGTTGGATGTTGCCCAAGGCCGGTCCGCCCTGGCCGTCGTCGAGATAGAAGTCGTTGATGCCGAGGGTCTTCTGGTAGACGGAGTCGTTGACGGTGCGCGGGTCGATCGCCAGCACCGCCGAGGCATTGTGGTTCATGAAATGCCGTCCGACGACGCCGGAGCCATTGGCAAGGCCGGTGTCGCCGGAGCGCAGCAGCAGGGCGGCCGAGTTGACGGCACCGGCCGCGATGACGACGAGGCCAGCGCCGATCGAAGTGCGCTCACCGGCGGATACCACCTCGACGCCGGCGATCCGTCGGCCGTCGGGCGCCAACAGAAGCCGTTCGACGAACGCGCCGGTGCGCAAGCTGACGTTCGGATGGGCCAGAGCCGCAGCGAGCCCGCCCGCCTCGGCATCCATCTTGCCGTGGCCGGCGTCGGGGAAGGAATCCCAACCGGTCGGCGCGCGGGCGAGCCATGCCTCGATGTCGATGCCGAGCGGCAGCGAGAAGGGGGAGAGGCCGGCACGCACCATGCGCTCGCGCACCAGGGCGATGGCGGGTTCGTCCGGTACGGGGGAGTGAGGGTAGGGGCTGGAGTGGGGCGGCTCGGTGCGATCGCCGCCGACGCTGCCGCGTGCCCGGTAGAGCCGTTCTGCCCTTCCGTACCACGGTTCGAGCTCATCGTAGGCGAACGGCCAGCCCGGCGTCGTGCCGTCGCGGTGTTCAACGGGGCGGAAGTCCTCGGCGCGGTAGCGTAACAGCACGGCGCCATAGAACTTGGTATTGCCGCCGACATAGTAGTAGTTGCCGGGGTTGAAGGCTTGGCCCTCGCCGTCGATCCAGGTCTCGTCCGGGCGGTAAACGCCCTTCTGGAAGATGGCGCGGGCATCGCGCAAGCTCGGACTATCGCTCAGCCGCTCGCCGCGCTCGAGGATGAGGATCTTCGCGCCCGACGGAGCGAGCCCGGCGGCGAACGTCGCGCCCCCCATGCCCGATCCGATGACGAGGACGTCGACGGTTTCCCGGTGCGGCATCTCGGTCAGCCCCGTTCTCTCGTCAGATCCGCGCAGACGTCGCCGGATCGAACAGCACCGCCTTGTCGAGATTGAAGGCGAAGGTGTGGCTCTCTCCGACGCGGACGCTGGTGTCGGAGCGCATGCGTGCGGTCAACTCCTTGCCGGCGACATGGATGACGACGAAGGTGTCGGCGCCCGCCGGCTCGACGATCTCGACGTTGGCCTCGAACTTCGACACCGATTTCGCCTTGCGATCGATCGACTCGCTGTCGTTCACCGCCTCCGGCCTGATGCCGAAGATGACCTTGCCATCGGCCGGCAGCCGGTCGGCGACGACGCCCGCCGGGACGGGCAGCACGATCGGGGGATGCTCCCTGCGATCGAGCCGGATCATCGTCTCGCCACCCTGCCGGATCACCGTGCCGTCGATCAGGTTCATCGCCGGCGAGCCCATGAAATCAGCGACGAATAGATTGGCGGGCTCGTCGTAGATCTGGGCCGGAGTGCCGACCTGCTGCACTTCACCGTCTTTGAGGACAGCGATCTTGGTGGCGAGCGTCATCGCCTCGATCTGGTCGTGCGTGACGTAGACGATGGTGGAGTTGGTGGTCTGGTGCAGCCGCTTGATCTCGACGCGCATGTCGACGCGCAGTTTGGCATCGAGATTGGACAAGGGTTCGTCGAACAGGAACACGCTCGGCTTCCTGACGAGCGCGCGCCCCATGGCGACGCGCTGGCGCTGTCCGCCCGACAGTTGGCTCGGACGGCGGGCAAGGAGATGCTCAATCTGCAGCTTTTTGGCCACTTCGGCGACCGCCTTGTCGCGTTCCGGCTTGGGAATGCCACGCATTTCCATGCCGAAGGTGATGTTCTGCGCCACCGACATGTTCGGGTAGAGGGCATAGGACTGGAACACCATGGCGATGTCGCGTTTCGACGGGTGCAGCCCGTTGACGATCTGGCCGCCGATGCGGATCTCGCCGGAGGTGACGGAGTCGAGGCCGGCGATGGTGTTGAGGAGCGTCGACTTGCCGCAGCCGGACGGACCGACGAGTACGAGGAAGCCGCCTTCCTCGAGCGTCAGATCGATGCCCTTGAGGATTTCCAAAGCGCCGTAGCGCTTTCTGAGCGCGGAGATTTCGAGAGCGGTCATGGCGTTATCCCTTGACGGCGCCGGCCATCAGCCCGCGCACGAAATAGCGGCCGCCGACGATGTAGACGAAGAGGGTGGGGGCGGCGGCGATGATGGCCGCTGCCATGTTGACGTTGTATTCGACGACGCCGGTGGAGGTATTGACGAGATTGTTGAGCGCCACCGTCATCGGCGCCTGGTCTCCGGCGGCAAACGTGGAGCCGAACAGGAAGTCGTTCCAGATATTGGTGAACTGGTAGATTACCGTGACGATGAAGATCGGCGTCGAATTGGGCAGAAGGATACGGCGGAAGATCTGGAAGAAGCTGGCGCCGTCGATCATCGCCGCCTTGATCAGCTCGGTCGGAAAGATCTCATAGTAGTTGCGGAAGAACAGCGTGGTGAAACCGAGACCGTAGATCACATGCACGATGACGAGATTGACCGTCGGGCTGCCGAAGCCGAACGAATATCCGGTCAGATCGATCAACGAGCGGCCGATGTCGCCGAGGCCGCCGAGGATCACCGCCATCGGAATGATGACCGACTGGAACGGGATGAAGCAGGCGAACAGCATCATCCCGAAGACGATCTTGTGGCCGGGAAAGCGCCATTTGGTCAGCACGAAACCGTTTAGGGCGCCCAACACCGTCGAGATCAGCACCGCCGGCACGACCATCTTGATCGAATTGAGGAAGTAGCCGTAGATGCCGGCCGTGTCGGAGACGCCGATGCGGGCCTCGCCCCAGGCCTTGATCCACGGTTCGAGGGTGAGGTGCTGTGGCAGCGCGAACATGTTGCCGCCGGTCACCTCGTCGAGGGGCTTCAAGGACGTCATCACCATCACCACGAGCGGGATCAGGTAGACGAAGGCAAAGATCACCAGGAGCCCGTAGATGACGATGCGGGTGAGAAGCGAATGGCGCGCCGGTTCGCGGTCGGGCGCCGAGGTGATCAGATCGGCGGCGCTCATTGGGGCTTCTCCCTCATTTCGGAGTAGATGTAGGGAACCATGATCGCGGCGATGGTCATCAGCATGATCACCGCGCTGGTCGAGCCCACCGCCATCTGGTTGCGGGTGAACGTGTAGGAATACATGAAGGTCGACGGCAGTTCGGCCGCCCCGCCCGGGTTCTTGCCGGTGACCGACAAGACGAGGTCGTACGACTTGATCGCCATGTGGGCGAGCACGACCAGAGCCGAGAAGAACACCGGCCGCATCATCGGGATGATGATCCGGCGATAGGTCTGGTAGGCGGAGGCGCCGTCGATCTGCGCGGCTTTCAGGATCTCGCCGTCGACGCCGCGAAGTCCGGCGAGGAACATCGCCATGACGAAGCCGGACGTCTGCCAGATGCCGGCGATGGCGACGCAGTAGATCATCATGCGCGGGTTCACTACCCAGTCGAAGTGAAAGCTCGTCCAGCCCCAGTCGTGCATGGCTTTTTCCAGGCCGATGCGCGGGTCGAGGAACAGTTTCCAGGCGGTTCCAGTGACGATGAAGGACAGCGCCAGGGGATAGAGATAGATCGGGCGGAGAATTCCTTCGCCGCGGATCTTCTGGTCAAGGAGAATGGCGAGCGTCAGGCCGAGGACAAGGCAGAAAACGACGTAGAGGCCGCCGAAGATACCCATATTGACCAGCGCGGTGTACCAGCCCGAGGGAGGATCGGTCTCGAAGGTCCAGTTCCACAGCTTCTCGTAGTTGGCCCAGCCGATCAGGTTGGTGTTGGCGAAGGCCTTCGAATTGGTGAACGACAGAAACACCGTCCACAGATTGAAGCCGTAGACGAAGACCAGCACGATGAGAAAGGACGGCGCGAGCACCAGTCGGGGCAGCCAGTCCTGCAGGCGCGCGCGCAGCACGACGCGGGACCTGGGTTCGGCGGCGATGGGTGCGGTAATGGATGACATGGGTTCCCCTCCCAGAACAGCATCGGTCTCCGGCGCCGGCAGGAGACGTCGGCCGTAGCGGATGCCGCCACGATTGGTGTCATCCCGGCGAACGCCGGGATGACAACGCGACTATGCGAATGGGTCGAATGGAAGGACCGTCGATCTTACTTGGCGTTGTTGAGCGCCTTGACCAGTTCGGCCACGGCGGCGTCAGACGACTTGATTTCGCCATGGAAGAACTTGGTCACGACGTCATGGTAGGCGCCGGCGATCGCCGGCGGCTGGGCGTAGTTCTGCGCCATCGAGCCGACGAAGGTGCCCTTGTCGTTGGCCGCCTTGACGTCGGCGATGCCCTTCTTGCCGCAGGCGTCGAAGGCGGTATCCGGAACGTCCATGCGCGCCGGGACCGAGCCCTTCACCACGTTGAAGGCGGACTGGAAGGCGACGCTCATGGTCGCAGCGGCCAGCGCCGTCTGCGCCGCCTTGCGGTCGGCCGAGATGTTGAACATGGCGAACATGTCGGTGTTGTAGATCACCGAGCCATCGGTGCCGGGGAAGCGGTAGCAGAGGAAGTCCTTGCCGACTTCCTTCTTGGCGGCGCCGAATTCACCCTTGGCCCAGTCGCCCATCACCTGGACGAGCGCATCGCCCTTGATCACCATGGCGGTGGCAAGGTTCCAGTCGCGC
>JARLIT010000262.1 GCA_031291575.1 Ancalomicrobiaceae bacterium
CCGCAGCCTCAACAAATTTCGAGCCTAGCTGATGCCGGGTGTTCGCAAGAGTATACCGGAGTGGTGTGCAGTTTGGCGCGCCACTCGGGACAAAACTGAGAACACGTATGTTATTGAAGTATTGCCATAATTTGACAGATCAACCATGCGCGCCGGCTCTCACTCCGCGAACAGCAAATCGATGTCAGCTTCGGTGATATCGAGGGTTCCGGTACTGTCGGGATCGAACAGACTGGTCGCCAACGCGGCCTTGCGGGACTTCAGGATCTCAATCTTCTCCTCGATCGTGCCGACGGCGGTGAGCTTGTAGACGAACACCGGCTTATCCTGTCCGATCCGGTGGGCGCGGTCGATCGCCTGCGCCTCGACCGCCGGGTTCCACCAGGGATCGTAGAGGATGACTGTATCGGCGGCGGTGAGGTTCAAGCCGACCCCACCCGCCTTCAGCGAGACCAGAAACACCGGCACCGCCCCATCCTGGAATGACGCAACCGCCGCCGCCCGATCCTTGGTGTCGCCGGTCAGGAGCGCATAGGCGATGCCCGCCGCCTCCAGTCTCGGACGGATCAGGTCGAGCATCGAGGTGAACTGCGAGAAGACGAGCAGCTTGCGCCCCTCGGCGACGAGTTCCTCGACCATCTCCATCAGCCGCTCGAGCTTGGCCGAACCAGCCTTGTCGGCGCCTCTGACGCCTTTCAACAGCCGTGGATCGCAGCAGGTCTGGCGCAGCTTCAAAAGCGCGTCGAGCAGGATGATGCGGCTGAGCGCCAAGCCCTTTTCGCTGAGCGCCTGGCGCACCCTGTCGTGCATGGCGAGGCGAACCGAGTCGTAGATCGCTTGCTGCGCCGGACCCAATGCCACCGCCTCGACCATCTCGGTCTTTTCCGGCAGATCGGTCGCTACGGCGTCCTTGGTGCGGCGCAACAGGAACGGGCGAACGCGGGCGGCGAGCAGCTTGGCGCGTCCGGCATTGCCCTTCTTCTCGATGGGGGTGCGCCAGTCGCGGGCGAAGCTCTTGGCATCGCCCAGGAATCCCGGTGCGATGAAGTGGAACAGCGACCACAGCTCGGCGAGCGTGTTCTCGACCGGGGTGCCGGTGAGGCAGAAGCGGTGGCGTGCCTTCAGGTCGTAGACGAGCCGTGTCGTTGCGGCGTTGGGGTTCTTGATCGCCTGCGCCTCGTCGAGAAGCAGGATGTGCCATTCGCGCCCCATCAGGATCTCCTTGTCTCGGGCGACGAGCGGGTAGGTCGACAGCACGATGTCGGCGCGATCGATGCCATCGAAGCGCGCCTTGCGGTCGTGGCCTTGCAGGACCAGGACGGTGAGGTCGGGCGCGAATTTCTCGGCCTCGCGCTGCCAGTTGGTCATCAGTGACGTCGGGGCGATGACAAGCGCGGGCGAGGTGAGGCGGCCCGCCGCCTTCTCAACACTGACGAGCGCCAACGCCTGCAGCGTCTTGCCGAGCCCCATATCGTCGGCGAGGATGCCGCCGAGGTTTGCCTCGCGCAGGAAATCCAGCCAGGCAAGGCCGCGCGCCTGATAGGGCCTGAGCGTCGCCCGGAATGTCTCCGGCACGGCGATATCGGGGATACGGCCGTGTTCGGCGAGCTTGCGCCCGAGCCCGCGCACGCGGTCGCCGCCGGTCCATACGGTTCCCGGCAAATCCTCCAGTGGTGCGAGATGCGCGGCGTCGAGGGTGGAAAAGCGCAAGGCACCGTCGCTGCTCGCTGCTCCCGAAAACAGCTGGATCAGCACGTCAATATAGGGACGCAATCGGGCGCCGGGCAGCGACAGATAGCGCCCGTCGGGCAGACTGAGGTGCAGAACCAGATCCGATTGGGCCAGCGCGTCAGCGAGTTGGTCGGGATCATGCCTGCCGATCAGGGAAATCAGGAGGGGGACGAGATCGAGCCGTTCGCCGTCGACGACGATGCCGAGTTCGAGTTCGAACCAGTCCAGCCCCGAGCCCTCGCGGATGCCGGCCTCGATGTCGCCATCGCCGCGGATGATCTGGCAGGGGAAATCGGCGGCCACCCGGATCTGCCAGCCCTCGGCGATCAGGAGCGGCGCGTCTTGGTACAGGAAGCCGAACCAGTCGTTCTGATCGGGCGGGCAGTACGCACGCGCAAGCGCCGGCGCATGCGGATAGTGTCGCGCTGCGCGTTCCAGCCCGAGATCGGCGAGGCGGCGCAGCGCCGCCGCTTCGGCCTGGCGGTTGCGGCGGATGTCGAGAAGACGCTGCCCCTCGACCCAGGCAACGGCTGTCCCGGGACTGTCGGCCTCGACCGTCGCCGGACCGTAGGCGAAGGCAAGCCGTGCCGCGCCGATGACAGCCAGTTGTGACAGGGCACTGGTCCAAGATCGTCCGCCGTGCGACCCGTAGGGCGCCTGCAGAAGCTCGCCGCGGACCAGTTCCAGGATCGGCATCGGCTTGTCGCGGACGACGACGGTCTCGGTCGGCGCTGGCGGCGCGAGTCTGGCCAGCATGCTGCCCTTCGAGCGCATAAAACCGGCAATCGCCGGCAACTGGGCCGGGGCCAGCTCGGGAGCTTGCATCATCGCCAAGGCCGCGCTGGCCGGAAGCCCGGTCTCCACCGGACCGATCAGTCCCTCCGCCGGCTTCACGTAGACTGGTGGCGTCGCTGCAAGAAGCAGCGCGGGAGAACCGGTGCCGTCATGATCCAATGTCAGGCGCGGCGATAGCGACCCCTTCGGATCGACGTCCCAGTCGAAGCGACCGCGTAGCGCCGGGCCGGCAGCGAGCGCCAGTCCGTCCACTGTCTGCCAGCGCGCCCGGCCGGTCTTCAGGATATCGGCAAGGACAGCGCCGCCGTCCGGGCCCTCGAGCGGCGTCCGTCCGTAAGATGTTAACTGGGCAAACGCGATTGCCCTGAGAATGGCAAGATCGGATCGGCGCAGGAATCTGGCCGGCAGTTTCTTCACGACGTTCGACGGGTCATAGTCGCTGGCGCTTGCGGACAACGCGCCCGATTTCAGCAGCCGTACCGATTTGATCGCGAGAGCCAGGGTTGGCGTCTCCTGGCGGAAGGCGTGCGGCGCCAGCACGTAGATCAGACGCTGGGTGATGTCGGGCGGATAGTCATCGCCCGGCTCCTGTGCGCCGAGGCGTTCGATCCAGTCGACGATGTCTGGTGGCAGTGGCGGCGTCGAGGGCATGGGTGCCGGTAGCCGGGCCGGGATCGCTGAGGCGGACCTGGAGTTCATCGCCGTGCCGGCAGGCGCGATCGGTTCGATCACAGGCGGCGGCGAGAGTACTTGAGAGCCGGGGCCGGTGCGGTCCGCGTTTCCGCCAGGATGGCCGTTAAGCGCGGCCTCCGGCAGAGCGCGGGCCGCCAGAAGCACCGCCGCCACGTGTTTACAATTCAAGCCGATGGGGCAGGAGCAGGTGCCGACGGCGATTAGCCGCCCCTTGGCGCCGCGCCGCGCCTCAACCGAGGTGACATAGACATTGCCGCCCGACCCCCTGACCTTGGCAAAGATTGTGTCGCCGTCGCGGGAGACCGCCTGAACCCGCGTCTGCCGCTGGTAAGTCCGGCCTTTCTCAAACGCGCTCCGCCCGACAAGCTGGGCAATCTCGAGATCGCTGACATCCATCGGCAGTGGCCTTCAGCCGAGAATCGATCGTCAATCCTTGGCATAGGCGAGCAGGAGGCGGCAAGTGCGTGCGGTTGGATCAAGCACCGTTGGCAAACAACGTTGTCGCGGCAGAGCGCATAAATGCGGGGCCGAGCAAACCGAACATAGCGGCCCAAAAACGGCATCTTCATATTGTTCGCCATGGCGAACGCTTTGAAATCTCCCCAGGAGTCGAGCACGTACACGCGCGATTCGATCCGGCCGCCGGATCAGCCGAATGGACATCCGAAGCTCTGTAGCAACCTGACTAACTCGGACTTCGGCATAAATGGCCTCGTCCTCAGCGTGGTCCGCTTCCCGGAACGCCGTGTCCCGGCTGATCTGCTCAAGGTCGTACCACTCGGCAAGTGCCTTGATCTCCTCATCAGACAGGTTCTCGCGCACCGCGGCTTTCTGGCGTGCCTCGGCAACTGCGAAAGCCGCATCCATCCGTGCCAGCATGGCGATGTTCGCCCGCCTAGCCTCCTTCGGATCCTTCGTGCCGAGCGTGCGCTTCGATTCGGACTTGTCGCGCCAGGGATCCGGCATGAACGGGTGCAGCGCGGGCGGGATGATGCGGCGGGTGTCATAGGTCCCGTGGCGGTCTTTGATCAGGTGCGACATGAGCGCCATAAAGCGTCCCCGAAGCGGTCGCGCAACGGGCTCTGCACGACCGGGGCTCTCAACCCATTGAGTTCGCTTGATAAACTAAGCAAATCAAAGGCTTGGGGGATAAATGGCGCGCCCTACGGGAGTCGAACCCGTCTTTGCAACGTGAAAGGCTGCCGTCCTAACCGATAGACGAAGGGCGCGTGCGACGCGGGCTTATAGGCGGCTTCCCCCGATCCGGCAAGCGAGAATTCGTATGACGACCGGAAATTCCCGACCTGTGGAAATGCGACCTAACCGCGTTCGACCTCTCGGCCGGTGTGGCTGCACGCGCGAACGACAGGACACGCCGGTCGGCGACCTCAGCGTTTCCGCCGCGGCACACCTGTCGCGCCGGCCCGGGTCGGAAGGCCCTGATACCCGGGCGAAGGCTCCACGCACCGCTTGACACCAGAACAAAAAAGGAACATCTTGTGGATAACGGGAGTTAGTGGGCAGCACCGCCGAATTCGGTGGTCCCGGCAATCAGTGCGTAAGCCTCAAGGAGGTCAGCCGTGAACAATGTCATCCAAGATCTGGTTTCGCTTGGCGCCCTGTTGTCTTTTGCCGCCGGACTGGTCATGTGGGCGGAAGGGCTATCGCACTTTATGCCGTTATTCTAGAACAAACAGTGAATATATCGCTGCCCCCGTCTGCGCGGCCGGAAGCTGACGGGTGGCGCGCCGGTGGCTGCGAGGCTATCCGTTGGGAGGGGCGGAGTTGACGAGTCGCGTTGTGTTGCGACTGCAGCGATGTTGTCGGCGTCGCCTGGGCGCGGAGAGGCGAGGGGAGCGAAACCGATGGCGGATGTCGGCTACGTACATTTGCGGGTTCATTCCGCCTATTCGCTGCTCGAGGGCGCGCTGGCACTCGGCAAGCTGCTCGAACTCGCCAAGGCCGACAAGCAGCCGGCGATCGGTCTCACCGACACCGGCAATCTGTTCGGTGCCCTGGAGTTCTCCGAGAAGGCTGTGGATAAGGGGCTGCAGCCGATCATCGGCTGCCAGTTGGCGATCGAGTTCGGCGACGTCGACGACGACGGCCGCGCTGGGTCGCGCGAGCGAGCAGGCATCGTGCTCCTGGCGGCGACGGCGACCGGCTACGACAATCTGGTTCGACTGGTGTCGCGCTCCTTCATGTCGACCGCCGGGCAGGAGGAGGCGCATGTCTCGATCGATGACCTGGAGGCGCTGGCCGACGGTGTGATCGTGCTCTCCGGCGGTCCATCTGGCGCGATCGATCGGATGCTCGTCGCCGGCCAGGAGGACAAGGCGCGGCTTCGGCTGGTGCGGCTGAAGCAGGTCTTCGGCGATCGGCTCTATGTCGAGGTGCAGCGGCACGGGCTCGAGGAGGAACAGGCGGTCGAGGGAGTACTGCTCGACCTTGCTTACGAACTGGAACTGCCGATCGTCGCCACCAACGAGCCGTTCTTTCCGAAGCGGGAGGACTTCGAGGCGCACGACGCCTTGATCGCCATCGCCGAGGGACGCGTCATCGCCGAGGAAAACCGGCGGCGGCTGACGCCTGAGCATTACTTCAAGTCGCGCGCCGAAATGGTCGCGCTGTTCGCCGATCTGCCGGAGGCACTCGCCAACACCATCGAGATTGCCCGGCGATGCACCGCCCGAGCCTATAAGCGCAAGCCGATCCTGCCGCGCTTTACCGGCTCCGGCGCGGATGCCGAGACCGCCGAGGCCGTCGAACTGCGGGCACAGGCGGTTGTCGGGCTTGAGAAGCGCCTACAGGCGCACGGCGTGGCGCCCGGCCTGACGCTGGAGGCCTATCGCGACCGTCTCCAGTTCGAGCTCGGCATCATCGAGAAGATGAAGTTCCCCGGCTACTTCCTGATCGTGTCGGATTTCATCAAATGGGCGAAGGCCCACGGCATTCCGGTCGGTCCGGGGCGCGGCTCTGGCGCTGGTTCGCTCGTCGCCTGGTCGCTGACGATCACGGATCTCGATCCGCTGCGCTTCCACCTGCTGTTCGAGCGCTTCCTCAACCCGGAACGCGTGTCGATGCCCGACTTCGACATCGACTTCTGCCAGGACCGGCGCGACGAGGTCATCCGCTACGTCCAGGAGAAATACGGCCGCGAGCAGGTGGCGCAGATCATCACCTTCGGCACGCTGCAGGCGCGTGCCGTGCTGCGCGACGTCGGCCGCGTGTTGCAGATGCCCTATGGCCAGGTCGACCGGCTGGCGAAGCTCGTTCCGTCCAATCCCGCCAACCCGGTATCGCTTGCCCAGGCGATCGAGGGCGAGCCGAAATTGCAGGAGGCGCGTGACAAGGAGCCGGTCGTCGAGCGGCTGCTTGCCATCGCGCAGAAGCTGGAGGGGCTGTTCCGTCACGCCTCTACCCATGCCGCCGGCATCGTCATCGGCGACCGGCCGCTCGACCGACTGGTGCCGCTCTATCGCGATCCGCGTTCCGACATGCCGGTCACGCAGTTCAACATGAAATGGGTGGAGAGCGCCGGGCTCGTCAAATTCGACTTTCTCGGCCTGAAGACGCTGACCGTGCTCGACACGGCGGTGAAGCTGATTGCGCGCAAGGGCGTCGTCATCGACCTCTCCGCCTTGCCACTCGACGACGAGGCGACTTACCGGCTTCTGGCAAAAGGCGAAACGGTCGGTGTGTTCCAGCTGGAAAGCCAGGGCATGCGCAAGGCGATCGCCGACATCAAGCCGGATCGCTTCGAGGACATCATCGCGCTCGTGGCGCTCTATCGCCCTGGCCCGATGGCCAACATTCCCGTCTATGGCGTCCGCAAGCAGGGGCTGGAGCCGCCGGACTACATCCATCCATTGCTGGAGCCCGTGCTCAAGGAAACCTACGGCATCATCGTCTATCAGGAACAGGTGATGCAGATCGCGCAAATCCTGTCCGGCTACTCGCTCGGCGAAGCCGATCTTTTGCGCCGTGCTATGGGCAAGAAGATCAAGGCGGAGATGGATTCCCAGCGCGTCCGCTTCGTCGATGGGGCGCTGCGTCAGGGGCTCCACAAGGAGCAGGCCGATACGATCTTCGACCTTCTGGCCAAGTTTGCCGACTACGGCTTCAATAAGTCGCATGCCGCCGCCTACGCCCTCGTCGCCTACCAGACGGCGTATCTGAAGGCGAACCATCCGGTCGAATTCATGGCCGCCTCCATGACGCTCGACATGTCGAACACCGACAAGCTCAACGATTTCCGCCGCGAGGCGATTCGGCTGGGCATCAAGGTGATGCCGCCCTCCGTCAATCAGAGCGACGTCCATTTCGAGGTCGAGGATGGTGCCATTCTTTATGCGCTTGCCGCCATCAAAGGAGTGGGGCGGCACGCGGTGGAGCATCTGGTGGCCGAGCGCCGGCGGGCGCCGTTCCGCTCGCTCGGCGATTTTGCCCATCGCGTCGACCCGAAGCAGCTCAACAAGCGCACGCTCGAGAGCCTTGCCGCGGCCGGCGCCTTCGACTGCCTCGAGCCCGATCGGGCACGGCTCGTCGAGGGGCTCGACCTGGTCGTGGCGGCGGCGCAGCGCGCCCATCAGGATGCCGTGGCGGGCCAGGCGGCGCTGTTCGGCAATGCCAACATCGAAATCAAACTGCCCTCCGTCCAGGCCTGGTCGCTCGAAGAGCGGCTCAACCGTGAACACCTCGCCGTCGGCTTCTATCTCTCCGCCCATCCGCTCGACGACTATCGGCCGGTCTTGGAGAAGATGCGGGTGCAGATGTGGAGCGAGTTCGTGGAATCGGTGAAGCATGGCGCCAGTTTCGGCAGGCTCGCCGGCACCGTCACCTCGCGCACCGAGCGCAAGACCCGCACGGGCAACAAGATGGGCATTCTGCGCCTCTCCGATCCGACCGGGCAGTACGAGGCGGTGATCTTCTCCGAAGGTCTGGCGCAATACCGCGACATGTTGGAGACGGGCAAGTCCGTCGTTCTCTACGCCTCGGCGGAGGAGCGCGTCGAAGGCATCAATGTCCGTATCGAGAAGGTCGAGCCGCTCGACCTGATGGCGCAGCGTCATCAGCAGTCGATGCGCATCTTCCTGCGCGAGGAGGCCCCGATCGACAGTATTTCGCGCCATCTCGAGCAGCGCGGCGGGGAGGGTGATGTCTCGCTCATTCTGCTGTTGGGCGAGAGCGAGCGGCGCGAGGTCGAGGTGCGGTTGCCCGGGCGCTATCGCGTCTCGCCGCAGATTGCCGGGGCCTTGAAGACTGTGCCCGGCGTATTGCAGGTGCAATTGGTCTGAGGCGCCGCCGCACCGACCGCTGCGTGGTCGGCTGGCTGCGACGGAACGGAAGAAGAAGTTGAAGACAAGTTGGGAAAGTGGCCATAATGCATTGATGTGTAAGGAAAGCAGGACTCTAGAGTGCCTTCTCGAATGGTTGGCCCATCGGGATGGACTCGCAAGTCTGCGGTCGGCAAGGGTGGCGAGGCGGAGGACGCTGGTCTGAGTGGACTCGTCGTAAGCCGCGGCTCGGCAAGTCTACGGCTTCAGATGCGGTCGTTCGACTTCTGAAGGCCTTAAAGCGCCGTGCGTCCAATCGGACGCACATAAGGCGCTCTATCTCTTTGAATCTAGAGCATCCTGCCTGCGTCAGCCGATTCCGGCTGATCGCAGGATGCTCTAGCATGAGCGGCTCGGTGCGGCGCGAACCCGAGCGGAGTGGTTGCGTATCGACTGCCGTACCGTCGTTTGGTGCTGCCGGCAGTGCTGGGTGGCGGGCCCTTTGCGCCGTTGGGCTTTCTCGCGCGACCGGCCGAAGCGGCTGTTCGGGTTCGGTGGAACGGCGGGCGAGGACTCTTGCTCAGAGACGGGCTTGGTGTCCTTAGGGGTCTTGGTCTCCGAGGGGCCCTGGTCCCCCGTCCGCCACCGCTAATAAGGTGTACCCGACTGGGCTGCCCCTGAGGCACAGGGGGGCGTGCCGCAATACAGGCTTCGTGCTGTCTCACGGGCTGGCTCCGGGGGCAGGTCGTCATATCTGGCCGGGTCGAACCCCGGATCGCCGTTTGCCGGGCGTCAGGTGCTGCCAAAATGGCGGCAAATCGGTCTGCCGGCTTGCAATTTGCCGCTCTCGTCTCTATAAGCGCCGCCATTCCACACGCGGGGTCGGGTGCATCGAGCGGGAAGTTGGTCTTCCGCGCGCGAGCGCCCATCCGGTGTTTCCGCCAGTCGAGTTTGACTGCCGGCGACGCGACACCCGCGCCAGGTCCAACCGGAAAAGCGAAGGAAACCAGAGCTATGGCTCTTCCCGACTACACCATGCGCCAGCTCCTCGAAGCGGGTGTCCACTTCGGCCATCAGAAGCATCGCTGGAACCCCAAGATGGCTCCCTTCATCTTCGGATCGCGCAACAACATCCACATCATCGATCTCGCCCAGACGGTGCCGCTGCTGCATCAGGCGCTGAAGGCGGTCTCCGATACGGTCGCCCGGGGTGGCCGCGTGCTGATCGTCGGCACCAAGCGGCAGGCACAGGAAGCGGTCGCTGACGCGGCCCGCAAGTCCGCCCAGTATTTCGTCAATTCGCGCTGGCTCGGCGGCATGCTGACCAACTGGAAGACCATCTCCCAGTCGATCCAGCGCCTGCGCAAGCTCGAGGGTATGCTGGTCGGTGAGGCCCAGGGCCTCACCAAGAAAGAGCGCCTGACGCTCGACCGCGAGCGCGAGAAGCTCGAAAAGGCGCTCGGCGGCATCAAGGACATGGGCGGCATCCCTGACCTGATCCTCGTCATCGACACCAACCGCGAGGCCATAGCCATCCAGGAGGCGCGTCGGCTCAACATCCCGGTGGCGGCGATCCTCGATTCGAACTGCGATCCGGAGGGCATCACCTATCCGATCCCGGGCAATGACGACGCCGGCCGCGCCATCGCGCTCTACTGCGATCTCATCGCTCGTGCCGCGATCGACGGCATTTCGCGCGCCCACGGCGAACTCGGCGTCGACATCGGCGAGTCCGAGACGGTCCTCGAGGAGCCGGCGCTGATTGAAGCCGCTCCCGCTGCCGCTGCCGAAACCAGCGCAGAGTAAGGTCTGGCGCGATCACAGGGCGGACCTGCGTCACGCGGCTCCGCCCTGAATTGCGCAAACACAAAGACTTGGGGCGTTTCGCCTTCTAAGCGAAGCGACGAAATGCCCGAAGGTGTCTTGCCGGCGATGGTGCCTGCCGCAGAGTGGATGCAGCGTCGTCCCGAGGTTCGGCAGCGAGTTCGTTCGTCGCACGATCTCGCTCTGACGGCAGAGGTCAGCCGGCGCGGCGACCGCCAAATGGCGGGGACGGGAGCGTGTGATGCGATCCTGTCATGCGCCCGTCATGGCAAGGCGCCAGCAAGGTCCGGTCGCGCGCTCTGCGAGAGAGAGACGGTGTGCGGGCGGTGGCGTTGCGCGACGGCATCGGCAGGTGTGCACGCCGGTGGCAGGCCATGGCGGCGCAAGGAAGCGGACGAGTCGGCGCCTTGCAGTGTGAGCCGGCGACGGCTTGCTGGCCGGCGGTGAGACGCCGGAACACGAATTGGGTCAGGGCCCGGCAGGCGATACGGCGTGCCGGCTCCGGCCGGATAGGGCCGCAGGTGGATCGGGCGCGATCGGTATCGCTTCCGGCGCTTCGGCCGCCACAGGTTAAGAACCGAGATGAACTTCCGCGCCAGGCATGCGCGGACCGACCGCAGAGGCGAACATGAGCATTTCAGCTAGCCAGGTTAAAGAGCTTCGCGACGTTACCGGCGCAGGCATGATGGATTGCAAGGCGGCTTTGACCGAGACCGCTGGCGACGTGGAGGCCGCGGTCGACTGGTTGCGCAAGAAGGGTCTGTCGAAGGCGGCGAAGAAGTCCGGCCGCACGGCTGCCGAAGGCCTCGTCGGCGTCTCCTCGAAGGGCACGTCGGCGGCACTCGTTGAAGTCAATTCCGAGACAGACTTCGTCGCGCGCAACGATCAGTTCCAGGCGCTCGTGCGCCAGATCGCCGATCTGGCCGTCGACGCGGGTGGCGACTTCGACAAGCTCGGCGCGGCCGTCGTCGCTTCGACCGGCAAGTCGGTGACCGAGTCGATCACCGATGCGGTGGCGACCATCGGCGAGAACATGCGCCTGCGCCGCACCGCCGCCGTGACGGTCGAGGCCGGCGTGGTCGGCACTTACACGCATAATTCGGTCTCCGACGGCCTCGGCAAGATCGGCGTCATCGTCGGCCTGCAGTCGACCGGCGACACCGCGGCGCTTGCGCTTCTCGGCCGCCAGATCGCCATGCACATCGCCGCCGCCACGCCGATCGCCGTGCGCCCCGACGAGGTCGACGCCAGCGTGCTGGAGCGCGAGAAGGCGATCTTCGCCGATCAGGCGCGCCAATCGGGCAAGCCGGAAGCCGTCATCGAGAAGATGGTCGAGGGCCGCATCCGCAAGTTCTACGAGGAAGCCACGCTGTTGAAGCAGGTCTTCGTCGTCAATCCGGACCTGACGGTCGAAGCCGCGCTGAAGGCGGCTGAAAAGGACGTCGGGGCGCCGGTGACGGTCACGGCTTTCGTGCGTTTCGTTCTCGGCGAGGGCATCGAGAAGGAGACGTCGGACTTCGCGGCGGAAGTGGCTGCGGCGGCCGGCAAGGCCTGATTGGCAAAACGACATGGGCTGCCGGGCTTGCCCGGTAGCCGTCTGCCGGCCGACCGATTGCACCGGAGAATTTTGGGGCGGGCGCCGGGCGACTGGCGCCCTTTTTGTGCGGATCGCCCGGTCGCGACGGGGCAGGTTGGCGCCGTGTGTCGGCTCGGGGTAAGAGGCAGGCGCGCACGAAAGCGGCTTCGGGCCCCTCGAGTCGGCCCGGGCTAACGTCGGCCCAAACGAAGGACCGCCGGTCGTCATCGATCGTCGGGGGGCAACGCTGAACAGGATTGGGTCGGCCACCGCAGCCCGTCGTATCGGGCCGACGATGAAGGAGACTGACAATGACGTTGCGCTGGAAGCGAGTGCTGATCAAGCTCTCGGGCGAAGGACTGGCGGGAGAGGCTGGCTTTGGCATCGACACCACGATTGTCGGCCGACTCGCCGATGACCTCATTGCTGCACGGGCGCTCGGCGCGGAGATCGGCATCGTTATCGGCGGCGGCAATCTGTTCCGCGGCGCATGGTTGGAGGCGCGCGGCACCGATCGTGTCACCGGCGACCACATGGGCATGATGGCGACGGTGATGAACGCCTTAGCGCTGCACGAGGCGCTCGCCGCGCGCGGTGCTCGGGCCGAGGTGCTGTCCGGACTGCCGCTGCCGACGGTGTGCGACAGTTTCACCCAACGCGGCGGGCTGTCTGCCTTCGCCCGCGACGGGCTGGTCATCTTCGCCGGAGGCACCGGCTGCCCGTTCTTCACCACCGATACGACGGCGGCGCTCAGGGCGGCCGAGATGAAATGCGACGCCATTCTGAAGGCGACCAACGTCGACGGAGTCTATACCGCCGATCCGCGCAAGTACCCCGACGCGGTGCGCTTCGACAAACTGTCGTTCGCCGAGGCGATCAGCCGCGATTTAAAGGTGCTGGATACGTCAGCATTCGCACTTGCCCGCGATAACGGGATTCCGATAATCGTATTCTCCATGGCCGAGGAAGGCGCGTTGCAGTCGGTTCTGTCGGGCGCGGGCCATGCGACCGTCGTCTCGGACGAGAGCTCCGAATTGGCCTGACCGGGCGGGGCCGGTCGCCGCCCTTGCGAGTGCGATCTGCCCGGCCAAAAAAGGGACCGGCGCGACTGCACTCGGGCGATCGAACCCCGGGGGCATGCGCGTTCATTCGGATGGTCGCATCCGATCGATGCGTATTCCGGATCATTGATCGATGCCGCGGGGAGGGTCACTGTCGAAGCGGTATCACAACTTGCAGCCCGGGCAGGCCAGAGCTAGAACCCGGGCGCGTTGGGGACGAGAGATCCCCGGGAACTTGAGGACATCATGGCCGCCAATAAATTCGAATTCGAAGACGTCAAGCGCCGGATGCATCAGGCCGTCAGCGTGTTCAAGGAAGAACTCGCCGGCCTCAGGACCGGCCGTGCCTCGATCTCGCTGCTGGAGCCCGTTGTCGTCGAGGCCTATGGCCAGCGCATGCCGATGAACCAGGTCGCAACGGTGACGGTGACGGAAGCGCGCTTGCTGTCGGTGCAAGTGTGGGATCGCGGCATGGTGCATGCCGTCGACAAGGCGATTCGCGAGGCCAATCTTGGTCTCAATCCGATCGTCGAAGGCGCCACCATGCGCATCCCGATTCCGGAATTGAACGCCGAGCGCCGCAAGGAGCTGATCAAGGTCGCGCACAAATACGCCGAGGCGGCGCGCGTCGCCGTGCGCCATGTGCGCCGCGACGGGCTCGACCAGCTGAAGAAGGCGGGCAAGGACGGCATGGGCGAGGACGAGGAGGAGAAGATCGCCGACCGCGTGCAGAAGCTCACCGACGAGACGATTGTCGAGATCGACAAGGCGCTCGCGGTCAAGGAACAGGATATCGCCCGCGTCTGACCTCGGAGGAGCCGCCGGATGGGTGCGGCACCGGGAGGACGGAATGCATGGCGCCCGGGAGCGATGATCTCAGACGGAATCGCTTGGCGATTCGCCTGAGATCCGAAACAGCGCCCGATCGACCCGCAAGTGAGCCTATTTTGCCGCCCGTCACGCCGCATCCTGCTCTTGAGTGATTGACTCCGGGGCAATTCCTTGCTCATCGGATGGTGGGTCCGATCGCGACGGGTTCCAGGTCGTATCCGGCGCAATGCGGGCCGATCCGGCCAGACACCGCTCGCAGTCCGTCGCGCGTGAAGCTTCTCTCTCGTAAGGCCGCCGATCCATGACAGCCAGTCCCGATCCCTCGCTCGATGCCGGCGCCGGCCAGGACCGTCCGTCGGCCTCCGAGGCGCCGGTGCCGCGGCACGTCGCCATCATCATGGACGGCAACGGGCGCTGGGCGAAGGGGCGCGGCATGCCGCGCTCGGAAGGCCATCGCCGCGGCGTCGACGTGGTGCGTCGCATCGTTCGCCGAGCCGTCAGCCGGGGTGTTTCCTATCTGACATTGTTCTCCTTTTCGTCGGAAAACTGGCGCCGCCCGCCGGACGAGATCGCCTACCTGATGGGACTGTTGAAGCTGTTCATCCGGCGAGATCTGGCTGATCTGCATGCATCCAACGTCCGCGTCCGCGTCATCGGCACGCGCGACGGACTGTCCGCCGACATCGGCGGCCTGCTCGTCGAGGCCGAGACGCTGACCCGGGCCAATACCGGTCTGACCCTCGTCATCGCCTTCAATTACGGCGCCCGGCAGGAAATCCTGCGCGCCACGCAGGCCATCGCCGCGGCTGTGGCGTGCGGCGAATTGGCCGAGGGCGCCATCGACGAGGCAACCTTCGCCCGCTACCTCGACACGCGCGATTTCCCCGATCCGGATCTCGTCATCCGCACGTCGGGCGAACAACGCCTGTCGAATTTTCTTCTCTGGCAGTCCGCCTACGCCGAACTCGTCTTCGTGCCGGTGCTCTGGCCCGACTTCGACGAGGCCGCCTTCGATGACGCCCTGTCGCAATACCAGAGCCGCGAACGCCGCTTCGGCGACGTCGCGGCCCGCAGCAGATAAGGATGCGGGGCGGGAAATGACCGGCAACGGGGGGCGGCTGCGGAAGAGTGGCGTGTTCGGCGCAGATTTCTGGTTGCGTACCCTGTCGGGCAGCGTGCTCGGCATCGGTGCGCTGGTGCTGACATGGATGGACGGCTGGGCCTTCTCCATCCTGGCCGCCGTCATAGCCGCGCTGGTTCTCAGGGAGTGGCGCCGGCTGATCGGCATCGAGCAGTCGCCCATCGTCGCCGTCGCTGCTCTGGCGATAGCCTTCGCCGCCGTCCTGGCCGCGCATGCCTTCGGTGCCGGGGCCGCCGGCATCGTGTCCCTGGTGCTCGCCGCCGCCGCCGCCGTCCATGCCGCAGTGACCTCAGAGCGGGCTGCCGTGCCCTGGGCCGCCGCAGGCGTGTTCTATGCCATCATCCCAGCGGTCGCGATGCAGTCGCTGCGCGGCGCCAACGCCTCTGGCCTGGCGGCTGTGCTGTTCGTCTTCGCCGTCGTCTGGTCGACCGACGTCTGCGCCTATCTCGCCGGCCGGGCGATCGGCGGGCCCCGCCTCCTGGCAGTGATCTCGCCGAAGAAGACATGGTCCGGTGCCGTCGGCGGCTTCGGCGGCGCGATCGCCGCCGCGTTAGTTGTCGGCCTTTTGGCTGGGGTGCCGCACATCTGGCCGCTGATTGGGCTCGCCGGTATCGCCTCGGTCGTCGCGCAGGCGGGCGACCTGTTCGAATCCTGGATCAAGCGGCACTTTTCGGTGAAGGATTCGGGCGGCCTCATCCCGGGCCACGGCGGCGTCATGGACCGGGTCGACGGACTCGTTGCCGCTGCGACTTTCCTGGCTGTTATCGGCTGGATCCACTCCGGCGCAGGCGACGCTGCCGACGGCATCCTCATCTGGTGACGACGCCATATTGCCGTATTGCGCGGTTAGCGGTGTCGGCTGGGCGGCGTGAGTCGGATCCGACGACGTCGCGCTCACCCGGCGTCGCGGCGAGGTGGCGGCAATAAGCGAAGCGTTCACTGTTTTTGTGGCACCTATCTCTACCCGGGCGCGGCAGGCCCGAAGGGGAATGTGATGGCGGTTTTGGGTGGTATTGCGTCGATCGTGCTGTATGGCGCCCTGTATATATTGGTGCTCGGCATTGTGATCGTCGTGCACGAGCTCGGTCACTTCCTCGTCGGCCGCTGGTGCGGAGTGCGGATCGAGACCTTCTCTCTGGGCTTCGGGCGGGAACTGGCCCATTGGATCGACCGCCGCGGCACGCGCTGGCGTGTCGCCGCCTTCCCCCTTGGTGGCTACGTCAAGTTCGCTGGCGATCTGAATGCCGCCAGCGTCGCCGACGACGAGGCGATCGCCGCCATGTCGCCGGAAGAGCGTGCCGGAACCCTGCAGGCCAAGAGCGTGGGCGCGCGCGCAGCGATCGTCGCGGCCGGGCCGATCGCCAATTTCGTGTTGGCTCTCGTGGTGCTGACTGGGCTCTATCTGGTCGTCGGCCGCTACGATCTGGCGCCGATCGTCGGCAGCTTCGTCGAGAACAGTGCTGCCGAGGCTGCCGGCGTCAAGGTCGGCGACCGCATCGTGGCCATCGATGGCACCCGAATCGACAGCTTCCTGCAGATCTGGCCGCTCGTTACCAACCGCACCGGTGAGCATCTGGCCTTGTCCGTCGAACGCGGAGGCGTCGAACTCAATTTCGACGTGGTGCCGCGCCTGCAGGAGAAGGAAACAGACCTCGGCGTGCAGCGGCGCGGTCTCATCGGCATCGCGCCGGACAACGCGCCGGGGAATTTGCACCATGTCGACCTCGGTCCCTGGGGCGCGTTCCTCGAGGCCTGCAGCACCATCAAACTCATCGTCAACCAGACACTCGGTTTCTTCGGCAGGCTGTTCAGCGGCCACGAATACGTCGACCAGCTGTCCGGCGTCGCCCGCATGGCGCATCTCGTGGCCGCTTCGGCACAGATGGGGTTTGGTGTACTGGTCGAGCAACTGGCCTTCCTGTCCGTTTCGATCGGCCTCCTCAACCTGTTTCCGATCCCTGTCCTCGATGGCGGGCATCTGGTCTTCTACTTCTTCGAAGCCATCCGCGGGCGCCCGCTGTCCGAGCGCGTGCAGGATGTCGGCTTGCGCATCGGGCTCACCTTCGTGCTCGCCCTGATGCTCGTCGCCAATGGCAATGACCTGATTCACTACGGTGGCAGGCTCCTATCAAACTGGGTGCGTTAGTATGTCGAAAGGCGAAGGGAGGGCTGCCGAAATGTCCGGTTCTGGCGCGCGCGAGGTCTCGCGGCAAACGTGGCTCATCGGCAACGGTCGTTCTGAAAGGCATGGCATTTGGCATGTGCTCGGCTTGCACCGGGCACAAAAGCCTGTACAACTCCCCTACCGTCCACGAGAATCCGCGGATGAGGCACTTGTTTGTGTGTCTAGTTTTGCGACGTTAGAACATTGGGGCTCTGGATCGATGCGAGCGTTCACGACTGAAGTGACCAGGGTGGCGATTGCCGCCGCTCTGATGACACTGACCCCGGTCGTCGGAGTTGAGTTCGGCCCTCTCGCGGCTGGAGCGGCCCAGGCGGAAACGGTTTCCTCCATCATTGTGCGCGGCAATCAGCGCATGGACCCCGAGACGGTCACCTCCTACCTGACGATCAAGGCCGGCAAGCCCTATTCGGCCAAGGACATCGACGATTCGCTGAAGGCCCTCTACGCCACCGAGCTGTTCGGCGACGTCAAGATTGAGCGCCAGGGTGGCGCACTGGTCGTCACCGTCACCGAAAGCCCGCTGTTGAACAAGGTTGCCTTCGAAGGCAACAAGCGCCTGACCGACGAGCAACTCGGCACAGTCATCGAGTCGAAGGCCCGCGGCTTCCTGTCCAAGTCACGCGTCCAGAGCGACGTGCAGCACCTGTTGGAAGTCTACCGTCGCCAAGGGCGCTTCCGCGCTTCCGTCGAGCCCAAGATCATCGAACTGCCGCAGGGCCGGGTCAACCTCGTGTTCGAGGTCGACGAAGGCGACAAGACTGCCGTGCAGCGCATCTCTTTCGTCGGCAACCACGCCTACTCGGAAGGTCGGCTGCGCGACATCATCAAGACGCGCGAAACCGGCCTTCTCGGCTTCATCCGCACCACCGACACCTACGATTCGGATCGGCTGGAGAAGGATCAGGACAACCTTCGCAAGTTCTATCTCCGGAACGGCTATGCCGACGTGAAGATCGTCGCCGCCAACGCCGATCTCGACCGTGAGCGTAACGAGTTCATCGTCACCTTCACGATCGACGAGGGCGACCAGTACAAGGTTGGCTCCGTCGACGTAGAGTCCTCGATCGCGCAGCTTGATCCAGCCGCGCTGAAGGGGGCTGTGCATTCGCATAGCGGCGACGTCTACTCGTCCGAGGACGTCGACAAGTCGATTGAAGACATCACCGCGGTCGCTTCGCGCGCCGGTCTGCCGTTCACCGAAGTGCGGCCGCGCGCTGCTCGCGACTATGCCTCCAAGACGATCAACGTCACCTATTACGTCGAGGAGGGTACGCACGTTTACGTCGATCGCATCAACGTTCGCGGCAACACCCGCACGCGTGACTATGTGATCCGGCGCGAGTTCGACGTCCTGGAAGGCGATGCCTACAACAAGGCGCTGATCTCCAAGGCAGAACGTCGGTTGAACCGGCTCGGCTTCTTCAAGAACGTCAAGGTGACGACCGAGCAGGTGGCGCCAGACCGCGTCGCCATCAACGTCGAGGTTGAAGAACAGTCGACCGGCGAGATCTCGTTCGGCGCCGGCTACTCAACCACTGACGGCGTCATCGGCGACGTGTCGATCTCCGAGCGCAACTTCATGGGGCGTGGTCAGTTCGCCAAGGCCGGCTTCCAGATCGGCAAGTACACGAAGGGCGTCTCGCTGTCGTTCACCGAGCCGTATTTCCTCGATCGCCGCGTTTCCGCCGGCATCGAACTCTACGCGCAGAGGCTGGCCCAGACCTACTATCGCCCCTATCAGCAGGACATGTACGGCGGCGCCATCCGCTTCGGTGTTCCGATCACCGAGGACTTCACGGTCGGGCCGACCTACAGCCTCTATTATCGCAAGATTACGCTGTCTGGTACGCAGGTGGACGGCAACTGGGACAACGGCGAAGCAGCTCTGTCCTACAAGTTGTTTGTCGATCCGGGCTTCAACGGAGGTCAGCAGACGACTTTGCCTTGCGCCTCGGCCGGAAAGTGCAGCCGCAGTGTCATCACCTCGATGCCGGGCTTCGCTCTCGTCTACAACACGGTCGATAATATCCAGATGCCGCACTCGGGCATCTATGCCAAGCTGCAGAACGATGTGGCCGGGCTGGGTGGGGATTCCTCCTTCCTGCGCAATACGTTGGATGTTCGCTACTATCACGACGTCTACGCCGACTGGGGACTGATCGGCGCCCTGAAGCTGAAGGCCGGCAACATCGTCGGTTTGGGCAAGAAGGTCGACATCATCGACAACTTCTTCATCGGCGGCGAGACGATCCGCGGCTTCGCCGACTCCGGCCTCGGGCCGCGCGATTTGTCGAAGGTTACCTCTATCTCCAGCGGCTCGGTCTTCTCGGCCAACGAGGCGCTCGGTGCCCGCACCTACATTGCCGGTACGGCGGAAGTCAGCGCGCCGGTGCCCGGAACGCCGGAAGAGTTCGGCCTTTACTACTCGCTGTTCGCCGACGCCGGCACGGTGTTCAACCTGGACAAGTCGGCGCTGCCGGCAGGCTATGTCAAGACCAAGAACTGCCCGGCCTCCGGTGTAGTTGGTTGCTACGTCGATGACGCGGCGATCCGCTCCTCGGTCGGCTTCGGCATCCTGTGGAAGTCGCCTTTCGGCCCGATCCGCGGCGATTTCGGCTTTGCTCTGACCAAGGCCCAGGGCGACGTGACGCAGATCTTCCGCTTCTCCGGCGGCACGCAGTTCTGAGTCTGGCGCCGGCCATCGGGCCGGCGTCGATCCGGACGCTCTGGAGTGGGGATTCCTTCAGCTTTTCGACGGCCGCCGCTGGTCAAGTGGCGGCCGTCGTGTTTAAAGGGACCGGTTTTGAGTTGTCGTCGGCGGCCTCGAAAGGGGATGAGTGCCGTTGGCCCGGTCGACCTGGAGCAGGATGATTTCAACAGGGATCGCCGCAGCGATCCGTTCGAAATCTGAACGACTGTTCTATCAAAGGTCTAGAGCGCTCAGTCTGTATCACATGGGTCCATGTGATAGCATGGCGCACTAGGGTGATCGCGCCAGCGCCAAGTGCCGGGCGAAGCCGTGGATTTGGCTGTCGTCTGTCCCGCCCGGGCAAGGCTCGAACAGACCCTGGATCGGTTTGCCGGCGATTGGCCGGCGTTCCGGTCCGCGACCGCGCTGCCCCATGGGGCTGGTTCGCGGCCGTCATTTCGTGTTGGTGGAATTCAATGTCTGACCCATCGTTCTTCAAGACGCCGCGTCCTGCGAGCCTCGCCGAAATCGCCGCCTGGACTGGAGCCAAACTCGTCGACGAGACGCGAGCCCGCTATATGGTGGCCAACGTCGCGCCCCTCGACACCGCCGGTCCCGAGGATATCGCTTTCCTCGACAATCAGAAATATTCAGGACAATTGGCGACCACGCGGGCGGGCGCCTGCCTGGTGCATCCACGCTTCAGCGCACGGGCGCCGGAGGGCGTTGCGGTGCTGGAGACGCCCGAGCCCTACCGTGCCTATGCGACCGTCGTCGGCAAGCTCTACCCGGCCGCGCTGAAACTGGAGGGCGCCTACGGCGAGAAGGATCTCGTGTCGCCTAGAGCGACCATCCATCCGACCGCCAAGCTGGAGCCGGGCGTCACGGTTGAGCCCGGGGCGGTCATCGGCGCCCGCGTCGAAATCGGGCAGGGAACCATCGTCGGTGCCAACGCCGTGATCGGCCATGACGTGAAGATCGGCCGCAACGGCTATATCGGCGCCAACTCGACCATCATCCACAGTCTCATCGGCAACCGCGTCATCCTGCATCCGGGCGTCCGCCTCGGCCAGGATGGGTTCGGCTTTGCCATGGGGCCGAAGGGGCACCAGAAAGTGCCGCAGATCGGCCGCATCATCATCCAGGACGACGTCGAGATCGGTGCCAATTCCACCATCGACCGGGGTGCCAGCCGCGACACGGTGATCGGCGAGGGGTCGAAGATCGACAACCTCGTGCAGATCGGCCACAACGTCACTGTCGGCCGGCACTGCATCATCGTATCGCAGGCCGGTGTGAGCGGCTCGACCACACTCGGCGATTTTGTCGTCATTGCCGGCCAGGCAGGCCTCATCGGCCATCTGACGGTGGGCTCCGGCACGCAGATCGGCGCGCAAGCCGGCGTCGATGCCTCGCTGCCGCCGGGCTCGCGCGTCATCGGCTCTCCCGCCCAGCCATTTATGGATTTTGCGCGCGAGGTTGCCGCGCTGAAGCGGCTCGTCAAGCGCCGCAAACCTGATGTGAAAACCGCCGACGACAAGGGGGCAGATCGTGACGGATGAAGCACCTGAGAAGACCCTGGGCTCCGCCGACATCCAAAAGATCCTGGAATACCTGCCGCACCGCTATCCGTTTTTGATGATCGATCGCATCGAGGCGATCGACGGCGATTCATCCGCCATCGGCATCAAGAACGTGACGGCGAACGAGCCGCAGTTCGCAGGGCATTTTCCGGGCAAGCCGATCTTTCCGGGCGTCCTTCTGATCGAAGGTATGGCGCAGACGGCCGGTGCCATCTGCGTCGCCCACACCATGTCGAGGGGCAGGCCCAGTGTCGTCTATTTCATGACGATCGATAACGCCAAGTTCCGCAAGCCGGTCATCCCGGGCGACACGGTCGAATACCACATGGTGAAGACACGCAGCCGGTCGACCATGTGGTGGTTCAAGGGGCTCGCCAAGGTGCGGGGAACACTCGTCGCCGAGGCGGAAATCAGCGCGATGCTGGTGCGCGACTGAGCGCTGTCCGCCCGGCCCCGCGACGCGCCGTCACAATTCGATATCCGTTGTGATTTCCGCTTCGCAGGGAGGTCGGATAGACCACGAACGAAACGGCAAGAACAGAAAGTCAGATCCCCATGGCCCGTATTCACCCCTCAAGCGTCGTCGAAGATGGCGCCCAGATCGGCGCTGACGTGGTGGTCGGGCCGTTTTGCCATGTCGGTCCGGATGTCGTCCTCGGCGATGGCGTCGAACTGAAGAGCCATGTGGCGGTGGCCGGGCATACGACGCTTGGCGAAGCGGTCATGGTGTTCCCCTTCGCCTCGGTCGGTCACCGGCCGCAGGACCTGAAGTATCGCGGCGAACCGAGCCGGCTGACCATCGGCGCGCGCACCGTCATTCGTGAACAGGCGACCCTCAATCCGGGCACTGCCGGCGGTGGCATGCTGACGTCGGTCGGCACCGACTGCCTGATCATGGCCTGCGCCCACGTCGGCCACGACTGCAAGGTCGGGAATCACGTCATCCTCGTCAACAACGCCACACTCGGCGGCCACGTGCAGATCGGCGATCACGCCATTCTCGGTGGCGTGTCGGCCGTTCACCAATGGGTGCGCATTGGTCCGCACGCCATGCTCGGCGGTCTGTCCGGGTTGGAGAACGACCTCATTCCCTACGGCTCGGCGCTCGGCGATCGGGCGCGGCTGGGCGGGCTCAATCTCATCGGGCTGAAGCGGCGCGGCTTCGAGCGCGAAGCGATCCACCGGCTCCGTGCCGCCTATCGCATGCTGTTTTCCGACGAGGGGACGCTGAAGGAACGCGTCGAAGACGTGGCGCAGATGTTCACCGACGAGCCGATCGTGATGGAAGTGGTCGACTTCATCCGCGTCGGCGGCGATCGCGCGCTCTGCGTACCGCGCGACGGCAACGAGGTCTGACCATGCCGGAACAATTCCAGGACAGGCGTGAAGCGACGTCCCACCCGGAATTGCGAGGCGACGAAGAATCCGGACAGTCTCGGCGTTCCGGCGCGAGTGAATATGGGCCGCAGGCGAATGCTGCGGCTTCGACGGCGCCGCTCGGCATTCTGGCCGGCGGCGGCGACATGCCTCTGGCCGTGGCTGAAGCGGCGCGAGCGCTCGGCCGTCCGGTCACCATCGTCGGCATCAAAGGCGAGGCGTCGGCGGCGATCGCCAGCCATCGGCACGCCTGGATCGGCCGCGGCCAGCTCGGCACGCTGTTCCGCCTGTTGCGCCGCGATGGCATCCGCGACCTCGTGCTGATCGGCGGCATCCGACAGCGCCGCATGCCGCAGGTCAATGAATTCGATCTCGGCGGCCTGTGGCACCTCGTTTCGCACCTGCACCTGTTGAAGCGCGGCGACGACGGCGCCCTGCGCATGATCGCCCGGTTGATCGAGAGCGGTGGCTTCCGCGTCGTCGGGGCGGCTGATGTCGCGCCGGAGCTGACGGCGCCCGCGGGGTTCGCCACCGCGCGCGCACCGGACAGCGCCGACTGGGGCGACATTCTCGCCGGCTACGATGCCGCCCGCGCCCATGGCGCTGCCGATCGCGGCCAGGCGGTGATCGTGCGCAGCGGCACCGTCGTGCTGCGGGAGGGCCGTGACGGCACCGACGGCATGCTCGCGACCTTCGCCGCCCGGCATGCGGCCGGGGCTTCAGGGGCGCCGTCGGGCGTCCTGGTCAAGTGTCTGAAGCCGATGCAGGATCGTCGCCTCGACATGCCAACCATCGGCCCTCCCACGGTCAAGGCCGCCGCTGCCGCCGGGCTCGCCGGCATCGCGGTCACCGCCCATGGCACGCTCGTCGCTGATCGCGCCGGTGTCATGGCCGAACTCGACCGCACCGGCCTATTCCTCGTCGGGCTCGACGACGACGTGATCGCCACCGCGCGTGCCGCACGCCCGAACCTCAGCCCCAGGCCGACGGACGGCGAAGCGCCATGACATCGCCCTCTCCGCAGCTGCCGACGGCCCGCGTGTTCATCGTCGCCGGCGAGGCCTCCGGAGACCTGCTCGGCAGCGGCTTGATGCACGCCATGAAGACGCGGCGCGACGAAGCCGGCGGCGCGTCCACCTGTGATGTCGCCTTTGCCGGTGTCGGCGGTCCGGCGATGGCGGCCGAGGGGCTGGACAGCCTGTTTCCGCTCGCCGATATCGCCGTCATGGGGTTCGTACCGGTCATCGCGCGGCTGCCGACGCTGATCGAACGGATCGACCGCACCGCCAAGGCGGCAATCGCGTTTCGGCCCGATGCCGTGGTGCTGATCGACAGTCCTGACTTCACCCACCGTGTCGCGGCGAAAGTGCGCAGGGCACTGCCGAGGACGCCGGTCGTCATCTATGTCTCGCCTACCGTGTGGTTCTGGCGACCGGGCAGGGCGCGGACGCTGACGCACGTCTGTGACCGGCTGTTGGCGCTGTTGCCGTTCGAGCCTGACGTGCACGCGCTGCTCGGCGGACCGCCCACCACATTTGTCGGCCACCCCTTCGTCAAGAAGCTCGAACGCGCCCGCAATCCGGACGGGCTCGGACCGGCTCCGCTCGACCTCGGTCGCCGCCCGCG
>JARLIT010000263.1 GCA_031291575.1 Ancalomicrobiaceae bacterium
CGCCTGTCACCAACCGACCGGACGCGCGGGAACGCGCCGGGTCGCCAGGAGAACGCGCTGCCAGTGCTTGAGTTCCAAACACAGAAAGATATCGGCCGCAGCGGAACAAATCGCCGGTTGCTGCGTTTAGTCGTGTGCCCGATCGGCAGCCAATTGCCGGATCCGGATGCGACGAGGACGATGCCGTGATCAACGCTTCGCTACCGAGCGAATCCGCCGATTTCCACGATGCGCATCGGACAGGACCGATGGCGTGTCTGGCTACGCAGCGGGTGCCGTCGATCGGAAAACCGTCCCATGCGATCAACCGCCTAGAGATATTTGATCGGGGTGGCGCGGCGGCGGCAACGGCAGAGAGGTCGGTCGTTTGATCAGGTTCGGGCCGCGCAGCTTTCTGGAACACAATGTGATCGTGCTTGGCTTGGGCGCGGTGGTGCTGTTTTCCATCGTGCTCACCTCATACATCTATTCGGATTTGGCTCAGCAACATGCGGCGGAAGCGCTGCGCGCCTCGCGAGTCGACCGGTTGATCCTCGAGGTCGTCTCCGACCTGGTCGATGCGGAAACCGCGGAGCGCGGCTATGCAGTGACCGCGGAAAAGCAGTACCTCGATCCCTGGCGGACGGCCGAGGGCGAATACAACAAAGATCTTCGGGAGTTGCGTGCCATGGCGATGCAGGTTGCCAACGGCACGCTGGTACCGACCTCGGCGTTCGACCGAATTGCCGCCCTCGGCGCGCACAAGCTCGAACTGGTCAAAGCCAATATCGCTCGCGTCGATGCCGGACGCTACGACGAGGCGCGGCTCGCTATCTCGAGCGACGGGGCCAAGGACGTAATGGACGCCATCCGCGCGGAGGCGAAGAGCGTCAGGGCCACCTTCGCGGATTGGCGCAACACCCAGGCAGTCGAGATGCGCGGCAATGCGTCCACCCTGGTACTGCTCATCGTCATCGGTGCCGGGATGATCCTGGCGCTGGCCATCGGCAGCGGCATCTTCATCATGCGCTACATGAGCGAACTTGATGCAACGCGGCGCGATCTGATCGACATCAACGCCGACCTTGAAGGCCGGGTCAAAGAGCGGGCCGAAAGCGTGCTGCGAGCCAATGAGGAGTTGCAGAGGTACGCCTATATCGTCGGCCATGACCTGCGGGGTCCACTGGTCAACATCATGGGATTCACCTCCGAACTGGAGACCGCGGCAGAACGCGTTACGGCCTTTCTGGCGCGTATCGGCCCCGGCGTCGATGAGGCCGCTCACGCGGACGCGCTGCATGCGATGCACGAGGAAATCCCTGAAGCGATCACGTTCATCCGCTCGTCGATGACGCGGATGGACGCTCTCATTCGCGAGATCCTCAAGTTGTCGCGCGCCGGGCGGCGGACGCTAGAGCCTGAGCTGCTCGACCTCAATGCCGTTGTCACCGAATGCATCGATGCAATCCGGCAAACGTTCGCCGATGCGCAGGCACTGGTCGAGGTCGAGGGGCGGCTTCCGAGCCTGACCAGTGACCGCAGCGCCCTGCAGCAGATTCTCAGCAATCTCCTCGACAACGCCGCAAAATACCTCGACCCGTCACGGCCCGGTCACATCGTCGTCCGCGCCCGACACCGCCGCTCTGCCATCGTCATCGACGTCGAGGACAATGGCCGCGGTATTGCCGAAGCCGATCACGAGCGCATCTTCGAATTGTTTCGCCGCGCGGGAGTTCAGGATCGTCCGGGCGAGGGGATCGGCTTGGCCCATACACGCGCGCTGGCACGGCGCCTTGGTGGCGACGTCACCGTGGAAAGCGACGGGCAGACAGGAACCACTTTTCATGTCACCATCGCGCGAGATCTGAGACTATGCATGCAGGAGCTTTGAGATGACCCGCCAGCCAAAGCCCGTTGTTATCGTCATGATCGAAGATGACGATGGCCATGCGCGCCTGATCGACATCAATATCCGTCGTGCTGGTGTTACCAATGAGATCCAGTCGTTTCGCGATGGTTCGAGCGCGCTTAAGTTTTTACGTAGCCCTGCGGTAAGAGCAAACCAGGACCAGTCCTATCTCATTTTGCTTGATTTGAATTTACCTGACATGACCGGCATCGACATTCTCGCCAAGCTCAAAGCTGACGAGACTTTGCGCAGGTCTCCGATCATCGTTTTGACAACCACAGATGATCAACGCGAGATCCAGCGGTGTTATGACCTTGGCGCCAATGTCTACATCACCAAACCGCTGAATTACGACAGTTTTGCGCACGCCATCCGTCAACTCGGGCTGTTCCTGTCGGTGATGCAGATCCCGGAGGCCAACTGACGTGCCGTTTGGAACCGAAATCGCTGGCCCGGTTCGCGTCCTATACATCGAGGACGATCTGGCATTCGCGACGCTCGTCGGTCGCGCGCTGAAGCGACGCGGCTATGAGATGGTTCATGCCGCCTCGGGGGACGCGGGACTGGCCCGGCTGAGCGCGGGCGATATCGATGTCATCGCTCTCGACCACACGCTGCCGGGCGAGACCGGTATTGACATTCTGGGCAGGGTCGGTGGCCGCGCGACGAGACCGCCCATCGTCTACGTCACGGCGACGAGCGATGCCCGTATCGCCGTCGATGCCTTGAAGCGCGGCGCCGATGACTATGTGGTGAAGGACGTCGCCGGCGACTTCCTCGATCTTCTGATCGCCGCAATCGAACAATCGCTCGAACGATGGCGGCTGAAGCGTCTGAAGGTCGAAGCGGAGCAGGCCGTTCGAGTGGCGCGCGACCGTGCCGAGATGCTGCTGAAGGAGGTCAACCACCGGGTTGCCAACTCGCTCGGTCTCGTCGCGGCCATGGTTCGCATGCAGGCCTCCGTCATCAGCGATCCCTCTGCGATCCAGGCGTTGCAGGAGACGCAGGCTCGCATTTCGGCGATCGCCGGCGTGCATCGCCACCTGTACACGTCGTCCGACGTCGGCGAGGTCGAATTGGCCCGATACTTGTCCCACTTCATCGGCGAACTGGAAGCCTCCTTGTCCGGATCCGATAGCAAGCTGCGGATATCGGCCAAGATGGACGATCTGCGCGTCACCACCGACCGGGCGGTGGCGCTTGGCGTCATTGTCAGCGAACTGGTGACGAACGCGTTCAAATATGCCTATGCCGACGCCGGCAGCGGCGAAGTTCGGGTTAGCCTCGCTGCCTGCAACGACGGACGAGCTCGAGTCGAGGTTTCGGACGACGGCGTCGGCTTCGATCCGCATGCGCCATCGCAAGGCACCGGGCTGGGATCACGCATCCTCATGGCCATGGCCAGGGCGCTGGATGCGGACGTTGCTTATGTGGCGCAAGCGCATGGAACGACCGTCACCGTCGATTTTCCGCTGGCACCGACCGCGGCGCCCTGACCGGCGCCGAATGGCGAAGGCTGTCAGTGGATTCCGATGCCTCACCGCAGCAGGACTCGGTCGTGCATCGCCGATGCCGTGAGCACCATGCCCGGCTCATTCCGCCCGGACGTGCCCTTCAGGCCCGTCGCCGCGACCGGAACGACCACACTTGGCGGACCGTCGCGGACGGTCTTGAACGCGATCGAACAGGCCTTTGGCGGACAGTCGCTTGCGGCTTCGACTTGTGGCCGCTCGGGCCCAGGGCCCGCCTTGGCGAGCATCGACACCCCTGCCGCGCTCAGCAGCAACAGCAGACCCAGCATTGTCACGGCGTTTAATCTTGGGTCGTTCATGACGACAACCTCCTGTGACTGCGTCGACGTTGCGGCGCCGAACCACTAGTCCCTTGCGCTGGTCAGCCGGCGGGCAAGCCAGAAGCCGATGCCGGCCACTGCAATCAAGTTGGCCGCGCGCGTGTGTCGCGCCGCCATCGTTATCGCCGGCGGTCCGAACGTCGCCACCGCGCTCGCCGCCATGGCGCAGCGCAGATCGCACGGGTGCGGGAGGCGTACCAGACGGCCAGCGCCGCCGAGATCCCAGTGAGAGCAAACAGGCCAGCCGCCACGATGAAGCTGGCGACAGTCGGCGGATAGTATTCCGCCAGCAGCAACACCAGCCCGTAGGCGGTAAAGCCGAGGCCGATGAAGCCGAAGGCGCCGGGCCAGTACGACGACGGCAAGGATGCCTTTGCCGCGGCTGGACATGGCCGACAGATCGATGCCGAACAATCGGGCAAACATCATCGGCGCGCCCCCGGCAGGGCGCCACACACGCCGACGAGCCGAACGACCAGGCCGATGCCGACCAAGCGCGCGTCGATCGCCGCAACACCGTGCTCATCGCCCAAGTCGCGGCCCAAGTCGCGCGTGGCCTTGCGGGCTTTACTTGGCATAGCGATTTCCTTTCTGATTTCAGCGCGACGCGATCGAAGACGGCTGAAACTTGCCGGCCTTCGGACAATCGGTCGCCGCCCGACATCAGCTAAGGAACGTGAAGATCTCTGTCCGGTTCCATCCGTCCGCACGGCGGAGGGGAATTTGCTGCATTTGCCGCATCTGTGATCGACGCAGCCGCATTTACGCTTTGGCATGCGTCCGGCAGTGCCGCCGGCACAGCCAACGCGAACACGACCGACGACGCGCACCGATGCGAAGCTCGAAGCCAGCAATCCGGCCCGGTCGGCGCGGCTTCCACGAGCGCTATGCGGCTGGCGGACGACCGGAACCGCTGGCGACGTCGACGTGAACGTCGGGGCCATAGTCGCTCGCACCGTCGACGGCGAGAAGCGTCATCAGCCGCTGTCGGGCCCGGTTGACGCGACTCTTGATCGTGCCGACCGCGCAGCCACAGATTTCGGCGGCCTCCTCATAGGAGAAGCCGGATGCGCCGATCAAGATCAGAGCCTCGCGCTGATCGTCCGGCAGCCGCTTCAGCGCAGTTTGGAAGTCGGCCATGTCGAGGTGTCCGTGCTGCGTCGGATGGCTGACGACGGACGCGGCATGGGCACCGTCCACGTCCTGCACTTCGCGCTGCAGTTTGCGGAATTGGCTGAAGAACGTGTTGCGCATGATCGTGAATAGCCACGCGCGCAAGGATGTGCCCGGAGTGAACGAAGCATGGGCGGCCCAGGCCTTCATCAGCGTCTCCTGGACCAGATCGTCGGCGCGGTCGAGCGAGCCGGCGAGCGATATGGCGAAGGCTCTCAGAGCGGGCAGTTCACGCAGCAGCCCGTCCTTCAGAGCGGAGACGTCGCTCATGTATCCCCCTCTTGGCTGGTCTCGGCACGCCTGGACCGCTCTCGGTGCTCCATTTCCTCCAGCAGCGCAAGAAAGCGCTGCGGGACCGGTTCGGACGCGATGGAACTGTAGAATTGGCGCAGCTGTTCGCCCAGGTGCAGTTGAATGCGCGGCCCCATCACCGGCTGGTCGAAAATGGTTTGCTTCTGGCGCGTCATTGCTCCGGTTTCCGTTGGTGGCCCGAATTCGGGAGGGAGTTTGCCGAGGCTACAGATCACTCCGATATAGTCAAAACGCCCGAGGCGTCTTTCGGTTCCGGAAATTCTTCAGTTCGTCGGGAGCCACCGATGACCCCAGCGCGTTTTGCGGGCTGGGCTGCTCCTGGGAGGGCGCAATGCCCGAACGCGCCACGAAACGGTCGCACTGGTCACAAAGCAGCACGCACGAGACCTGCGCAAATGGCGTCTTCTTGCAACAAGGCGTGAACCGCGAGCTGTGCGTGGCTGCATCGCACGTTGTCCATAAGCACGCGAGGCGATCAGATCGATGTCATCTCCGGAACCGAATTGCGACTTGCGCGTTGTTGGGATGAAACCGAAACGGAGATCGCAACGCGGATCCAAAACACCGTCGTAGCATCCGATGCATGACTGCGTGGCGGATGAGCCCTGTGAATGTCTTCGCTAGGGCCTTGCGCTTGCGGCTCTATCCAGCTGGGAGTTCGCGATATGCACCTGAATTCAGAAGCCGAGCGCGATGCGCTCGACGCGCTTTGGCGTCGTGTGGCCGACCTTGGCGTGGTGATGTTTGGCACCGGCATGGCGACCAGTCCGTTGCGGCCGATGCGGCCGTTCGCAAGTCGCGACGAATGCGCAATCTGGTTCTTCCTGCATCGATCCTCGCAGCTCAACTCCGAAATCGGCGAAGGTTGCGCGGCCCATCTCGTCCTCATCGACGGGGCGACCTATGCCTCTGTGATCGGTCGTGCCGAGCCGACACTGTCGCAAATGCATGTCGACCTATACTGGTCGGCTCCCGTCGCCGCGATGTTCCCGGCTGGCAAGGACGACCCGGATCTCGTGCTGCTGCGCTTCACACCGCAGCGCGGCTGGCTGTGGAATGCCTCCGCCCATGCGGTGCCCTTCAGCCTGGAAATGGCGCTGGCTGGGCTGATAGGTGACCCGCAAGACGCGCCGACTGCCTCCAAGGAGGTCAGCTTTTGACCGCCTGCAATCCACATGAATCGTCTTGAGGCGGGAGACACGGGGCCAATGGTTTCCCGAACCGGGGTATCGTTTCATTTGATGATCTTGACAAGCCCTTGATCGATAACGACCGTGGAGGGAACGCCATGACACTCGGCACAGTGATTTTGATCATTCTCGTACTGGTATTGATCGGCTCACTGCCCTCCTGGCCGTATAGTCAAGGCTGGGGATACTATCCGAGCGGCGGCACGGGGCTGATCGTACTCGTGCTTCTGCTCTTCGTTCTGTCAGGCCGGATGTGACCGGCGCTCCGCCAAGGTCCCATTGTTCGCCCTATCACCGCGCTGCCGGCGGCACGAGCCCGACAGCGGAATTCACCAACATCTTTGACGACGGAAAGGACAGATCATGTTGAAAGCGGCTTCTTGTCTTGCTGTGCTCGCTGCGCTCTCGCTCGGCGCCTGCGCGACGTCTCCCGACCAACGGACGGTGAACGGAGCCTTGATTGGTGGAACCACGGGCGCCGTGATTGGCGGTGTCACCACCCATACGCCCGGCGGAGCGATCGTCGGCGGCGTGATCGGCGCGACGACTGGAGCCGTCATCGCCGATGCAACGCGGCCGCATTATGACTGCCATTGGAGCGAGCGACTGGGCCGTCGTGTCTGCCACCGGGCCTGATACGATGCGAGCCTCTGTCCGTGCGAAAGCCCGGATGGGGGCTGGCCCGGTCTGTATTGGCCAGTCTGTGCTGGACCTCCAATTCTGGCGAATGATGCCATGTGACGTACCTGACCGGCTTCGGGCGCACGCTCTGGCGCTGGCCAAATGGTCGCGCCGCGACGATGCCGGCCCGACGCCCCCCGACATTGGGCAGGGTACGGCGCCGACCGGCCACCATCGATCGAGGCACCGCATCGAGGCCCATTCCCCTGGTGGCCGCAGATGGGCCATCGCCGACGTCGGTGACGGCGTCATGCCGAGACCGTGGCCCTCGGGCGTCCCCGGATCTAGTGGAGCGAATTTGACATTTGAGTCCCAGGGAGATGCGCGGCCAAACTCAAATGTCAAATTCAAAGCTCCACTAGAATCGATGAATTGCTAGTGGTCCTGGGACTCCGACATTTGCGTAAGAGCGTGCGGCAAGTGGGACGCAAATGTCGGAGTTTGACCACCAGGCACAGGCCGTTGTGACGGACTGCGAGCCGATCGCCCGCCGTCTCTGCTCGGCGTGGTGATTTGCGCGCAAGATGACAGGTTCGGACCGTGACGAACGCGTGGTCCTGTTGGGCTGGCGCGCCGGCAGCGCTCATTCGCGCCGACAAATAAGTGTGAAAAAATGCAAGACGCTGCGCCGCGATGTGTGCAAGGCTCAGGCAATGCGCCGGAGCGGCTGGCGCCAATGGCGTCGTGCGCATCCTCTGCATTTGCCAATGACGGTGGGTGCCCGGGCATGAGCTGAAGCGCTGCCGGTCCGTCTGGGATAGCTCGGGCTACTCCTTCGGCGCAGGACAAACGACCCGATCGAGACCATCGACTTGAACCGGACGCACGCCACCAATGAACCGTTCGGCCCCGTCTTCGGGCTGGACGACGCTCCGTTTCTGTCGATCCGGCCGCTCGACGGCGCCTGTTTCTCGGTCGAACGCATCGACTATCGTCATCAGGGTCCGGCCCCCCGCACCTTCGCCATTCCGCCAGCCGACATCTACCTGTTGATGCTCTATCTCGGAGATGCCTATCACTGCGACATCGCTGCCGACGGCAGCGCGAGCTATGTGCGGCGCTTCGGGGCGGGCAGCGTTTGCGTCATCGACCTGCACAACGGCGTTTCATTCAGGCTGCACAGCGATCTGCGATCGATCGCATTCGGCCTTGACCACGCGCTGATCGAGGAGGTCTCCGGTTTGCCGCAAGCACCAACAGCAGCAGCAAAGCTGCGGTGCCGGCGGGGCGATTACGACGCCGAATTGCGCAACCTTGGCACGTCGGTCCTGCCCTTGCTCGAGGCCCAGGACGCTGTGGCGCAGGCGACGTTGCGGCACATCGCCATCGCGATCTGTGCCCACCTTCTGCACAACCACGCCCTGACAACGGAGCCCCAGCCCGGGTCCTGCGCTCCGCTGCCGGCCTTACGGGAAAAGGATGCGCGGGATTTCATGATGCGGCATTTCGCGTCGGATATCAGCGTTGCCAACGTGGCCGCCGCGGTGGGGCTGTCCGCCGGACATTTCAGCAAGGCCTTCAAATCGGCAACAGGCATCACGCCACACCGCTGGCTGCAACAGTACCGTGCTGTGCAGGACCGGGCCGCTCGCTAATGGACGCCCAGCGGCCTATTTTGCCGAACCCTGAACTACGGTATATTACTTATCCGCAAGAGCAGATAGAGCCGCGACCGTGACACGATCGGCTGGGGTTCGGTCCGAGACCCGCCTAGTCAGGCGACATCATCGCCTCCTTCGGCGGCGTGACCGCGACTGACCGACTTTTTGTCCCGTTTGGGGAAGACATCCCTGGAGGTGACTGTGACTGAGCTGGGAAGCACTGCAGCGGACCAAGCCGCACTCCTCCCGACCACCCACAGACTTGCTACGTCGGATATCATCATCTCGCGGACATTCGGTCCCGGGAGGCGGCAGGAACACGCGCGTGACTCCTCGCTCCGCAGCGCCGTCGCCGTGTCTGTGCAGCTCCGCAGGCTCGACAATCTCCGGATCCGACACAACGGCTGGATTGTCAGCGAGGGACCATTCGAACGTGGTGCCCTGGCAATCGCCGACCTCAGGCAGCGATGGGATGTCGAGTACCTGTCGCGCTACGACGAGATGCAGTTCAGGATTCCTCTTGCGCGGCTGGAAGCCTTCGCCGGGGAAGTCGGACGGCCCGAGTTCGTCGGCCTGGCCTGCCCGCTCGGATTCCGCGATGACGTCGTGCTCGGGCTGGCAAGGGCCCTCCTGCCGGCACTCGAAGCGCCTGAACAGGCCAGCCCGCTTTTCATCGAGCACATCAGCCTAGCCATGCTGACGCACCTCACCCAGTGCTACGGCGGACTGCACTTTTCCACGAGCGCCCGCGGTGCGCTGGCGCGCTGGCAGGAAAAACGAGCAACGGAGATCCTCGCGGCGCATCTCGACAGGCAACTGTCGATCGCAACCCTGGCCGAGGCCTGCGAACTGTCGCGCAGCCATTTCATCAAGGCGTTCAAGGAGAGTTTTGGGCGGACGCCGCACCGCTGGCTGATGGAGTATCGCACCTCCAGAGCTAAAGCCCTGCTGCCGGGCGACATCCCTATCGCCGACATTGCCCTTGCCTGCGGGTTTACGGATCAGAGCCACTTCAGCCGGGTGTTTAGGGCAGCCACAGGCGTCACACCCGGGCAATTCAGGCAGGAGGCCAACAGAGGCGACGCCGTGTGCGGAACCGTCGCCGCCTAGCGCATTTTCCGCCCGGATTGACTCATCGGAAGCGGCAGCCATTCCGCCGATTCGCTTGCCCGAACGTCCGTTTATCGCCCCGATCCCGTCGATAGAGGTCGGTCAGATCGAGATGCGGTTCCGAGCCTCAATCTTCGCGCTCATCACCACCGGAACGGCGATTATACGTAATTACACTTGTATTAGGAGCTGCTTGAGTTGTATGGTTCATCGCGCAAAGCGATGACGATGGCCTGTTACGCGCTGGACTTTGGCAAGACGTCGGTGGCGCCTGCCTCGGGTTGTTCAGGGTGAGTGGCGAACACTTGCGTCGCGATCTATGTGTATTCAGCATCGAATGCGTTGACGAGTCGAGTTACGGCGGCCAGGGACGGTTCAAATGCCTGACATAGAGCATTCCGCCACTGCAGAGAAATCGCGAGATACGTTTGGCTGTACGCTCGGCAGCCTCGATGGCAGCGAAACGATCGCCGGTCGCAACATTGTCTTCCACCACAAATTTTCGCTTCGGGGTTCGCCGGGTCAGGTGGTCATGGACGCCGGCGACGGCTTCCTCGTGGGCGTTTCGATGCGCCCCAACCACAGGCGGCAGGTCGTCCGGCATCGCCATGTCGAGGCGCGCGAGTTCGGCGTCAACGACGTCTACGTGCGCCCGCTCGGCGACGACTACAGGGCGGATCTCACCGGCTCCTTCGACTTCATTCTGGCGCAGGTGACGTCGTCCGGATTGGCGCGGGTCGCCGACGAGACCGATGCCGTGCGGGTCAGCGAGCTTGCGGCCGTGGCAAGCGGCCGCGACGATGTGCTTGGCGGCTTGTTCGGTTCGCTCTTCGCGTCGATAGGCCACCAGCGGGAACGCAGCGCTCTCTTCGTCGACCAGCTTTCGGTCGCGGTCGGCATCCATCTTCTGGGCCGCTACGGCAATGGGCGATTGCCGACGACCCGTCGACGCCGGGCGCTGTCCTCGCGCCAGACGGCGATCGTGCAGGATATGCTGTCGGCCGAGGCCGGCGGCGAAACGTCGCTGGGTGACCTGGCGAAGGCCTGCAACATGGCACCCGCGGCGCTGATGGGCGCCTTCCGGGGCACCTTCGGGCAGACGCCGCATCAGTTCGTGATGCAGAGGCGCATTGAGCGCGCGTGTGCCCTGCTGCTCTTGCCGGAGATGTCGCTGAAGGATATCGCGCTCGACTGCGGCTATTCCGACCAGAGCCACTTCACGCGAAGCTTCGCCAAGGCGCTCGGAACCACGCCCGGCATCTGGCGGCGCGACCGTCTCTCCTGAGACGCGCCTCACAGTTTCAACCGGCATAGCGTACCGCCTGTACGGGCCTCTCAGCCCATCGTCGATCAGCCTGGCTCCACAGCGAATTCGGGAGCCAATCTCTCGTTTGCCCCGTACTGCAACCTGGCAACCACACCGGACTGCTGGTCTCGTCATCCGCAGTTACACGCAGAAAATACAACCGACCGGCCTTTCATACAAGAAAGCACGAGGGCTCCGGACCGATAGTCCCGGTATCGGCGACGGCTTTGCCCGCCGACCGTCTGGCAGCCCATGTCCTCAGTATCCCGGAGATCGCCGATGAAGATGCGTCTTCTGTCGCTCGTTGCAGGCTCCAAACCCGAGGAGACGGTTTGATGACCGCCGCGGCACCCGACCTGATCCTGCATCGCGGGCTCATCACGACACTTGATCGGGCGAACCCGTCCGCCACCGCTGTCGCGATCAAGGACGGCAGGTTCATCGCTGTTGGCCACGACCGGGAGATCATGGCTCTTGCCGGGCCACAGACGAAAGTCATCGACCTCAAGGGGCGACGCCTCTTGCCGGGGCTCAACGACAATCACACCCACGTCGTTCGCGGCGGGCTCAATTTCAATATGGAATTGCGCTGGGATGGCGTCCGGTCGCTTGCCGATGCCATGGACATGCTGAAGCGCCAGGTCGCGGTCACCCCGCCGCCGCAGTGGGTCCGGGTGGTCGGCGGTTTCACCGAGCATCAGTTCGACGAAAGGCGCCTGCCGACGCTGGACGAACTGAATGCCGTCGCTCCCGAGACGCCGGTCTTCATCCTGCACCTCTACGATCGGGCACTGCTCAATGGCGCGGCCTTGCGCGCCGTCGGCTACACGCGGGAGACGCCGAACCCGCCCGGCGGCGAGATCGCTCGCGACGCGGCCGGCAACCCGATCGGCCTCTTACTCGCCAAGCCCAATGCCGGCATTCTCTACGCGACGCTCGCCAAGGGGCCAAAGCTCCCCTTCGACTATCAGGTCAACTCCACCCGCCATTTCATGCGCGAATTGAACCGACTCGGCGTCACCGCGGTGATCGACGCCGGCGGCGGCTTCCAGAACTATCCCGACGATTATGCCGTCATCCAGAAGCTCGCCGACGATGGCCAGATGACGGTCCGGCTCGCTTACAATCTCTTCACCCAGAAGCCGAAGGCGGAGAAGGACGACTTCCTCAACTGGACCCGATCAGTGAAATACCGGCAGGGCGACGACTATTTCCGTCACAACGGCGCCGGCGAGATGCTGGTGTTCTCTGCCGCCGACTTCGAGGACTTCCGCGAACCGCGGCCCGACATGGGGCCGGAGATGGAAGGCGAGCTTGAGGACGTCGTGCGGATCCTGGCCGAAAACCGCTGGCCCTGGCGGCTGCACGCCACCTATGACGAGACGATCAGCCGCGCCCTCGATGTCTTCGAAAAGGTCAACCAGGACATTCCGCTCGACGGCATTCACTGGTTCTTCGATCACGCCGAGACCATTTCCGACCGGTCGATCGACCGCATCGCCGCGCTCGGCGGCGGCATCGCCGTGCAGCACCGCATGGCCTATCAGGGCGAATATTTCATCGAGCGCTACGGCTTCGGCGCCGCCGAGGCGACGCCACCGATCGCCCGCATGCTCGAGAAGGGCGTGCAGGTCTCCGCCGGCACCGACGCCACCCGCGTCGCCTCCTATAACCCCTGGGTCTCGCTCGCCTGGATGATCACCGGCAAGACCGTCGGCGGCACGGGGCTCTACCCGCGCACCAACTGCCTCGATCGCGACACGGCGCTCAGGATGTGGACCGACAAGGTGCAGTGGTTCTCCAACGAGGAGGGCCGCAAAGGCCGTATCGAGGCCGGTCAGCTCGCCGACCTGATCGTGCCGTCGAAGGACTTCTTCGCTTGCGCGGAGGAGGAGATTGCGCACCTGACCTCCGATCTCACCCTGGTCGGCGGGCGGATCGTCTACGGCGCCGGCGACTTCGCCGATCTCGACGGCAATCCCCTGCCCCCGGCCATGCCGGATTGGTCGCCGGTGCGCACGTTCAAGGGCTATGGCGCCTGGGGCGAGCCCGAAGGCGCCGGCCGGAACTCCCTCAACCGCACCGCCATCACATCCTGCGGCTGCTCAACAGCCTGCGGCGTGCACGGCCACGACCATGGCCGAGCCTGGGGCTCTGAGCCACCGGTGTCCGACGTCCGAACATTCTGGGGTGCCTTCGGCTGTTCCTGCTGGGCCGTCTGAAAGGACACGCCATGACACTCGCGGATAGCGCAGCTCTCGCAGGGTCCGGTATCCTCAGTCTCATGACGGCGCCCGCCGTGCGCAGCCTTGCGCTCGTCGCGCTGTGTTCGGCCTACATCGTCGGACCGTTGGAGAAGATCTTCGACTTCCGGGGGGCGATCGCCGAGATGCAGCATTTCGGCCTGAGCCCCGCGCCGCTGTTTGCCATCGCGGTGATCGTCTTCGAGCTGACCGCCTCAGCCCTGTTCATCTCGGGCGTCCTGCGCTGGGCCGCCGCGCTGGCGCTCGCCGCCTTCACGCTCATCGCGACCCTCCTGGCCGAGCGGTTCTGGAAGTTGCCGACCGGCCCCAACCGCTCCGCCACAATGAACGCCTTCTTCGAACATCTCGGCCTCGTCGGCGCATTCGTGCTTGTCGCCGCCGGCGACGTCGCGGCCCGGGTCTGACCCCGCGGCGAACTCAATCATCATCACAGGAGAGAAGACCATGTCGGGTGCATTTGTTACCACGAAGGATGGCGTGAACATCTTCTACAAGGACTGGGGTCCCAAGGATGCCCAGCCGATTATGTTCCATCATGGCTGGCCGCTGTCGTCGGACGACTGGGACGCCCAGATGCTGTTCTTCCTCAATCATGGCTTCCGCGTCGTCGCCCACGATCGCCGCGGTCACGGGCGGTCATCGCAGGTCTCCAACGGCCACGACATGGACCACTATGCCGCCGACGCCTTTGCCGTCGCCGAACACCTTGACCTGCGCAATGCCGTTCACATCGGCCACTCGACCGGGGGCGGCGAGGTCGCCCGTTACGTCGCCAAATTCGGCGAACCGGCGGGTCGCGTCGCCAAGGCGGTGCTGGTCAGCGCCGTGCCGCCGATCATGGTGAAGACCGCCTCCAATCCCGGCGGGTTGCCGATGGACGTATTCGACGGCTTTCGCTCGGCCGTCCTCGCCAACCGCGCGCAGTTCTATCTCGACGTCCCGACCGGGCCGTTTTACGGCTTCAATCGCGATGGCGCCAAGATCCTGCCGGGTGTCATCCAGAACTGGTGGCGGCAAGGCATGATCGGCAGTGCCAAGGCCCACTACGACGGGATCAAGGCCTTCTCCGAGACCGACCAGACCGAAGACCTGAAGGCGATTTCGGTACCGACCCTCGTCCTGCATGGCAACGACGACCAGATCGTTCCGATCGCGGACAGCGCCCTCCTCTCGGTCAAGCTGCTGAAGAACGGCACGCTCAAGGTCTACGAGGGCTATTCGCACGGCATGCTGACGGTCAATGCCGACACGCTCAATCCGGACCTGCTGGCCTTCATCAAGGCCTGACCGACGGCTCGGCAGATCGAACAGCCCGAGCGTGCCCTCGGCATTCGAACCGGTTCGGTGTGAATGGGGGAGGCACGCTCTGGCGGCGATGGGAACCGCGATTCCTTCGCCGATCCAGATGTTGTCCCGACACGGCCGAGCTCCGCCGGCCGCCGATCCCTAGTGCGCCACGACGAGGACCCGATGAAGATCCGTCACCTGCCGCTCTGGCTCAGCTTCAACGGCGGCTATGTCGATACGGCCGGCTTCCTGGCGCTACAGGGGCTGTTCGCCGCACATGTGACCGGCAACTTCGTGACGCTCGGCGCCACGTTGGCCACCGGCACCGCCGGTGTGCTGCCCAAACTGTTGGCTTTGCCGGTGTTTTGCGCAGTCGTTCTGGCGACGCGGCTGGCATCGACCGAGCTCGGCAAGCGAAGCTTTGCAGCCGTCCGTCCATTGCTGGCGGTCAAGGTGGTGCTCCTGGCCGTCGCGGCCGTCTACGCCGTCGCGCACGGCCCATTTTCCGAGGCTGGCAGCGCCGCCACGCTCGGCATGGGCATGACGCTGGTCGCGGCGATGGCAATCCAGAATGCCGTTCACCGCACCCATCTGCCGAAGTCGCCACCCTCCACCCTGATGACCGGCACGACGACGCAGATCATGATCGACCTTGCCGACATGATCTTGGGCCCCAGCGGCGCACCCGCCGTGACCGCCCAGCGGCTGCAGCGAATGATTCTGAATGTGGTCGTCTTCGCTCTCGGCTGTGCCGCCGCCGCTGGCGCATTCATCCTCGCCGGTAACTGGTGCTTCGCATTGCCGCCGGTCGTCGCGGTCATCGCTGTCGCAGCACGGCCGGGCGAAGACGACTGATCCCGCCGCCCACCGTCCAAACCCCGGTCTTTCAGCGCGCAAGCGCGACACTTCCGAGAAAGCCAAGGAGATTGCAGCATGGAACAGCTTGCCAAGGTGCGCCGCACCGCGTCGTTGAAGACGCCGTCCGACTTGTCCGAAGAAGCCGTCAAAGACATCTCGGCTGCCGCGACCACGCTCCTCGCCGACGTATTTGCCCTCTATCTCAAGACCAAGAACTTCCACTGGCATATGTCGGGCGCGCATTTCCGCGACTATCACCGTCTCCTCGACGACTTGGGCACGGAACTCTTCGCGATGACCGACCCGCTCGCCGAGCGGGTCCGCAAGCTTGGCGGACCGACGCTGAAGTCGATCGGCGACATCGCCCGCCGGCAGCGCATTGCGGACAATGAGGCCGACTTCGTGCATCCCCACGAGATGCTGGCCGAACTCAGGCAGGACAACGCTGCGCTGGTCGCAAGCTTGCGTAGCCTGCACGCGGCTTGCGACGAACACGGCGACGTCGCCACAGCAAGCCTCGTCGAAAATTGGATCGATGAGGGCGAAGGCCGCGTTTGGTTCCTGTTCGAGGTTCTGCGCGGAATTGGATGACCGCGACAAGCCGAAGAGGGACGACATCGCTGAGATCGCGACTGCAAACGCCTGAAGACGGGCGCTTGCGGCCGCGATCTCGATATCCCTGATAGTGTTCGTCGACGGCAGCGAAGAGGGCCATTCTCCGTCCCGCCTCACGACTGATGGACACGGTATCGTCAGCCTGTGTGTGCTAAGGAACCTCTGGAGCGGATCGGGATGGATCCCCGAATGCACAGGTGCATCTCCCGTGGTAGCAACTATGGGAAATGTTGATCCGGGCCTAGTCTATGCATTTCTCTGTGATTATACCTAGAGCATCCAATATGATTACCTTCAAATACATAGCCATGCATGCTCCCGGCAAGGGATATCAGATGGACTGCGGCGCGTCATTCAATAGGTGGCCCATACGAACTTTGATGTGTTCGAGGCGATTGAGATGAAGTGCATAACTCGCATTCGCGTTGCTTGGGTACTCGCTCCGCTCGCCATTTCGGCCTGTACTGTCGGCCCAGATTACGCGGTTCCGTCGTCTCCCGTATCGGCGGCCTTCAAGGAGATGAAGGGTTGGAAGCAGGCGGCGCCGAGCGATCACCTCGACCGAGGCACCTGGTGGAGCGTCTTCAAGGACCCGACGCTGGACGATCTGCTGCGCCGGGTCGAGATCTCCAACCAGACCGTTGCAGCCTCGGCGGCCGCCTACGATCAGGCCGCGGCCCTGGTGCGCGAAGCCCAGGCGGGCCAATTTGCCACGATCTCGGGTAGCTATAGCGCCACGCGTAGCGGCGAGGGGGCTGCGCAGACGGGAACCGGCCACCCGACCGCCAAGACCACGTTCACACCATCCCTGAGCGGCTCCTGGGATCTCGACGTCTGGGGCAAGCTCCGCCGACAGGTGGAGAGTTCAACCGCCAGCGCTGAAGTCAGCGCCGCGGATCTGGCCAATGCCAAGCTGTCGGCCCAGGCGCAGTTGGCCATCGCCTACTTCAACCTGCAAGCGACCGATTCCTTGCACGACATTCTGACTGCGACGGTCAGCGACTATCGCAAGACGCTGGCGATCACCGAGAACCAGTTCAACGTCGGCACAGTGTCCAAGGCCGATCTCGTCACGGCCCAGACCCAGTTGCTCACCGCTCAGGCGCAGGCGATCGGTGTCGGCGTGCAACGCCAGCAGTACGAGCATGCCATCGCCATCCTGACCGGCCGGCCGCCGTCCGATGTGACGCTGCCGCCGAAGCTGTTGCCACACCATATTCCCTCGATCCCGGTCTCGTTGCCCTCGACGCTGCTCGAACGCCGGCCCGACATCGCCGCGGCAGAACGCACGATGCAGGCGCAAAATGCCCTGATCGGCGTGGCAACAGCCGGCTATTTCCCCGACATCAGCCTGTCGGCGGCGCTGCAATTCGCTGGCAGAAACGCCTTCCCGTTCACCGCGGCGCAGGACATCTGGTCGCTCGGCGCCGCGGCGAGCGATCCGCTGTTCGACGGCGGCCTCAGGGCCGCGGAGGTGGATTCTGCGAAGGCCGCCTACCGGCAGAGCGTGGCGAGCTATCGTCAAGCGGTCCTCACCGCGCTCGGCCAAGTCGAAGACTATCTTGTCGCTCTGAAGGTCGAGGCACGTCAGAGCGAGGTGCAGGAACAGTCGATCAAGCAGGCGCGCGAAGCGGTCGATGTTTATCTCAACCAGTATCGGGCCGGCACTGTCCCCTTCACCTCGGTGGTGGTGGCAGAACAGACCCTGCTGACATCCCAGGAATCGGCGCTGACCACGCGGCAGAACATGTTCGTGGCAAGCGTCAACTTGATTGAGGCTCTGGGCGGCGGCTGGACGAAGTCCGATCTTCCCGATGCCAAGAAATTGACCAGCCAGGTCTCGCTTCTGCCGCGCGACGAAGCGACCAAATGATGCATTCGCCTGCATGACGGCCCTCCCGGCCCGCCGTCCTTTTGAGCATGGGTTTGGGTCACGTATTACGGGTGCCTGTCACTTGACGCGATGCGACGAGCGACCGGGGACCGATACGGGAACAGCTTGGACAATTTTGCGTGGTGCCAATGGATGATCGAGTTGGACAGCCGATACTGAAGCGTGACGCGAAGCGCATTCCGCCGAAGGACGCCCTGTCGACACACCGGTCGGCCTGGGGAACGCTCGGCAAGCTCCTGGTGATCCTGGCGCTCGCGGGCGGCGGTTATTGGATCTACCAACGCATCGAAGCGCGCTCGGACCAGACAGCCCGCACTGCCCGGCCTCTCGGCGCGCCGTCGTCGGTCGGCGTCGCCACGGTCGGAACCAGCACGATCCACGTCTATGTGAATGCGCTCGGCACCGTCACGCCGCTCGCCTCGGTCACCGTCCAGACGCAGATCAACGGCCAGCTGCAGCAGGTTGCGTTCAAGGAAGGTCAGACAGTCAAGAAGGGCGATTTCCTGGCCCAGATCGACTCCAGGCCCTATGAGGCATTGAAGGCGCAATACGAAGGTCAGCTGGCACGCGATCAGGGCCTGTTGGCCCAGGCGCGCGCCGACAACGCGCGCTATCAGACGTTGCTGCAGCAGAATTCGATCGCCCGGCAGACCGCCGAGGACCAGATCTTCGTTGTCGCCCAGGACGAGGGAACGGTCAGGATCGATCAAGCGCTGATCGATGCGCAGAAGCTCAATATCGCCTATTGCCGCATCGTTTCCCCGATCGATGGCCGCGTCGGCTTGCGGCTCGTCGATGAAGGCAACTACGTGCAGACCTCCTCTTCGACCGGCATCGCCGTCATCACTGAGACCCAGCCGATCTCGGTGCTGTTCCCGGTCACAGAGGACGCACTCGGCGACATCGCACCGCAAGTCGCCGACGGGGCCAAGCTGCAGACGACCATCTTCGATCGCACCAACGTCAAGCAATTGGCGGCGGGGGTCGTGACGACGCTCGACAACCAGATCGACACGACAACCGGCACCGTCAAGCTCAGAGCGCAGTTCGACAACGCCGACAACAAGTTGTTCCCCAACCAGTTCGTCAACGTGCGCCTGCTGGTCACGACGCTCGACAACACCATCACGGTGCCCGGAGCGGCGATCCAGCGGGGAGCGCCGGGAACCTATGTCTATGTGGTTGGCACGGACAACAAGGTCTCCGTCCGCACGGTGACGGTCGGACCGGCCGATGGCGATCTGGTTGCCGTAACCACAGGGCTCTCGGTCGGCGACCGTGCCGTGGTCGATGGCGCGGACCGACTGCGCGACGGCGGGCAGGTGACCATCGCCGTGCTCGACGGCAAGCCGGTCGCTGCCCGCCAGCCCAAGCCGGCCAGTGCAATGCCCGGCGAGCCTCAGCCGCCGGCGAGCCAGGCAACTCCCCCGTCAACGAAGGACGAGACCCCGTCCGCGACACACCGGCGCAAACCGAATGCGGCGCCGAACCAGCAGCCGAACACCAATGCGAATTGAGCCTGATCGGCATAGCTCGATTGGTCGCGCAGATCGCAGTTTTGCAAAGGGGCTACGGGTGCTGGAGACGGCCCGCCGCGGCGTTGACGGAGGACTTGTCGACCGATGAACGTCTCAGAGCCGTTTATCCTGCGCCCGGTGGGCACGACGCTCCTGATGATCGCCATCCTGTTGGCTGGAGCGATCGCCTATCGCTTTCTGCCGCTCGCGGCTCTGCCCGAAGTCGATTATCCGACCATCCAAGTGCAGACCTTCTATCCCGGGGCCAGCCCGGAAGTGATGACGTCGTCGGTGACGGCTCCGCTCGAGCGGCAATTCGGCCAGATGCCCGGGCTCAACCAGATGATCTCGGCCAGTTCGGCCGGCGCGTCGGTTCTGACGCTGCAATTCAACCTCAGTCTCAGCCTCGATGTGGCCGAACAGGAAGTGCAGGCCGCAATCAATGCCGCCGGCAATCTGTTGCCGAGCGATCTGCCGGCGCCACCGATCTACGCCAAGATCAACCCCGCTGACGCGCCGATCATGACGCTGGCGGTGACGTCCAAGACGCTGCCGCTGACGGACCTGGAAAGCATCAGCGAGAACCGCCTGGCGCAAAAGATCTCGCAGCAGTCGGGCGTGGGTCTGGTCAGCATTTCCGGCGGCAACAGGCCGGCAGTCCGGATCCAGCTCAATCCGACCGCGCTGGCGGCCCATGGCCTCGCCCTCGACGATGTCCGCACCATCCTGGGCAGCGCCAACGTCAACACGCCGAAAGGTAATTTCGACGGCCCGGCGCAATCCTCCTCGATCAACGCCAACGACCAGATCACCAGCGCCGAGCAGTATCGCGCTATCGTCATCGCCTATCGCAATGGTGCGCCGGTTCGCCTGAGCGATATCGCCAGCGTCGTCGACGGACCGGAAAACACCAAGCTTGCCGCCTGGGCCAACAAGACTCCGGCGATCATCTTGAACGTGCAGCGCCAGCCCGGCGCCAACGTCATTCAGGTGGTCGACTCCATCAGGACCCGACTGCCGCAGATGTTGGCTGGTCTGCCGGCATCTGTGGATGTCTCGGTGCTGAGCGACCGGACCGTCACCATCCGCGCTTCGGTTGCCGACGTCGAATTCGAACTTCTGATGGCAATGGCGCTGGTCGTGCTCGTCATCTTCGTCTTCCTCAGGACCCTGCCGGCCACGTTGATTCCGAGCCTGTCGGCGCCGCTGTCGCTGGTCGGCTGCCTTGGGGTGATGTATCTGCTCGGCTTCAGCCTCGACAACCTGTCGCTGATGGCGTTGACCATCTCTACCGGCTTCGTCGTCGACGATGCCATCGTGATGATCGAGAACATCGCCCGCTACATCGAGGGCGGCATGGAGCCGCTGAAGGCCGCGCTCGTCGGCTCGGGCCAGATCGGTTTCACCATCATCTCGCTCACCGTTTCGCTGCTGGCGGTGCTGATCCCACTCTTGTTCATGGGCGAGGTGGTCGGACGGCTGTTTCATGAGTTCGCGATCACGCTCGCCATCACCATCGTCATCTCGGCGGTCGTATCGCTGACGCTGGTACCGATGCTCTGCGCCCGCCTCATTCGCCACAAGCCCGACAGCGAGCGCGGCTGGTTCGATCTGAAGGCTGAGCGCGCCTTCAACCGGCTCATCGACGGCTACGCCCGTCTCCTCGATGTCGTGCTCGCCAACCAGAGGCTGACGCTCCTCGTCGCGGTCGCCACGCTCGTCGCGACCGCAGGCCTTTACGTCGCCATCCCCAAGGGCTTCTTCCCGGTCCAGGACGTGGCGATGATTCAGGCCATCACCAAGGGACCGCAGCAGGTCTCCTTCGCTGAGATGTCGGCCTTGCAGACCCGTCTCGCCGACGTCATCCGCACGGACAAGGACGTCGTTTCGCTCACCTCCTTCGTCGGCGTCGACGGGCAGAACCTCACCCTCAACACCGGCCGTTTCCTCATCAATCTGCGGCCGATCGGCGAGCGCACCGACAGCGTCACCGAGGTGATCCGACGGCTGAAGGACGAGACGGCGGACGTGATCGGCGCCGGCATCTACCTGCAGCCGGTGCAGGACCTCACCGTCGACGACAGCGTGACCGAGGCGCAGTACAAATTCGTGCTCGAGGATGCCAACCCCGGCGATTTCGCGGTTTGGGTGCCAAAACTGATCCAGGCCCTGTCGGGGGCGCCGGAGTTGACGGATGTCGCAAGCGACCTGCAACAACAAGGGCTTGCAGCCGATCTGGTGATCGATCGGGCGACCGCCGCCCGCTTCGGCATCACCCCGGCAACCATCGACAATGTGCTCTACGACTTGTTCGGACAGCGCATTGTCTCGACCATCTACACCCAATCCAACCAATATCGCGTGATCCTGGAGGCCGCCCCGTCGCTGCAGGCCAAATTGTCCGGCCTCTCCGACATCTATCTGCCGTCGAACTCCTCGTCCTCCAACGGTCAGGTTCCGCTCACCTCGATCGTGAAGGTCGTACAGCGGGCGGCACCGCTGGTGATCACGCATTTCGGCCAGTTCCCGGCGACGACGATCTCGTTCAACCTCGCCAAGGGCGTCTCGCTCGGCGAAGGCGTCGATGCAGTGACTCGCGAAGTCAAGACGATCGGCTTGCCGGACAGTTTCGTGATCGCCTATCAGGGCGCGGCCGCCGCGTTCCAGTCTTCACTGGCCAATGAGCTCCTTCTCATCGCTGCTGCAATCGCGGCGATGTATATCGTGCTCGGCGTTCTCTACGAAAGCTTCATTCATCCCATCACAATTCTGTCCACGCTGCCATCGGCCAGCGTCGGTGCGCTGCTGATCCTGCTGCTCACCGGCTATGATCTCGACATCATCGCCGTCATCGGCATCATTCTTCTAATCGGCATCGTCAAGAAGAATGCCATCATGATGATCGACTTCGCGTTGGAGGCCGAACGCGAGGAGGGCCGCACCTCCCACGAGGCGATCAGGCAGGCCTGCCTCCTGCGCTTCCGTCCGATCCTGATGACGACGATGGTCGCCATTCTCGGCGCGATCCCGCTCATGCTCGGCGCGGGCGTCGGCTCCGAACTGCGCCGGCCGCTCGGCTACGCCATCGTCGGCGGCCTCATCGTCAGCCAGGTCCTGACGCTTTTCACCACGCCGGTGATCTACCTGTTCTTCGACCGTCTCGCCGGACGCTTTGGCGGGGCGCGGCCGACCCCCGATTTGGCGACCGAGGCGGGCGAATGAACATCTGCCGGCCTTTCATTCGACGCCCGGTCGCCACCATCCTGCTGACGGCGGGTATCGCCATTGCCGGCGGGCTCGCCTTCTTTCAGCTTCCCGTGGCGCCGCTGCCGTCGGTCGACATTCCGACCATTTCCGTCAACGCCTCGCTCCCCGGTGCCAGTCCGGAGACGGTCGCCAACAGCGTCGCCAGCCCGCTCGAACGCCATCTCGGCCAGATCGCCGACGTTTCCGAAATGACGTCGCAGAGCGGCCTCGGCCAGACGCGCGTGACGCTGCAGTTCGGACTCGATCGCGACATCGACGGCGCGGCGCGCGACGTGCAAGCCGCCATCAATGCCGCTCGCGCCGACCTGCCGTCGAGCCTGAAGAGCAACCCGACCTATCGCAAGGTCAATCCAGCCGACGCGCCGATCCTGATCCTGTCGCTGACCTCGAAGACCTACACGCGCGGTCAGCTCTATGATGCGGCGACCAATGTGCTGCAACAACGGTTGTCGCAGCTGTCGGGCATCGGTCAGGTGATGATCGGCGGCGCGGCGCTGCCAGCGGTGCGCGTGGAACTGAACCCGCAGGCCCTGTTCAAATATGGCATCGGGCTGGAGGACGTGCGCGCGGCACTTGCTTCGGCGAACGCCAATGCGCCCAAAGGGGCGATCGAGCAAGGCGAACGCCATTTCCAGATCTATACCAACGATCAGGCGTCCCATGCCGCGGACTACCGGTCACTGGTCGTGGCCTATCGCAATGGTGCCGCCGTCTCGCTGAGCGATGTCGCCGCAGTGGACGATTCGGTGGAGGACCTGCGCAACATCGGATACGCCAACGGCGTGCCGGCAATCCTCATCATCCTCACCGCGCAGCCGGGGGCGAACATCATCGCCACCGTCGATGGGGTGAAGTCGGAGCTGCCGCATCTGCAGGCGGCTCTGCCGGCCGACGCCGAACTGAAGATCGCCATGGATCGTTCGGTCACGATCCGTGCCTCGCTTCGCGATACGGAAACGACGCTGATGATCGCCGTCGGCCTGGTGATCCTGGTTGTCTATCTGTTCCTCGGAAACCTGCGGGCAACCATCATCCCAGCGATCGCGGTGCCGGTCTCGATCATCGGCACCTTCGGGATGATGTATCTGCTTGGCTACAGCCTCGACATCCTGTCGCTGATGGCGCTGACGATCGCAACAGGCTTCGTCGTCGACGACGCGATCGTCGTTCTTGAAAACGTTGAGCGCCACCTCGAGGAGGGCATGGGCCGGGTCGAGGCTGCGCTGAAAGGCACCGGCGAAGTCGGCTTCACCGTGCTCTCCATCAGCCTGTCGCTGATTGCCGTGTTCACGCCGATCCTGCTGATGGGCGGGCTGCCAGGACGCTTGTTCCGAGAGTTCGCGATTACGCTGTCGATCGCGATCCTGATTTCGATGGTCATTTCGCTGACCACGACCGCGATGTTGTGCGCGCTGCTGCTGCGTGTCCGGCCTCGCCAGGATTTGCAGGCGCCGCAGCGCAAATCGCTGTTCCAGCGCCTCGTCGACGGCTACGCGCGAAGCCTCGTCTGGTCGCTGAAGCACGCGGGTCTGGTGATGGTGATCCTGACGCTCACTGTCGCGCTCAATGTCTGGCTCTACATCGTCATTCCGAAGGGCTTCTTCCCGCAAGAGGACACGGGACGTCTGATCGGCGCGTTGCGCGGGGATCAGAGCATCTCGTTCCAGGGCATGAGCAAGAAGCTGCAGCAGATGATGGAGATCATCCAGCGAGATCCAGACGTCAGCGACGTCGTCGGCTTCACGGGATCGGGCAGCGGCGGTGGCGGCGGATCGGTCAATTCAGCGCAGGTGTTCGTGACGCTGAAGCCGCTATCAGAGCGGCATGCGACCGCCGACGAAGTCGTCGCGCGGCTGCGGCCGCAGCTTGGCCGGGTGCCGGGTGGCCAACTATTCCTGGTGGCGGCCCAAGACGTTCGCGTCGGCGGCCGCGCGAGCGCCGCGCAATACCAGTACACGCTCTCCGGCGACAACACCGAGGAACTCTACGCCTGGGCGCAGAAGCTGGTGGAGGAGCTGCAAAGGCGGGACACGCTGCCCGACGTCAATTCCGACCAGCAAAATCGCGCGCTGCAGGCCAATTTGGTAATCGACCGCGACACTGCCGCACGCTTCGGCGTCAGCATGAGCCAAATCGACAACACCCTTTATGACGCCTTCGGGCAGCGCCAAGTCTCGACGATCTTTGCTGCTGTCAACCAGTACCACGTCGTCATGGAGATTGACCCGCGTTACACGCAGCGGCCGTCGACGCTCGGCGATATCTACGTTTCAACGTCGGGACAGTCGAGCGCCACGGCGCAAACCAACCTGCCGGGCGGCCTGGTGACCACCTCGACCACATCGACGGCCAAGACCAGCTCCTCCGCCACGCTTGCCACACAGGCAGTCCGCAATGCCGCCACCAATGCAATCGCCGCTTCGGGCAAGACCGTCGCCTCATCCGGCGCGGCCGTCAGCATTTCCAAGGAAACGATGGTGCCGCTCAGCATCGTCAGCCACTATGAACCGGGCAACGCCCCGCTTTCGGTCAATCATCAGGGGGCGTTCGTCACCACGACGATCTCGTTCAACCTGAAGCCTGGCGATTCACTCGGCCACGCGGCCACCGAACTTGCCGCCGCGACCGACGCCATCCACATGCCGGCCTCGATCCATGGCGAACTGGCCGGCACAGCGCTGGTGTTTCAGCAGTCGCTGTCCTCGCAGCCGATTCTCATCGCGGCGGCGATTGCCGTCGTCTATATCGTGCTCGGGGTCCTCTACGAGAGCTACATCCATCCGATCACGATCCTGTCGACGCTGCCTTCGGCAGGCGTCGGCGCGCTCATCGGCCTGATGGCGTTCAACACACAATTCGACATCATCGCGCTGATCGGCGTCATTCTTCTCATCGGCATCGTCAAGAAGAACGCGATCATGATGGTCGATTTCGCGCTTGAGGCGCGACGAACGCAGGGCGCATCGTCTTATGATGCGATCCTGCAAGCCTGTCTCAAACGCTTCCGTCCGATCCTGATGACGACGATGGCCGCACTCCTCGGCGCCGTTCCGCTCGCCATCAGCTTCGGCGATGGTGCAGAGATCCGTCGCCCGCTCGGGATCTCGATCGCCGGCGGTCTGATGATCAGCCAGATCCTGACGCTGTATACCACGCCGGTGGTCTACCTCTATCTCGACCGGTTTTCCGAATGGGTAGCGCGCCGGCGCAAGGAACGGCCGACCAGCCGGCTGTGGGTCGGACGGGCGACTGACACCAATTCGGGTTAGCTCCGAGCCCGGGTTGTGGGTCCCCCGCGTCAGATTGATCCGTCTTTGCATCAAGCTCAGATCATGCCCACTACCTCCAAATTCGACCGAGGTATCGAGTCTTGGGACCTGTCCGGGTCACCGCAACATGGAAGACGGGTCACTCTGAAGTGGACGTCAACAACGGTCCGGCTGCGATGACGCTCTGATAGGTCCCCAGAACAATCGCCGGATCGGTGCGGCCCCATTTGTTTGCGCCGATCCCGACCGGCAGGACATGCAGAGAGACCATCACCGGTCCGGTCAACGGCAGCTCTGAGGGCGAGCAAATCCTGGCGGGCGACGCAGTTTTCAGCGTTGCGACAATAGTTTCTGCCCGGTGGGCTCGTCCGTCACCAGATAGGAGACGTAACCTCCGCGCAGGGCAGCCAGCATGGCCTCGACTTTCGGCAGACCTGACGCGACGAGAATGCCGTCGCCCACAGCCTTGAGTTCCGCCGGCGTTATGCCGATCATGCGGCTGTCGAGCTCGCCGACCACCTGCTCGCCGATCGCGTCGATGAAACGGCCGCAAATAACCGCGGCTGCACCATGCTCCTTGTACCAACCGATCTGCTCGGTCGTGGCGATACCCGACTTGACGATCTGTGTGTCCAGCTCGCAGTTGCCGACCGAAAACAGCGTCTTGGTGAGAATCGAGAAGTTCTCGAGTTGCGAACGGATCAGCGGCTCGCGCTTCAGGGCGTCGGTAATCTCGACGCTCGACAGCACCGCCGGCGCGTGCAGCGTGAAACAGTCGGCGCCGAGGTTGGCGGCAATCCGGATCGACGAGGTCTCCGGCGCCGGCAAATTGCGCGACTTCATCGATCCGATCATCTGGCAGATCTTCACATTCCGGATGATGCCGCGCGGCATCTCTTCGGCGAGGCACTGGATGGTCTGGCCCCAGGCGACACCGAGCACGTCGCCCGGTTGCAACAGGTCGTACACTGCCATGGCCCCGGCCCGAGCGACGTGGCGCATGACGTCGATGGCTTCGATGCTCTCGTCCTCGGTCGGGAACACCGAGGCGAGATAGACATCCTTCAGATCGAAGGCGTCCTTGATTTCGCGCGACAGGTTGGAAACGGTGAATGAGGCCCCGTTGATGCGGATGTCGACGATGTTGAGCTCGCGGGCCTGCCTCAGGTAAGCGACGACCGTCGGTCGCGACACGCCGAGCCGTTTGGCAATGTCGTTCTGCGTCAGTCCGTCCTTGTAGTAGAGGATGGCAACGTTGGCGAGCAGGGCGTCGCTCTTGTTGAGCGGCGTCCTTTCCGACCTTTCGGGGGCATCCTCGGAGCTCATGTCATCACTTCCGCTGTCGCCAAGAATGCCTCAACCTGACGTGTATCGACAACGCCGGCGTCCGAACCGAGTCCCGTGGCGACCAGCGCCGAAACGGCGGTGCCGAGCCGGCAAGATGCCTCGAGATCAAGACCTTTTGCAAGGCCAGCGACAAAGGCGCCGCAGTAGCTGTCGCCACAGCCGGTTGTATCGGAGACGGCGACCTTGAAGGCCGGCATGCGAAATGACCGCTCTCTGGTGCGGATGAACGAGCCCAGTGCGCCCATCTTGAAGATGCAGGCCTTGGCGCCCATACCGAGGAAAACGTCGGCGGCCGCTTCGGGCGTGTCCTGGCCCGACAGGAAGGCCGCCTCTTCGAACGACGGCATGAAATAGTCAACGTTCGGCAGGAGGTCACGCAGCAGCGCCATCGTGCCTTGGTTGGGGGCGATGAGGTCAAACGTCGTCGTCAGCCCGCGCGCCTTGGCGTGGGCCAGCAACTTGGCGCTCTGGCCACCGTCCATGCGGGCGAGCAGACCGGTTCCTCCAAGGTGCAGAAACCGGGCATCGCAGACAGCGTCGAACTCAGCCTCGGTCACGAAAAGCTGATCCGACGCGCCGCGGACGTGCAGCGCCGGCCGTTCGCCGTTCGGCCGGATGGTGAGGATGGTGGCCGAGGTCGCCACTTTGTCGGTGCGCTGAACCATCGAGCAGTCGATGCCCAGTTTCTTGTAGACGGCCAGAATGACATCCGCCTTCTCGTCGTAGCCGAGGCAGGCGACGGTCGCCGTATTGATGCCGAGCTTGGCAGCGTTCATCACCGCCCCGGCCGCCGTCCCCGCCGGGTTGAGCCGGATCTCGTCGATAAAGTGGACGCCGCCGCCAGCCGGGATCGACTCGACTGGGCGGCCGGCAATGTCGAGAATCGTTAGCCCAACGAAGACCGCATCGAATTTAGCCATCTCTTCCTCCCAATTTCCGCCCGCTCTGGTCAGGCGCTGACTTTCTTGTGGCCCGACTGCCCGTAGTTCCTACGGAACCAGTGATAGCACCGCTCAATCTCTTCGGGAGGCATCTCGGCAACCGGTCCGCGCAACATGGCGAGGTGAGTCGTCATGGCCGCTTCTTCGAGATACATGGCCACTGATGTCGCTTCGGTCGGCGACTTGCCCATGGTGAAGACGCCGTGCGCCTGCACCAGCGCTGCCATGCCGCCGGCTGCAGCCTCGATCACCGCCTTGCCGGTTTCCACTTCCCCCGGCGTTGCGTATGGCGCGCAGGGAATGTCGCGGCCAAGCATATGGGTGATCGGCGTCAGAACCGCCGGAATCCGCTCGCCGCGGGCGGCAAAGGAGGTGGCGTAGGGTGAATGGGTATGGGTGATGCCGAAGACGTCTGGCCGGTTCTTGTAGATATAGAGGTGGATGCCGGTGTCGACCGAGGGCTTCATGGTGCCTTCGATGATGTTGCCCTCGAGGTCGACCACCACCATGGTGTCCGGCGTCAGCTTGGCGAACTTGACGCCGCTCGGCTTGATGACGACGAAACCGGTGGCCGAATCGCGTCCCGATACGTTGCCGCCACTGCCCACCACGAGACCATTCTTCGGCAATTCATGGTTCTGTTCGCAGACTTCTTCTTTCAGAGCTTCAAGCATCTTCAGTCAACTTTCATGCTGGACGCCTACCGAGCGGTCGGCAGGCCTTGCGGATAGACGATGATCTTCAGCGATTCCCCGGCGTCGACCAGCGTCTTGAAGGCTAGCGGCGCATCGGCGATATCGAAGCGGTGGGTGATTGCCTTGTCGACAGCGATGCGGCCGGCGTCGAGCAGGCGGAAATAGGTGTAAGTGTCGGTCTGGTCGCTCGAGTATTTCGACGTGATGGTGATCTCGTCGAAATAGGCGCGATTGCCGTCGAGGACCCAGGGCGTCTTGGGGGCGAGCGGCGCACCGAGATGCAGCGTTCCGCCGACCTCGGTCAGAGCCACCGCCTGCTCCCAAGCCTTGGCATTCGGTGCGATGACGATGACGGAGTCGGCCAGAAGACCATTGTTGAGGGCCCGCATGGCTTCGACCGCATCGGTCTCGGCCGGATTGATCGTGTGGGTGGCGCCGAGTTCGCGTGCCTTCTGAAGGCGCCAGTTGGAGAAGTCGAGAGCCACCACCTTGCCGGCACCGAACAACGGCGCCATGTGGACAAAGCCCTGGCCCATGAAGCCGGCGCCGACGACGGCCACGGTGTCGCCGGGCTTGATGCCGCACACCTTGAGGCCGCCGATGACGCAGGACCACGGTTCGATGGTGGTGGCCGCTTCGTTGGAGATCGTCGACGGGATGCGACGGACGTCCATCCTGAGGTGCTGGGCCGTCACCCTGTAGTATTCGCACATCGCCCCGGGATCGAGCCTGGTGGTCGAATAGTAGGGGTCGCGGGTGAAGTGGCCGCGCAGCGACCAATGCGATTGCACGCGGCCGACGTGATGATTGACGAACAGCCGTTCGCCGATCTTGAACTCGGTGACATTGCGGCCAACGGCCACCACCTCGCCGACCGGTTCGTGACCGAGCACCTTGGGCTCGGATTTCTTGTACCAAGGCATGGCCTCGCCGCCGCACAGGCCGGAGGCAAGTGTCTTCAGAAGGATGTCGTCCGGGCCGATCTCCGGGATCGGCCGCTGTTCTACGCGCACGTCGTCGTGCGAATAGTAGACGGCAGCCTTCATCATCTCAGGCATGATTGTCTCCGCTTCAGGTGTTTCGGGGGGTAGGCCGGAAGGCGCGCCCGGCTTCCCAGATTGGACGCGACGCCCGGGCGATGGTTTCGTAGAATTCGAACAGGCGGTCGTAGCTGGCAACGAGTTCGGCCACCGGGTAGTGGCGGCGTTGATCCTCAGCGCGCTCAGGCAAATGCTCGGCGTCGATCAACCCGGCCGCATGGCCGCCGATCGCAGCCGCACCCCACAGACCATGATCGCCGGCCGAACTGACGACGATGGTCGTACCGAGCACGCTGGCGAGTACATCGCACCAGAGGCGATTGCGGGCGCCGCCACCCGTCATGAACACCTGGCCTGGATTGGCGAGACCGGTGGTCCGGAAGCAGTGCTTGAGGCTGAAGCAGACTCCCTCCATCACGGCGCGCGCCATCTCGGCCTTGGTGGTCGCCGACGTCAGCCCGTGGAACGATCCGGTGGCGTGTGGGGCGACGAACGGCGCCCGTTCGCCGGAGAGGTAGGGCAGGAAGACGACACCGTTGGCACCGGCCGGCACCGAAGAGACCAATTCGTTCAGCCGACTGGCGACGGCGGCGGCATCGTTGCCGCCGAGGCTGCTCTGGTGCAGCGAGGTAAACCAGTCGAGCGCCAATGCGCCGGACAACGGCGCGATCACGCGAATCCAGCGGTGGTTGAGCGGGTGGCAGAGCGTAGCGCCAACCGGTTCGCCGTGGAAAGGCTCCGGCTCGATGACGACGTTGACCACAGCGGTCGTGCCGAGGATCAGGGCGACGTCGCCGGCGTTGTTGAGCCCCATCGCCACCAACATCGCCCCGAGATCGATCGATCCGGCGGCAACCGGCAGGCCGGAGGGCAGACCAAGTTCGCCGGCGACTTCCGCCAGGAGACGTCCGTGCGGCGAGGCAGACGGACGCGGCGGAGCCAGTTTGCCCTTGAGTTCGTGGACGTCCAGGAGGTCAAAAGTGGAGTCGTCGTATGTCCGGCGCTCGATGTCCATGAACGGAATGCTGGCATCGGAAAAGTCGGTGGCAATCTCGCCAGTGAGGCGGTAGTTGATCCAATCCTTGCAATAGAACAGGCTGGCAACCCGCGAGGCGGTAGCGGGATCGTGCGCCCGCAGCCAACGGAAGGCAGATCCAGCGGTTCCGGCCCAGTTCGACGTGCGGCTGAAGCGCGACAGTTTGGCGGAGGTGCCATCGGCGATCCAGTCGAGAACCAGATCGTCGGCCCGGCTGTCGTTCCAGAGGATGGAATTGCGCAAGGGTTGGCCGGCCGCGTCGAGCAGCCAAAGCCCGTCGCCCTGGCCACAGACGCCGATGGAGGCAATCTCCTGCCCATCCAGTTTGCCGGTGACGGCGCGGATGCAGTCGGCGGTGATGGACCAGACCTCCGCCATGTCCTGTTCGGACCAGCCGGGATTGCGGCGGATTACCGGGCTGCGCCGCGTTTCGAGCGCGATCGCCCGGCCGTCAGCCGTATAGGCCGCCGCCTTGATCGTGGTCGAACCGACGTCCACCCCCAACAGGGCGATATCAGGCATAGCCCTTCCCCTCCAGCTTGGATTTGACATATGGCATATTTTTTGACATAAGTTAATACGCGATTTGCGGGATCGGCAGACAAGATGCCTGAACACAGGCGTGATAACAGCTCGACTGTAGAGCTCGACCAGGGTGGGGACACGCCCGGCATGCCCGCAGATTTTCGCCCAAGGAGGAGTTCTCAATCATGGCTTTGAATATCAAGCGGGCCTGCCTGACCTCGGTCGCGCTCGCCGCCGTTGTCGGACTTGCCAGCATTGCCACACCGGCCGCGGCCGCGGATGGCAATCTGTCACTCAAGGGTAAGCGGATTGGTGTCGCGGTCGTCGGCACTCAGCACTTCTGGGACCGTGAGGCCTTCAATGGCGCGCTCGACGAAGTGAAGGCACTCGGCGGCGAACCGGTTCCGGTCGACGGCGGCCGCGACAATCAGGTCCACGCCGACAATCACGACATCCTGCTGGCTGCCAAGGTGGACGCCGTCATCTCCATTCTCGGCGACGCCGCCGTCGAGCCGAAATTCAAGGCGCTCAAGGAAGCGGGCATCCCGGTCTTCACCGTCGACCACCTGTCGCCCTATTCGATCAACAACTCCACTTCTGACAACTACTACATGGGCACGACGATCGGCCGCTTTATGGCCGACGCGATCGGCGGCAAGGGCAAGGTGGCCGTATTCAACGCCTTCGAAGGCGCGCTGCGCATTTGCGCCATCCGCACGCAGATGTGGAAATACGTCCTGCAGGACTATCCGGACATCAAGATCGTCAAGCCCGAACTCGCCGAGTCTTTTGCCAACGCGCCGGAAGACGCCCGCAAGAAGACGCTCGACCTGCTCACCCAGTATCCGAAGGGCACGCTCGACGCCATTCACGTCGGCTGCTGGGACCAGCCGGCGATCGGCGTCGTCCAGGCGCTCGAAGAGACGGGACGGACCGAGATCAAGGTAACAGCGCTCGACGCCGGCCCGGACACGCTCGAGATCATGGCCGAAAAGAACAGCCCGTTCGTCGCCAACGTCGCCCAGCAGCCGCACAAGATCGGCATGACTTCGGCGATGAACGTCGCCCGCTATTTCGGCGGCGAGAAGCTGCTGCCGCAGACCTTTGTCGAGGTCGTTCCGGTCAAAGGCCCGGACTCGGCCAAGAAGGTGTATGAAGATCTGGGTTACGGCAAGCTGAAATGAGCTGACCGCGTTTGCGGCACTGGGCCGCCCGTCGTCTTCGGCGGGCGGCGTACCGTGGTCGCGGGTAAGGTCGCAAAGTACCGAACGTCATCGTCTTGTCCGTTGGCGGGAGCCTCTGCATGACAACGTCATCTGCCCACATCCTCGAGATGTCGGGAATCACCAAGGCCTTCCCTGGTGTACTTGCCCTCGACAACGCTAACCTTTCCGTGCAAGCAGGGCATATTCATGGACTGGTTGGCGAGAACGGCGCCGGCAAGTCGACCATCATCAAGGTTCTGGCCGGTGTCTATCGTCGCGATTCCGGCCAGATCATTATCGACGGCAAGGCGATGGCCGAAGTCACGCCCGCACTCGTCCATGCCGCCGGTCTGCGCTTCATCCATCAAGAACTGCATCTCGTTCCGCATTTCACCGTGGCCGAATCGGTGTTCATGGGACAGGAACAGCAGGGCTGGTTCGGCATCAAGTCGCGAGCCATGAACGAGGCGGCAGAGCGCTTTCTCGAGGAGACGCTCAACGCGGAGATCCGAGGCAGAACGCTCGTCCGCGATCTCGGCATCGCCCACCGCAAGCTGGTGCAGATCGCCCGGGCGTTGATCGACAACCAGGCCCGTGTCGTCGTGTTCGATGAGCCGACGGCCCCGCTCGCCAGCGCCGAAATCGACCAGTTGTTCGATGCGATCGCCCGCCTCAAGGCGCACGGCATCTCGATGATCTATGTTTCGCACTATCTGGGCGAGATCACGTCGATCTGCGACCGGGTGGCGGTGTTCCGCAACGGGCGCGACGTCGGTGTTATCGACGACATCGGGCTGCGCGATTCCGGCCGGATGATCAACATGATGGTCGGCCGGGACATCGCAGATTTCTATCCGGTCAAAAATCATGCCCCGTCCGAGCCGCTGCTCACCATCGAGGGGCTCGCCGACCGCAAGCATTTCTCCGACATCAACCTTGAGATCAAGCGCGGCGAGATCGTCGGACTTGCCGGACTGATCGGCTCCGGGCGGGAGGAGCTCGTCGATACGATCTATGGACTGCGGCGGGCAGCGACTGGCCGGATGCTGCTCGATGGCAAGCCGCTCACGCTGAAGTCGCCGGCCGATGCGGTCAAGCATGGCATCGTGCTGGTGCCGCGCGACCGCCGGCAAGACGGGCTGGTGCTCGACATGGCGGTCGCCGACAACATCAACCTTGCATCGCTTCAGGACGTGGCGCGCGCCTTCCTGATCGACCGCGCGGCTGCGGTCAAACGCGCCGAAAGCGTCGCCGACCGGCTCGACGTGCGGCCACACAATGTCGGTGCGATCTCCCGCCTTCTGAGTGGCGGCAACCAGCAGAAGGTCGTGCTGGCACGTTGGCTCGTCACCGGTTCGCGTCTGTTCATCCTGGATGAACCGACGGTCGGTGTCGACGTCGGCGCCAAGGTGGAGATTTATCGCCTGATCGAAAAATTGGCCGGCGAAGGCGCCGCGGTTTTCGTTTCGTCGTCCGATCCCAACGAACTCCTCGGTCTGTGCGATCGGATCCTCGTGCTGCTGCGCGGCACGATCATCGCCGACGTTGATACCGCCACCACCAGTCTCGACCAGCTGATCGCGCTGACTACCGGCGGCGAGTTGCAGCACGGAGCCACCGCATGACCAGCCTGGCCTCACCTCGCCAATCCTTCGACATCGGCCGTCTGGCCCGGGCGGTCGCCCCGTCGTTGCCCTTGATCGTATTCCTGGCGATGTTCGTTTATCTCGGCATCGCTTCCCCGAGCTTTCTCGAACCGTCGACCTTTGCTCTGATCCTCAAGCAGAGCATACCGACCACCATCGTCAGTCTCGGCCTCGCCACCGTCGTCATGGCCGGCGGCGACGATGTCGTCTCGGGCGGTATCGATCTGTCGATACCGGCCGCTGCTGTTCTGGCGGCGGCGGTCGTCGCCGATCTCGTCACCAACCACGCGTGGTTCATCGGGCCGGCGCTGCTGATCGGTCTGTTGACCGCGGTTGCCTGCGGTCTCGTCAACGCCTTTCTGGTCGTCCTCGTCGGCATGACGCCGCTGCTGGCGACATTTGCCAGTGCGACTGCCTTCGTCGGCATTGGCAAGGTGGTGACGGCGAGCCGCCGCATCAACGTCACCGATCCACTGGTCGTCTGGCTGCGTGACGGCGTCATCGCGGGAGTACCGGTCGGCGTGATCGCCGCCTGCGTGATCAGCGCCGTGTTCTATTTCGTTCTGCACCGGACACGCTGGGGGCTCAATCTGCAGGCAGTCGGCGGCAACAGGGACGCCGCCGAGATCTCCGGCCTGTCGCCGGCCAAATTCATCGCGACGGCATTCGTCATTGCCGGGCTCGCGGCCGGCATCGGCTCGATCTTCGTGCTGGCGAGAGGATCCGGCTGGGCACCCGGCACCGAGGAGAACATGATGATGGAGATGGTGCTCGCCACGTTCCTCGGCGCGGCATTCTCTCCCCGGCGCATCGTCACGCTCTGGGGCGCCGTCCTCGGAGCCGTCTTGGTTTCGGCGCTGTCGGTCGGCTTCGGATCGGTCGGGATCGATATCTTCTGGACCGGCTGCATCAAGGGTGGCCTCATTCTGGTGGTCGTAGCCTCGTCGGCTCTTTCCAGGAAAGTGAACATATGAACGCGGCAGCTTCTTCAAGCCCGACCGGATCGACGGCTCCAGTCCTCGGCAACTTGGCGCGGCACAGCTTCCTCCTGGTGATGCTGGCCTGCTTCCTGTTCTTCGCCGTCTACAACGGCGCCTTCCTGAGCCTCGGCAATCTTACCAATATCCTCGAGGGATCGGCGATTCTGCTGGTGGTGGCCCTGGGCATGACACTGGTCGTTGCTCTGGGTGGCATCGACCTCTCCGTCGGCGTCGCTCTCGACTTCGGCGCGGCCTTCGCCATCGTCGCCATGAAGGACTACGACGCCAGCTGGTATGTGGCGATCCTGTGCGGACTTGCCGGCGGCGCCATCGTCGGCCTGCTCAACGCCATTCTGGTGGTGCGCCTGTCGGTCAGCCCGTTTCTGGCGACGCTCGGGGTGTTCTTCATCGGCGGCTCGGTGCAGCGCATCTTCACCAACGGAGGCGGACCGATTTCGTTCCGCCGGTTACCGACCGAATACTACAATCTTGCCGTCGGCAACTTGTTCGGCATCCCGATGAAGATCGTCATCGGGGTTGTGGTCTTGGCAGCCTTCTACGTATTGCTTGAACGGTCGGTATTCGGCAAACGCTTCCATGCCATCGGCATGCAGCCCTCGGCCGCCCGCATCGCCGGCATCAACGTCAAGACCTACACGTCGTTCGGCTTCATCGTCGCTTCGATGACCTGCGCGATCGGTGGCATCATGGTGTCGGCGAACCTGCGCATGTTCACCCCGCTGGCCGGCAATGCCTACTTGATGCAGTCGATCGCCGCCGTGTTCATTGGAGCCTCCATGCATCCGCGTGGCCGGCCGAACGTGCTCGGGACAGCGGTCGGCGTCGTATTCCTTGGCATGATCGCCAATGGGCTCAACCTGATGGGGTTGGACTTCAACGCCAAGGACGCGCTGTCCGGCATCATCCTGGTGGTGGCGCTGGTGTTTGCCATCGCGCAACGCCGCTTGAAGGTTTGACGGATTTCTCCTCGCCAGTGGTTCGTCGGGCGCAAAGCCAAACGGGCTCCACGCCGGGGACCGATCCCGCGTTGCGGCGGTCTGCCCCCTGGCGCGATGGTTCTTGCGTCTTGACAGGTCAGCGCCCGGCGAAGGCGGGCGGCGAGAACACCGTGAGCGCGGGGAGTTCGCTCGTCCAGCGTTCAATGCGAACCAGCGTCGTGTGGGCGATATTGGCCTGGGAAAGGCCGGACGTGCCTTTGTCGAGCGTCAGGACGTTGGGGTTGCCGTGGACCTCGACCATGTCGCCGTCGATCACCTGAGGGTCGAACCAGGCGCCGGTCGCCAGCCAGGCGACATCGGGCCGCACGTTGTCGGTCATCACGGCTCCGGCGAGGCAACGGCCGCGGGCGTTGGAGATGAGGACGATGTCGCCATCGCCAATGCCGTAGCGCCGGGCGGTGTCCGGGTGAAGGTAGACCGGCTCGCGCTCTCTGACCTTGCTGGCGCGCGACCGCGGTCCGTTATCGATCTGGCCGTGCAGGCGCGTCAGTGGCTGACCAGAAACAAGATGCAGCATGCCGTCGACGCCGGCCTTGCCCAGCCATTCGGCCGGCTCGAGCCACACCGGGTGACCGGGGCAGTCGGCTAGGCCGAGGCGATCGATCCAGTCGGAAGAAATCTCGATGCGGCCGCTCGGCGTCGCTAAGGGATGGGCCTCCGGATCCTCGACAAAGGCGCCGAATTGCGTCCGCGTTTTGTCGGTCCAAGGGCAGTCGAACCGGCCCGCAGCGCGGAAGGCTTCGAAGTCGGGCAGCGTAACGTTCTCCTTGGCAGCGACGGCTGTGGCCTGATCCCACAGATGGCTGAGCCAACCGTCTTCGTCGCGGCCCTCGGTGAAGGCGTCGAAGCTGCCCAGCCGGCGGGACAGGTCGCGGAAGACATCGTGGTCGCTTCGGCTTTCGCCGATCGTCGGCATCAATGCCTCCATGAACATCAGCGCCGGGTCGCGCCGGTTCATCATGATGTCGGGCCGTTCGAGCGGCGAATTGATCGGCAGGACGATGTCGGCACGCCGAGCGGTCGCCGTCCACCAGATGTCGTGGGCGATGACGGTTTCCGGTCGCGTCCAGGCACGCGACAGGCGATTGAGATCCTGATGATGATGGAAGGGATTGCCGCCCACCCAGTAGACGAGACGGATCTCAGGATAGGTCCGCGTCTCGCCGTCATAGGTGAAGCTGTCGCCCGGGTGGAGCAGCAGATCCGAGATGCGCGCCACCGGAATGAAATCCTTGACCGGGTTTTGCCCCTGCGCCAGCGACGGCCAGTTGATGTGGTTGCCGGGCCGACCGACCGGCGTGGTCGAGCCGTAGCCGAAGGCAAAGCCTCCGCCCGGCGTGCCGATCTGGCCGAGCATGGCGGCGAGCGCCAGGCCCATCCACAGTGGCTGTTCGCCGTGGTCGGCCCGCTGAATCCCCCAGGTGAGCGAAATCGTCGTGCGCAGCGCCGCCATGTCGGCGGCAAGCGCCCGGATCGTCTCGGGGCTGAGGCCGGTGATGGCGGCGGCCCACTCCGGCGTCTTGGCCTGTCCGTCCGTTCGGCCGAGGAGGTAGGCCTCAAGACGGTCCCAACCAACCGTGTAGCGGTCGAGGAAGGCACGGTCGACCTTACCGGCGGTCAGCAGCGCGTGGGCGATCCCCATCATCAACGCGGTATCGGTGTTCGGCCGCGGCGCAATCCATTCGGCCCCGAATTCGATCGCCATGTCCGAACGGTTGGGCGAGATGTTGACGATGCGCGTGCCGTTTCGGTGCGCCACCTGCAGCCAGCTGTCGACCTCGTGGCGTGACGTGCCACTTGACATCACCTGTGCCGTCCGGCCGGAAATGCCGCCAAAACAGACGAGCAGCTGGCAATGGGCGGCCAGCAGCGGCCAACTGGTCACCTCGTCCTGAAAGACGCGATTGCTCATGCCGGTGATGTGCGGCAGCAGCACTTCGCCGGTGGCGTGGGAATAGGTATCGACCGCCGATACGTAGCCGCCGATGGTGTTCAGGAACCGCCGCAGCTGCGACTGGGCGTGATGGAAGCGCCCGGCGCTCGCCCAGCCGTAGGAACCGGCGAAGATCGCCCGGTTGCCGTGGGTCTTGATGACGCGCGAGAGCTCCGACGCCGCCATATCCAGCGCCTCGTCCCAGCCCACTTCGACGAAGCCGTCGGCGTTGCGGCTCTTGCCGTCCCGCTTGTCGAGCCAGCCCTTGCGGATGGCAGGGCGAAGGATGCGTGTTCCCCGATCGCGAACCGCGCCGAGCCAACCCTCGCCAATCACCGAGGGAGTTGGATCGTCGGCGACCGGCTCAAGCCGCAGCGCCTCGCCTTCGCCCCTGGCAACATAGCTGCCCCAATGCGCACACGCATATCTCTCGCCCATATTGCTCCGTCTCCCCACCCTGATAGTCAATTCCCGTCTTTACAAATGCGATCTATTTTGACATATGTAAGAGCGACCCGCAAGGTTCGGTCGTTTCATCTGGAGAGTTGGCAAATGCACAATGCGAGGGCAACCGAGGAGGTAGCGCTCGGCATCCGTCGTCGGGTGTTCGAACACACGATCCGCAACAACGGCGGCTATCTCAGCCAAGCCTGTTCCGCCGCCGAGCAGTTGGCGTGGCTCTACAATGAGGAACTCAACATCGGCGAGCCGACGCTTCCGATGATCCCGACTCCGTTCGTTGGCGTCCCGTCGGCCGGTAACACGGCCTATCACACCGGCGCCGGCTATAACGGCCCCGCCGCGCCGCAGTTTGATCGCCTGTTCATCGCTCCGGCCCACTACGCGCTGGCTGCCTATGCGACGCTGATCGAGGTCGGCCGCATGGCGCCCGAAGGGCTGCTGCAATTCAACAAGGACGGCTCGTCGGTCGAGATGATCGGCGCCGAGCATTCGCCGGGCATGGAGGTGCACAACGGCACGCTCGGCATCGGCCTGTCCACCGGCTGTGGGCTGGCGGTTGGGCGGCGTCTCAAGGGCGAGACCGGCCGTGTTTGGGTGTTCATGTCCGACGGCGAGGTCCAGGAGGGACAGACCTGGGAAGCGGTGCAGGCAGCAGCCAATTTCGGCGTCGACACGCTGCAGGCCATTTGTGACGTCAACGCCCAGCAATGCGACGGTGCCATGGACTCGGTGATGGACGTCCGCGACATCAAGACCAAGTTCGAGGCATTCGGAGCGGTGGTCGCCGAGATTGACGGTCACGACATCACGGCGATGCGCGACGCGTCTCGGCTGTCCCACCCCGGCCAGCCGCTGATCATTCTGGCGCGCACAAGCCCCTACCAGGGCATGAGCCACCTCAAGAGGCGGTTTCCCCGCCTGCACTACGTCCGCTTCAAGAGTGACGAGGACCGCGCTGCGGCCAACGCCGCAATTGCCGCCGAACTCGGCATCCCTGCCGTTGATTACGTTCATTGAGGTCGCGTCATGGTTGAAATGGTCACCCGTCCTTACGCGAGCGCCTTCGAGGCGTACGCGCTCGCCCATCCGGAAGTCATGTGCCTGTCGGCCGACCTCACCTCGTCCTGCGAGGTCGACGGCTTCCGGGATCGCCATCCGGACCGCTTCCTGTCCCTCGGCATGGCCGAGCAGAACATGATGAGCTTTGCCGGCGGCCTCGGGCTGGCCGGCTTCCGCCCGTTCCTGCATACGTTCGGCGTCTTCCTCTACCGTCGTCCGTACGATCAGCTGATGGCTTCCGTCGCCTATCCGCGCCGCAAGGTCCGCCTCATGGGCTTCCTGCCAGGCATTACCACGCCCGGCGGCATGACCCATCAGGCGATCGAGGACATCTCGGTGATGCGCTCGATCCCCAACATGACCATTCTCGAGACCGGTGATGCCACTGAAGTCGAGTCGATCTGCGCCGCCGCCGATTCCGTCGATGGTCCGGTCTATTGCCGCGTCCTGCGAGGGTCGGTCCCCCGCTTGTTCGACACGCCGATCGAGGTCGGCAAGATGCGCGAACTGTCAACCGGTTCCGACGTGCTGGTGGTCACTGCCGGCATCACCACCGAGGAGGCGCTGCGCGCCCGCGGCGCCCTGACCAAGGCCGGCATCTCGATCCGCCATCTGCATCTCAACACCATCAAGCCGTTCAACACTGAGGCGTTGCTCGACCATATCGCCGCGGTCAAGCATGGCGTGGTCACGCTCGAAAACCATGTGACCGAAGGCGGCATCGGCTCGCTGGTCGCCGAGACCATGGCCGATCACGGCGTCGGCAAGCGCCTGATCCGCCTCGGCCTCAAGGACACCTATGCCCACGGCGGATCGCGGCCCTACCTGATGCACTACTACGGCCTCGACGCCACGGCGCTGGTGGCAGGCATCGAACGCCTCATCGGTACCCGCTTCGGCATTACCGATGCCGACCTCGATGCCGTCCGCATCGACGCCGTCCACTCGGTGGCCAAGGCGGAGGCACTCTGATGTCCCGCTTCTCTGTGACCTACCGCATATTCTCCGGCAGCCTCCAGGAGGCCACGGACCGGGCGGCGGGGGTCACCCTCGAACAGACCGTCGAGGTCCCGCGCGACGTGGTCCCGCACGGCTATATCGAGGACGTCATTCTCGGTCGGGTGGAGGCGATCACCCCCGAGGACGAGGGAATCTACTGCGCCCGTATCAGTTACAGCCCGGACAGCGTCGGCAATGACCTGCCCCAGCTGCTCAACGTGATCTTCGGCAACTCCTCGATCCAGAAGGGTCTCAAGGTCGTGGGGCTCGAGCTGGACGAAGTGCTGGCCAAGCGCTTCCCGGGCGCCCGCTTCGGCATTGCCGGCGTCCGCACCCGCGCCAACCGGCCGCGGGGTGGGCTCATTTGTCCTGTGATCAAGCCGCAGGGCAGTGACGTCGCGACACTTGCCGATCTCGCCTACACCTGCGCTCTGGC